>METF01000236.1:0-1956 GCA_001771235.1 Candidatus Zhuqueibacterota bacterium RBG_16_48_16
CTTCATTTATTTTGGTTAAGAAATAAACAATAGCCAAAGCGGTTTTCTCACCCTCACTAAGGTTTTTTGCTATCTCACCATTCCGTGTTATTATATAACCTTCTTTGGATTCTGTTGCTTTTAACTGAATGTCGTTTCGCCCTAAAAACGCTTCAAGATCGTCGTTTATCTGTTTTGCAGGAATATGATGCGTGATCAATTTTTCTCTGAGCGTCTTTATTTCCTTTTCTTTCGCTTCGATGGTGTTTTTTAAATCAGTACATTCTCTTTCCAGATCTTTTATATCTCCGCGCAGTTCGTTATAGGTTGGTAAAAAATCGGCAATATAATGAAGCTCTAACGCTTCCTTGTCCTTATTAATTTGATTTTCAAAATCGTCTGTCTTTTGATTATGCTCTTTAATGATTTCGTTGATTTTCTTAAAAGAATTCACCTCAACAGGTAATGCCATTTCCAACAATGGTGACGAAAAAGGATTTTGTTCTTTTTGTTCAAGAACAGCGAGAATTACATCCAAACTATGATTGAATGATTCAATAACTGTTTCTGCTTTTTTCTTTTCCTCTGAATATTTTTTCACTAACTCATCATAGAAATTTGAAGGTGCAGGTAGATTGGCTTTAGGTCTTATTGATTCACATTTATCCTTGAGTTTTTGTATTGATCGAATCATTATCTGATATTCATCGCTAAAGTGATTTTCTAAGTCTTTAAAACGAGCGGTTGGAATCTTTTGGTCACAAAAAGCACAAACTTTCAGAGATTTTTCTTTGTGGATTTGTAATCCTTCTTCTACCCATTTATTAATTACTTCATCTGTTTGCAAATTTTCTATCACTTGAGATGTAACAGTTTGTGATAGAATCTCCTCTACTTTTTTTTCTACTTCGGTCAAATAAAGATTGGGAATTGTCAAAGGAGCGATTTTACTCTTACTCGTTTGCTGGATTGATTTATTAAGATCAGTTAGTTGGTTTTCTGATAACATCAATTTATCTGGATTTTCGAGTATTCCAGAGTTATACTTAATTGCATTGTCAAGATTGGGACGCTCATAATTCCTATAGTTGTCCTGTTTTGTTGTAGTCAGTGCGTTTTTAATATCTCGTGCTTTATCTTGAAGCCTCTTTGCTTTTTTACTTTTTGTTTTTTCTAACTCCGAATTTTTGGCTGCAAATATTGGTCTTAGTTTGTCAAGTTCTTTCTCAATAGCATCAATTCTTTCTTTGTCTTCTTTGCTTTCTTTACCGAGAAAGAAAATGGGCTTAGGACCTCCACTGCCAAATACACTTTCATCTATAAAATCTTTGTTGAAAACACGAACGCTTTTAAACGCATCTAAGTCGTTGTGCCTAATAGATGTCTCATTATCCAGTTTAAATTCAAATTCTGGTTGTCTCTCAGGATGGTCATAATAATTTTTACCCATTTCAAACGATTTAAGAACACGAGAAAAGCATGTTTTCCCAGACCCGTTCCAACCATAAATCAGATTGTATTTTGCAAAATTTGGCAAATCGTTTGCAGGTTTAAAATCAACAAAGGATGGACAGTTTTTGATTTTGACTATACGTTTTATCATCTTATGCTACTCTCCATATAATCGCCAAGCGATTGACACCTCACCGACAGGTGATTGGTTTTGAAATATGTTTGCAGAAGCAGTAATTGCCCTGTGGTATTCGTCTCTCCTATCGGTAGTGAATTCAATTTGCTGAGGTTCTCCACAATCCTTGATTATTTCCCTTTTTCAGGCAATGTCCGGTCATTCTTAGAGTTTTGAATAAAGTTTTTTTTGGAGACAATCGACTTGCCGAGCTTTTTTTCAAGCTGCTTCCGGGCATTCCCTGCGATCTCACCCCCGGTCCTGGCATCCTCTTTGAGTTTTGGGACGCCTTGTGAATCCTCGGTACGGTGTATCTCGGTGGTGGCACGCTCGCTGAGCATCGTAAAAAT
>METF01000236.1:2060-2284 GCA_001771235.1 Candidatus Zhuqueibacterota bacterium RBG_16_48_16
GTCAATATTTCATAGTCCTTCTGTTCATTAGCGCCACGCTGTTGCCATTCATCCGTCAGTTCTTCCCGAATCGCAATGCCGCGCATCCTCTTTTACCCCGTTAGATAATTTTTTAATCTGGTTTTTATATAACGCTTGCCCCACGAAGTTTTTAAATACTTTTCTCTGTGCAAAGCATCTTTCTGATTTATCGAAGCTGCATAATAGATTAACTTTACAGGCAA
>METF01000236.1:2366-8336 GCA_001771235.1 Candidatus Zhuqueibacterota bacterium RBG_16_48_16
CACGCTGTTGCCATTCATCCGTTAATTCTTCCCGATCGCAATGCCGCGCATCCTCTTTTCGATCCAATCTTCAGGATAGCCTTTTAATGTATACAGTAGTCGCGTTCTTTTTGTAGCCAGCTCGGGATCTTCAATTTCCTGCACCCGTTCATAACCAACTTTTGCCAGCCAGCGCTTAAAGGGTTCTGCTTTGGGAGAGGGGATCGATTGGATGATACGAAAGATACCCTCGGTATTAGCGCAGTTCATTTTTTGACTACCGCCTTCTGTTGTCACTTCAAGGGTATGTACAATTTGTACCCACCCTTTTCTAAGCTCAGGATCACGCTGCCTCATTCTTTGAATGTATTGTTTGGGATCACTCGAATCAGTCAGCACAAAAACAACATCTTCAACAACAAACCACCATTCGTTCTCAAAGATGGTTTTGCGGATTTTCTTTCCTTTGAACGGTACAATTTTTGTTGATTCCATAATTACCCTCCGCTTAAATACAACAACAGAATTACTACCCGCTTGCCAAAAACCTGCCTATTCTGTTATGTATCCGCTCAATATTTTATGGCACGTTTAAAATGCATGGCAATTCTCAATTAATTGCTAAACGCATGGTTGCATGACTGCATGGCTGCATGCAGCCATGCAGGAATACCTTTTTGATCTATAATCAGCGATTTTTCCACTATTTATTGAGCGCATACCCTGTTATCCTTTCGTTATTACTTGCTCCCGCGCACCTGGTGACCAGCTACCTTTTTCCGCCTGTGTCTGACAATGACATAAGCCCCGGCGACGATGAGTAAAAGTGCAAATACCACTTCAGTGCCAAGCCACGGCTCACTTTCCGTATATACCAGTAAAGCGAGCAGGAGGAGAATGGCGCCGACGTATTTCGCCCAGCGGAAAACACGCTTTTCAGAGCTTTGGCTCCGGAGGTAGAAAAATGTCAGGCTCACCCCCAGCAGAAAGACGATGCCTTCCTGGTCGGTTCTCAGCAATCGTGTGACATCCAGGATCACGATCGAGCCCAGGGTGAATAAAATTCCGGACGGAATAATAGCCCACCAGTTGTTCGAATTCTTCTTGTAAACATAGGCAAAGACGGCCGAACCCAGCCAGAGGAACAACGCACCGGCCAGGTCGTCCGGAAAATCTATAACCAAATCGGCGACAAAAAGGAAGCCGATGAAATAAAGCAAGAGTGAGACGATCAGCGCCCACCACCGCCGTTTGTCTTTGGTATAGCTGTGGGTAAAAAGGTAGCCGATCACAAAACAAATTCCGGCGGCAATGATGTGTTTGAATCCGCCGCCATCTACGAATCGTGATACCAGAGAGAGCAGGCCGATGCCGATGACGATAAATCCAATGATAAAACCTTTTTTTCTTTCGTTCATTTCTGCACCTTATATTGAATCCGGATTTATGGCGAGTGATAATGAGGAAAGGATAAGAATAAAATTTTACCTAATCAAGCGGATTTTATTCAGCTAAAATCTGAACGAAAGCTCCACATTGACCAGGTTGGAGCGGGAGTCGGAACCTTCCAGGTTGCGGTCGTCATTGTGATCGATGGAGCTGAACACATTGAGCTGCCAGTGATCGGTAAGGTTCCAGGTGAGGAAGAGAAAGAGGGAGTTTATGTTGCGGTTCGAATAGAGGGACAGGCCGGTGCCGTTTTCCGCCGGTGCATTGGGATAGCGTCGAAATTCAAAAGTGTTGGAGATGCTCGCCATAAATCCGCCGAATGTAAAAATATCAATCGACAGAAACGGGCCGTGTGAAAAATAATCTTCAATTTCGACCGAGCTTTCATTATCGCCTTCGAGCCTGTGGATGCGATTGCGATAACGGTAGCCTAAATTGATCGACCAGGTCGTGCCCGGGCTTAGCGAAAAAGAAGGAAAAACTGTCACGTCAGAGTAGTCGGGCGTAACCGTTGAAAAGTATTGATAGTGCCGGGACTCCACCTCCGCTTCCAGCCGCAGGCCGAACCGGTCAGACAGGTTTTCCCGGAAAATAAGCTCGCCATAAATTTCCCGGAAATCATTGGTAAAGAGCGAATCGACATAGCCATTTTGATAGCTGCGAATTCTTCCCTGCACCCTCGCGTATAGGGATGATTTGCTCAAAGACAGGGGCCAGTAATCGGCTTCAAAAATGTGTTCGCCATAATTTTTATCCGGCAGGGAACCGTATTTCCTTTGACGTAATTTGTACAAAAGATCAAATCGCCCCGGGCCATAAAAGGCAAAGCCGAGCCTGGCCTTGATCTCGTTTTGCAGAAAATCCTGAAAAAAATTCGATTCAACGGCATAGTTGCGCACTTGCAGCTCGTCCTCCAGCTCAATCGAGCTTCTTTCACCTGTTTTTAGAGCGCCTCCGACAATCAGGCGGTCATAAACGTATTGCAGCTCGTCGTTTCTTTTATAGTCCGTGGCCTCAAAACGGTTTCTCAGGTAGGAATTCAGGCTCGGGGAATGTCGGATTTCATGGTCGATATTCGCCTGGAGGGTGTTGTACTGGTTGCTCAATTTCCCTTCGACGGCCCCCTGGGTTGTCGAGTTGGCGGTTAAAAGGCTTTTGAGGAAAAGGCGAAATCCCGCAAAGGGATTCCCTTCGCTCTCGAAGAGAGTGCTGTCCGTGTCGTCAAAGGCGATCCCGAATTTTTGTTGCCACAGATCGGCGCCCCAAAAAGCTTCATAGTCCACCTGCGGGCCGGTGGCAGCTTTGGCCGTTCCATCCGTCGGGAAATCCATGCTCTCTGCATCTGTGGCAAAACTTAGCAGGTCGATGGCATAGTCTGCGTATTCTGTGGCGATGTCATAGTCGCCGTTTTCGGCACATTGTTTTGCCTCGGCAATGATATCGATCATTATTTCGCTTGTCGGCAGTTTCCCGTTTTCTTTTTCAATATCCAGCACAAGACGCCGGAGCCTGCTAAAGGCTATTTCGTAAATGACTTTTTGATCGTCAGAAGCAAGGCTCAGGCTGTCGGGAGGATTTTGTTGCGCCCCGACTTTTGTTGAGGTGAAAGGGGAAACGCTCAACATCGATAGCCACATTATCGCAGCTATAGACAATCCTGGAGATACGATGCTCATCACGCCTTTTTCAAAGGTTGTAAAAGTAGAACTAGAGCGAAAGTTTAGAGTCGAATAACAATCTATCTATTCCGTTTACTAAAAAGAGGGTGTCATTCCTTGAGGAATCTTTGTCAAGCGTGCACAAATTGAAAAAAACGCAAACGGATTTTATAAGTTCTCCCAAAAAATGCCGCTACATCGGGTGCGATTACACAATGACAACGATTCTCAAGAGAATGACAGTCACACCGAATTACGGACACGGTAGATGGTATTCGGTCTATTGCAACGACGCGTCCGACGTACCATAAGCCATTCCTTGAGGAATTGACATAAAAGTTTCGTTGTACTCGTAGTATCGTTTGATGAAAAAACAGCGCGGCAGAAACGATCTCTGCCACGCTTGTTGAAGTAATTACGGCTTGAGCGAGAACTCTTGCGATGTCATTGCGAGGAGAGAGGAACGAACGACGAAGCAATCCCTACGTCTCAGGAGATTGCTTCGGCAAAAAACGCCTCGCAATGACAGAAAAATTTCAAATCAAGTTGTCATCGTTCAGACACTCTCTATCTGGTAATACCGTCTTTTATCGCAGCATCATCATCCGGCGGGTGCGGAGCTGAGACTCGCCGTTGTGCCGGGACTCGAGCAGGTAGATATAAATGCCGCTGGCCAGTTTCACGCCGTTGTTATCCGTGCCGTCCCATCTGACGGTGTAGACTCCGGATTTCCGAAAGCCGTTGGCCAGCGTCTTCACTTCCTTGCCGAGGATGTTATAAACCGCCAGACGGACGTCAGACGGCTGGGCAATAGAGAATCCGATTTCCGTCACCGGGTTGAACGGATTGGGATAGTTTTGCTCCAGGTCGAATTGCACGGGAATCGAGGTTTCGCTTGCCGCATCGGTTGTGCTCTTGGCCATGGTGATCGTTGCATCGTAAACATTCGCGCCGGATCCCACGCTGACGTCCGCAGCCGTCTCCGGCGAAGCGCCGTTGACATAGCCGTTTTCGAATCCGCATACCGAAGCGGAGACTTTATAATCGCCTGCCGGCAAAGAGATCATCTCATACAAGCCATCATCTTCGCTCACGGTGGCGGCCATGACTTCGCCTTGCTGCTCGGCGGTAATCAGCGCGCCGCCGACAGGAGCGCCGGATGCGTCCAAAACAGCGCCGGCAATCATATAGGCACCTTCCTGCTGCGGTGTGAGTACGAAATCAATGCCCTCGGTCACCTGGTCTTTGACGACCGTAATCGGCTGCGCGTTAAACCAGCGAAAAGCATTGTCATAGAATTCACCCACGTAGCCCTGGGCCGTACACACGGCGATATAGACCCCCGACTGCAGGTTCAGCTCGAAAGTGCCGTCCGCACCGGTGATCGTTCTTTTCGGCCTGGCGAATGTCAACGGCATGACGGACACTGTGGCGCCTGCAATCGGCAGCCCGGTCGAGTCGTCCGTCACGGTTCCTGAAATAACTGTGCCCGACTGGTCGATGGGTGTCAAAGTGAAATCAATGCCTTCCACGGTGCTCGATGTTGTCACTTCGATGGGCGTCGCCTCATTTTTGGCGGTTGCGTTCAGGTACCATTCTCGCAGGTAGCCCCTGGCATCGGCCAGGGCATAATAGGTGCCGTTTTTCAAGCCGCTAAATTCATAAACGCCGTTTTCATCGGTCTTTTCACTTCTTTTCGTATGTCCGTTTCCAAGGACGAGATGAACGACGGCATTGGCAATCGCAGCGCCCGATTCTTCAGCCGTAACGGTGCCGCGAACCGTGCCGCCCTTTTCCAGGGTAAAGTCGATTTCCTGGATTTCCACGCCGTTCTCTACCGTGACAAGGGTTGCGTTAAGAATCGAATCGGCTTCCTGGTAAAATTCCGGTAAATATCCTTCCGCAACAGCGGCGACGATATAATCGCCCTGCGGCAAACCGGCAAAAGCATAAACCCCGTTTTCATCCGTTACAGCGCGAAATGCTCTTTTGGATTGTCTTCTTTCCGAAAACGCTTTGACCAGCGCGCCAGGGACAGGATCGCCCGTTGCTTCGTCGGAGACCAGGCCGGATATGCTGCCCAGTGCTGCCAGCTCAAAATTCACCAGCGAATGCTCATTTTCTGCGACCGTCACAGCCGTAGCGGACAGTGGCTCCGATGCGTTTTCGTACCACTCGCCGGCGTATTCCTCGGCCTCGGCGTGGATGATGTATATGCCGGGTCTCACCTGGATGATATACCCGCCGTTTTCATCGGTGCGGGTACGGTGCATAAAGCGGTGATGACCGCCGTGAGATGTGCTTAGTAACGCAGCAACGGCCACCTGTGCGTCGGCTATGGGCGTGCCGTCTTCAGCCGTAACAATGCCGGTTATGGCGCTGCTCGACGCCAGGCTAAAGTCTATACCGCTTGTCTCCTGCGGTGCCTGGGCTTCGACCAGCGTGGCATCTTCCGGTTCTTTTGTGTTGTCGTAAAACTCTTGCACGTATCCGGGCGAATTGGCGTGCAGCAAATAGGAGCCGGTGGGCAAACCCGCAAGGGAATAGACGCCGTTTTCGTCCGTGAGAGCGTGGAAGCTGAGCCGCGGATCGACGCGCAGTACGGCCACAACATGGGCGCCGTTCAAAGGCTCGCCGCTGCTATCAGCCGTCACTGTGCCGGAAATGGTCGCGCCCGCTCCAAGCTCAAAGTCGATATTTTCAAGCGTATCCTGTTCGGCCAATGTGACCGGCGTGGCTTCCCGTAAATACATGGCGCCGTCGTAATATTCGGAAATGTAGCCGCTTTGTTCCGCCCGGACGATATAATCCCCGGCGATGAGATTGGCGATCAGGTATCTGCCATCTTGATCGCTGGAGACGGTTTTTCTCCATGCCGGCCTGT
>METF01000236.1:8378-19259 GCA_001771235.1 Candidatus Zhuqueibacterota bacterium RBG_16_48_16
CCGCTTCGTCCCTAACCTGTCCGGCAATGGCTGCCGTCGCCGGCGTGCTGACGGTGACCGTGGCTGAGCCTCGATAGAGCTGGTTGTCGATCTCGACGACCGCCGTGACCCGTCCTTCACCTATATGGGCGCCAGCCGTGAACACACCTTTATTGCCGATGTTTCCCAGCTTGCCGGGTTCGATAAACCATCTTGTCGATCTGACTCTTAAAGAAACGCCTTCCCGGCTGACGGCAATCGCTTTAAAAGAGACGTGGCCGAGCGGCGGCACAATAGCTGTTTCCGGCTCGACGATGATTTTTATTGTTTCTTCCTCCGGGGCGCCAACCGTTATTTTGGCGGTTCCGGCATATCGTTCTCCTCCTATAAAAGCTGTCGCAAGAATTTCCCCGCGGCTCGGATTTTCCCCGGCGATAAAATAACCGTCTTCCGAAACGGTTCCCAATTCTTCCGGCACAAGCTGCCACTCATATCCTGTGACAGCGACCGGCGTATTGTCCTCATTGTAGGCTTGCGCTTCGAATTGTTGTCCCGCGCCAGGCTCTATGATGGCTTCCTGGGGTCGAACGAGAATGTGATAACCATAGCTGGCGCTCGACATGAAAAGGGCACATAAAAGTGCCGTCATCAATAATGGTTTATGTCCTGACATCTTTTACCTCTCTTGTTAATTTAGATTGATTTTCTATGGTGGTTCGGTTACATTTCACCTGCTTGCGGATATCCCTCCTGCTATTTTCAAGCGGTCGGATATTCGCGGAGGCCGTCCGACAAATCGTAACCCCGTCATGGCTTACCTTCCGTGTTCATAGCCGACGCGATGAGGGCAAAGCTGTGTGGCGGGGTTTTTTGTTTACGCGATGTTGTTCATTCAGCAGACATCACCTCCTTTTGGCATTGAGCGGCCTCTTGTTACTTCCTGGCCTGGCCACAATAATTTGATTTTACGGATTATTCTTTGCTTTTTTGTACGAGGTTAAATCCCAGCTTTATGTATTCACCTGCCAATTCAAGCTCATTGTCGTCTAACGACTGTTGGGCGCGCGAAACCATTTGTTCCGCTGCTTCCAGGAGCTCTTTGGCTTCGGGAGCGAGCTGCTCGTCATTTTGAAGGGATTCGATTTCACTTTTCAACCGGTCGAGGTCGGCCGAAAGTTTTTCCAAGTTTGTTGCGGGATCAATAGGTGACGGTGCTTGCAGCGCAGAGACAAAGCGGTTTCCGGCCAGGATCGCTTGCAGGGCTATGCCCGTTCGGCCCGACTCCAGGTATCTTTCAGCATCTTTCACGCTGTGTTCTGCTGCCTGAAGCATGGCCTTTGCATGGGGCGTCGCGCCGAATTGGTTTTCACCGGAAAAACGTTCGATGTCCGTTTTTAATCGCTCCAGCTCCTGATAGGCCCTGTCGCGAATGTCGATTCTGCCACCAGCCATTGGCATTCGGCTGGTTAAATTGCGGGCCAGATCGATTTGGCGCCGGGCAACGACATATTTGCCCTGGCGGATGGATTCCTCGGCTTCGTGGTAAAGTCGATTCGCCCTGTTGAACAACATGACATTTCTCTGACCCTGGGCTGTCGAGGCCTGCTCCCGGGCTGCGGCTAAAAGCTCGCCGAGCATTTCCAGCTCTTCCGTCATCTGATCCTGGTCACTCACAAACCGGCCCTCACAAATGTCGATCACCCGTAATAATAATCTTGTTGCATTGTAATAGAGCGACAGGGCGAATTTGAAATCCCCGCGGTTGACGGCTTCCCTGGTGTTTTGGTACTGCTGCCGGGCCTGCTGCAGCAGCCGCTGCGCATTTTGCTTTTGACAGGTGGCGGCCGCTTTTTCGGCCCTGTTCAATAATTCTTCAAAGCGGTTTTTCTCGATCTCGATCCGCTCGTTGATATCCCCCTGCGGGCCTTGTGCGATATTGAGCGCCTTTTCCAGCAAAAACTTTGCTACCCGGTAGTGCTCCATGGATTTGCGATAGTTGTTGTTTTTAAAGGCACTCATCCCCTGGCCGCAATTTTCCTTTGCGTTTTTAATCAGCCGCTCCGCTTCTTTCGATCCGCTGCCAGCGACGGTCTGTTCCGCCCGCCTGATGAGCTCCTCAACCTGATCCTGAAGTCTTTCCAGGGGCGTAATCGAAAGCTCATTTATAGCCTGTTGCAGCAAGGCATTGGCGGTGTTGATCTTGGCCATGGCCAGGCTCCTGTGCCTGCCTGCCAGCAAGGTCGAAGCTTCCCCTAAGAGCTGTTCGGCCTGTTTGATCCACTCCTCAGCTCGCCGATCCGGAAAGGCATTGAGCAAATCCTTGGCAACATTGAGCTGCTCGTAAACCTGGCGGATACGACCGTTTTCGTTATCGGTATTTTGCCCGCCCTGGGTAAGTGCAAACGTCGGGTATAAAAGTGAAAGGAGAAAAATATGGAGGATTATTTTTTTCATGATCGGTTGATGAGTTTTATGATGAGTTGGGAGAATTTTTTGGCAATGTCACCGGCGGTATCGCAATGCCCATGCCACAAATAGGGCATCACCGGAGGGAAGAGATAACACGCTGAAATACAGACAAATACTGCCTCGTCACGGCCGTCGCTGTTTTATAACAATTCCCTAATTGTACTTTCAGGTACACTCTTGTGTACGCCATTGTAAGGGCGATATCTACTAGTGAATTTTTGTAAAGGTAACCGATCCCAGGAAATCAAATTACTTAGTCTTTACAAAAAGAGTCAAAATAATTAAAGACAAAATCATTAAGAATGTTCTAATAGAGTGACTTGAGTGCCTGGAGTAATTAGAGTGTCTTGAGTGAGTGCAACTCAAGCCACTTCGTTTTGATCCTGCTTCTTGAGAGGGTGTTAAAAAAGCAGCCAGATTACCCTGTAATTGGTTACCCAGTTTCCCCAGAATAGAAAAAAGCCCGCGAGACGTGAGACCATCACTTTCGCGGGCTTTTCTGCTACATAACATACGGATCCTCGACGCAAGCCAGTACATTTTGAGAGCTCGCTTTGAGGAGCTTGTCCGCCCCACGGCGGCTGAACAAGAGAGACGTTGCAATGAAAAAATTCGTCAGAGCGATTCAAGCAGTATTTCGAAACAAGAGATCATGGAAAGAAAAAAACAGTGTCGTGCCGCTATTGACGGTTCCTTTTCATGAGCTCCTGTTCCAGCTTTTTTATCATCTCGTCGCTGGAGACGATGGCATTTTGTAATTCCGTTTTGGTGGCTTCGTAGGATAGCAGTTGCTGTTGCAGGTTTTTCACCCGTTGCCTCAGGGAATTCAAATACTCGATCCTTTTGGCCGCGTCGGCCTGTTCGCTGTCCACTTTCTTTTCCAGGACTGAATATTCGACCTGTTCAGCCGTTGCCGCTTGACCAGACAGATCGGTGTAGCCTCCGGCATTCTTCGACAGGTTGAGAGCCAGACCCGCCCTGAGCGTGACAAAGCTGTCTTTTTTGTTATCGACGTAGCCATCAAAGTCATCGCCCGTGGTCAAGTGATAGCCTGCGGAAAGGGATAATTTGAAAGCAGGAGTGAGCGCCATATCGACTCCGGCGCCCATACTGCCCAAAAGATCCCAGTATCGTGGTCCTCCGGCAAGGGAAAAATTGATGCCGCCGGCTCCCAGGTAGGCAAAGGGGGATATTCCGTTGGCCGGAAAAGGATAATACCGCGTCTGCAAAGAGGCGTAGGTGAAATCCGTCGATATGGTATTACCGCCTGGATCGAAATCTTGTTTTGCTATTCCGCCCGCCAGCGCAAGACTGGTGTTGTTCGAAACGAATTTTTCCAAAACGGCATCCGCATGAAAGCCGGATTTGCCGGCCATGTTATCGGAGTTGAGCGAAAATGTCCCGCCCCCGATATCGATTTGATAGCCCTGCGGAGGTTGCGACAGAGCATTCGATGCCATTGACAAAAAAACAACACAGGCGAATACGTGAATAATTACACCTTTTTTCATTTCTTTTCTCCTCTCTCCAGCTTGGCAAGTTTAACTTGGATTCTTCACAACAACCCGTGCAAATCATATACCAAAATGTAATTCATTGAGGACGTTCGCGCCTCTATCGACATCGTTGTATGTGCCTGGAGAAACTCCCTGCGCGAAGCAGAACCGCGACCTTATAAATGGATGTGAAAAAAGCAGCAACCGTAATATAAACAAAAGTCGCTTTTTTGCGTCCGGGATGTTCTACTGTGATACAGACTCGCTTCCTAGCCATAGAAAGGCAATTGACAAATATATTAACAATGCCCAAATGACGAGACCGGAAATATCCCTATGGGCAAAATATGTGACAGGTGTAGTCTTTATGACTCAGTGAAAAGGCGGGGCCTGGCGAAAAAATCCTTCAGCTCGTCGAACACTTTTTCCCGGTTTCCGGTGGCTGTGTGGCATTCCGGCAGGGAGCGGAGAAAGGTCTTTCCATAAGCTTTTTGGGTGATCCGGCTGTCGAAAATGATGACGCATCCCCGGTCGGTTTTGCGGCGAACCAGCCGGCCGAATCCCTGTTTTAACTTTAAGACAGCCATGGGTACGGCATAATCCATAAAAGCGTTGCCGCCCTGCCGCTCGATGGCTTCATAGCGCGCCTCGATGATCGGCTCGTCCGGCACCTTGAAGGGCAATTTGGGAATGATCACCGACTCGAGCGCATCTCCTTCCACATCGACTCCTTCCCAAAAACTATCGGTGGCAAATAAAACGGATTTTTTGTCCTTGCGAAATGTTTTCAGCAGCTCATGCCTGTTGGCCGAGCCTTGCTTGAGCGGCGTCAGGCCAAGCATGTTCAGGGACTCGAACAGGTTGCCGTACACCAGGTTCAACAGTCCATAGGAGGTGAATAATATGAACGCCCTGCCGTCCGAGATGGTTACCGCACGAAAAATAAGCTTGCTGACTTCTTGCGCAAAAGTGGGGTGGCGGGGATCCGGAATGTCACTGGGCATGGCCATTATGACCTGTTTCTGGTAATCGAACGGCGCCGGCAAAATGAGCTCCGTTCGACGGCTGCTGCTCAGCTTTTCCAGGCCGATTCGCTGATTTAAGAAATTGAATTGATTGTTCACCGTCAATGTCGCCGACGTGAGCAAAACCGTGCCAAACGGCTCAAACACGGCGTTGACCATCATGCCGCTGACATCGAGGGGAGAGCTTTTAAACCGGATGATATGCCTGCTCTTGTACCCTTCCTTTGCTTCCAGCCAGCGGATGTGATTCTCATCCTGTTGAAACAAGACATCTTCAATGGTGTCGGCTGCTGCGGCGACGCGCTCGGCCTGGGCCTTGATTTCGATCAGCAGGGAAGACCAATCCGCTTTCGCCAGGGCTTGAATGACGATGAGCTGTTCCAGCATACGATAAACGAGGTGGCCCAGGCTTTTAAGCGACATCGTATAATCTTTGAAAGCATCTGCAAGATCGCCGCCAATGAATAACCGGTCGTAGACGTGCGGCAAGAGACGAAGCTTGTACTCCTTTTTATCATCACCCTGCTGCAATGATCTGATCGAGTCGAACAGCACATCCATCAGGTCGTGCGTTTTTTCCGTCATTGACTGGATATCCGGCACAATTTCCGCTTCCATCAGCCTCGAGACTTTGTCGAACAGGTCTTTCGGTACCAGCGCTCGCTGCCGCTGAAGCTGGCGGTTAATGTTTGTCAACAGGCCTTTCGGGATGCTCTTTTTGACGTAGAACAGCTTGTTCAGCATGCGAACGATGCCCATGCCGGTTATGCTGCTTCCGAAATAATTGGTCGCCACATCCTCGATATGATGCGCTTCGTCGAAAATAATGCGATGATAAGGAGGCAGAACCGCCGTGTCGTCGAACGACTCTGTTTGATATTTGAGCGCTAAATCCGCAAACAAGAGGTGATGATTGACGACGAGTATATGGGCGCGGGACGCCTTTCGGCGCGCCTTGTTCACAAAGCACGCTCGAAAATGGCGGCATTTACTGCGCGTGCAGGTATCGCTTTCGGCGGCGATTTTCTCCCACACGTTTGCGGATGGGATCGTCGCCAGATCTGCTTTGCTGCCATCATTGGAATTTTTTGCCCAGCCGATCAACTGCTTCAATTCGTCCCGTTCCGCATCTTCATCGGCATGCAGGTCGAGCTCGGATGCCACGTCATCGACCTTGCGAAGGCAGACGTAATTACTCCGCCCCTTGACCAGAACGGCATCGAATTTTTCATTGAGCGCTTTTTGTAATAAAGGAATGTCTTTGTGAACCAGTTGCTCCTGCAGGTTTATGGTATTCGTGGAAATGACAACCCGCTCCCTATTCTTCAGCGACCAGTAAATCGCCGGCAGGAGGTAGGCCATGGTTTTTCCGGTGCCGGTGCCCGCTTCGATGGTCGCCACTTTGTCCTGGTTGAATGCCTGGCACACCGCCGACACCATGTCGATTTGTTGTCCCCTCTCTTCATAGCCTTTCAAATGCTTGCTGATGGCCCCGCCCGGGCGCAGCAGCTCTTCTATTTTGGACTCGTCCAGGGGGGTGACTTCCTCCCGGGAAAAAGGCTCCACCACCACGTAAATGTCGTTCGCCGCATTGTCGACGATGTAAAAGCCGACGCTGAAAGTGTCCAGATGGGAGGCGATTGCGAGGTCGGGACCGGAGGGAGTCAGCGCAGCGGACGGATGGTTGTGAATCACCACATCCGCGTCGCGGGCTTTATTTACAACGGCGGGCACGGCAATTTTATTACCTCGCGCAACGACGTCCACCTCATGCACGACCAGGTCTTCTTCGGTATAGCCGACGAGAAAAACTTCGTTGCCGCCGGACTCACTAATGGCGTTTCTTATTTTTTCCCGCGCCTCCGAAGATATGTATTTTTCAATATTCAAAGACACCTGCCCCGGACAAGCCGGTATTAGACTCAGAACAGGGGAAATTGATCCGACGTTTTTAACAGTTGTGCATCGAATCCACAAGATCGTAGAGTGGCCGGGAATTGCTCAAAACCGTGCGTCGTGTAAACCTTTTGCGGATTTACCTTTTGAACGAATTGCAGCAAGTCCTCAAAATCCGCATGGTCGCTGATGGGGATGGAGTGATCGGCAGAGCTGTTGCCGCCGTTATTCAGCGCCCATCCCGATAAAAAGACGGTTCTTTTAAGGGGGATGGAATGAAAGGCTCTGTTTCGGCACAAATGCGGAGGGTAGATCAGCACCTGGCCGGTGTTCAGAGGGTCGCCATCCCACGGCGAGCAATTGTGAAATGTGATGCCAAAATGTGAATACACCTTTGCCAGCTCCCAGGCGGAGGGATGCACTTTGACGTCCATTCGCGCATCCCCTAATATTTTCATCGCTTCCTGCGCTTTTCCCAGGTTATACGCAAGGACGACAGCCCTTTTGCCATACTTTATGCATTCATCGACAAAAAACAAAAGCTCATGTTCCAGCCTTTCCGGCGACGCCTTGTTGACATACGACGGGTCTCCGAACGTGGATTCCATGATCAGTATGTCACTTTGTGGAATTTGTATCGTCTCTGCGGTCCGGCTTTCCCTGAGCTTGAAATCACCGGTGTAGAGCAGCGATATCCCGTCCTTGACGATGCGAATCATGGCCGAGCCGAGGATGTGCCCGGCGGGGTAAAGCTCCAGGGTGTAATCATCCATGGCCAAGGGCTGACCAAAGGTCAGGGGGATAGCCGCTTTTTGTCTGGCCCGCATGGCATGAAATTGAATGGTCGGCGGTGTGGCGATGATTTTATCGTGATTTTTGAGGTGATCGGAATGGCCGTGGGAGACGAATGAGAATTCCACCTTGCGATGGGCGTCGAGCCAAAAGTCGTGATTGATAAGTTTTATGCCGGTGGAGTCGTAGGAAAACATATATCCGTTTTTATCTGTTATAAAATGAAAACAATCGTCAGTCCTTTATAATGGCAAGTATCGGCGGATTAGATAACCGCTCGATCCAATTGTTGGGTAATATACTCTGCTCTCTCCTCAAATAGCATCAATTGCTCAGGCTTGGGGCGCACTCCGTAATTATGCTTTTCAATATTGGCATCGAAATTGAAAACCAGAGCTTCAACAATTGATTTCCGGTTTTCGATCTTTCCTCCTGAGTGATAAAAATGATCGCGCGTAATGATATTGAACTTGCTCCATAGCGATTCTATAAACGGATTGGCGCGGAAGTCATTGTGATGCCATGTCGAGAGAATGAACTGAGCAGGCGTTCGGGATAAAAGCTCGAAAAGTTTCTGTTCATCCTCCTTAGTCCAACCGCTGTAATAGTCCACATATCGCCCGATGTAGGGGGGATCACAATAGATGATGTCGTCTGTTCCGGCCTCTCTAATCGTATTCTCAAATGAATCGACCCTGAAAATCCATGCTGGTTGAATAAGACATGAAACGTCATGCACCTGATTCACGATTTTTGTGATGTAAGCCTGTGAGAAACGCTTAGGCTTTTGACAAAAAGGGATATTCCACTCTCCATTCCGGTTAAAGCGCATCATGCCGTTGAAACCCGCCCGAGAGAGGAATAGGAAATCCAGCGGGTCATAGGCTGTGTTAAAGCGATCCCTGACGGCGTGAAAATGTGAATAGCCGTGATTGGGAGCCTTCTCAAGTTGCTCTCCTTCCTTCTGCAGGTAGTCTCGCACCCGCCGAGGCGTAATCTCGCCATCCTTTATGCCTTGATAGAAGCGGATAACGTGCGGATTGATGTCGGTGAGGAGTGCCTTCCGGAAGCCAGAGTTGAAAGCAACTACTCCGGTTCCAAGAAAGGGCTCAATCCATCGTCCGCTAATGGCCGGAACAAGCGCCTGAATCCAAGGAACGAGTTTGGTCTTGATCCCTTGGCTTTTAATTGGCGGGACGATTACTCTCATTTTCCTCGTCCTTCATAGTTTTCTTCTTGGTGCTCATGGAGACGATCTTTCTTTTGTTCCCGCCTTTGAATTCCAGAAAATCCTCAATTGATCGAATAGGCTTAGCCGTGCCCTTTTTGATCATTGTGGTGACCCCGTAATTCATCCAATATTCGTCAAACCATTCCTCGCCCAGTTTGGCGAAGACACCGTTGCCAGAGAGGATGTCTTCGATTTTCGTAATCGAGCCGATGTTGGCGGTGTTGCCGGAGCCTTGCTTATCACTTGCCAATCGCCACTTCTCGCACACAAAGAACTGAAAATCTCTGACGACCGAGGTAATTGACCGCAGGTTGTCTACAGAGGCCACGCGGTAGCGGTGTGATATTTCTCTGCTCTTTTCCCCTGATAGCTCTCTAGCTTGAATGACCTCAGTCTCATCAACATCTTTCATGTCTGTTCTGCTGTAGATGATGCCTAAGCAGAAGTGGCCAAAGTAATCCGAGTAGGGGAACTGAATGTTTTTCGTGGATGTTCGATCCTTGAAATAAGCGCCATGACTGCCAAGTGTGAAACCGTTTACATGACCCGGAAAGTATGGGTCACGGTATGTGGTTTTGAGGTCTACTGCAAATTTGACTTCCGCATTGGTCTGCTTTACGAAACTGAGGTCGGGATACCAATTTTGGTGTTCCGCAAGCACTATGGAGTACTCGTTGTCTTGGGCGAATTGGAGAATTCGCGGGAACAAGTGGATTTCAAGGATCTTCGAAACAATCTTTGTGTCAGAACTGATCGTGTAAATGTTCTTGTAGATGTCTATAAAGCCCTTGACAGTCCATTGTCCGTCTTCACCGGAAACATAGGTACCAAGATCTTTGACAAAGTTGGTCAGCGCTGTCGAAAACGCTTCTTTTTCAGTAAAGCGTTCTTTCTTATTCCTCGTTTTCATTTTCCTTCACGAAATGAAGATGGAATGGCTACAATCCGATCACCTCGACGCTAATGAATTCTGCCCTCGATTTTCTTCAAAGTGCTCATGCACTTTCAAATCACTCGCTTATTTTGTCAGCCAAATGGTCTCGCCAACCATCATTTTCCCTTGATGTTCTTCTTTTGAATTGCTTTTGCGAGAAGGGCCTTTTTGGATTTCATCGCGCAACATTCCTTTTAGCTGCACTCGGAGCCCAAAACGGACAGAGTTTTTTCGATTTCAAGAATCTCGCTTTCCGTCAAGTTGAAAAGTTTATAACAAAGCCGATCATTATATTTTTCTCTCTCGACAATCTCTTTTTCGGTGGGATGATTAAGCAATTTAGAAACATTTTCTATTAATATAGCTGCAGTTGTTGAATCGGGCGCAAATAACTCCTTTGGTATAGGGTAGCTGTTCAGGTAAGAAGTCCAATACCGGAAGCGTTTGGCATACAGGGAATTTCCGCTGGTAATTTTATGAAAATAGTCCATGAGTTTTGAATTAAGCAGACCAAGAATAGAATAGTAATTTCTGTCAGATTGATCCTTAAGAATGAGGTAAAAACAAGTCCCATTAACAAAAAGGCCTTTTTCGTCGATGGCAAACCGGTTCGCGATAGAAATGTCCGGGGTTACTATTTTCCGCTGGTTGAAATCGCTGGGGGATTGGTGCACCCATATCTCATACCATCGCCTTTGACTTTCCTTTAGATAGTTCCGAGATTCGAGTTGCTGTCGAAATGACTCAAGGTAGGACTTTACTCGTGGAAAGTCATCAAGATCCACTGGCATTACTTTGCCGTCTCGTTCAATGTGCGGGTAAAGCACATATAGATCCTTCTCCGCATTCCAATTACAGGACCAGCGTTCGACATTATGGCTTTCTAATAATGGAAAGATAAGTTTTTCTTCCAAGCCCTGTTTTTTTATGAATCTCTGAGTCATTTGTTTGATAAAAACGTTATCGGCTGTTGTTTTAAGGCCTACACTTATCTTTACACAAAGGTCTGTTAGGTTAGAATGAGCCTGCTCCTTTAGCTTTACAAGTAAGGAGGTTTCT
>METF01000237.1:0-5220 GCA_001771235.1 Candidatus Zhuqueibacterota bacterium RBG_16_48_16
GCTGTTTTTTCTCAGCCAGGCAGCGGCAAAAATCATGGTGCAACAAGGACGGGGCGGAAAAATCGTCAACGTCGCTTCCATGCTTTCCTTCCAGGGCGGGATTCTGGTGCCTTCTTACACCGCCTCCAAAAGCGCGGTGATGGGCCTGACCCGCCTGCTGGCCAATGAGCTGGCGCCGCACCAGATCAACGTCAATGCGATTGCGCCGGGCTATATGGCCACGGACAATACCGCACCGCTGCGCGCCGATCCGACTCGGAGTAAGGCTATATTGGAGCGGATTCCCGCCGGGCGCTGGGGCGAGCCCGAAGACCTGCAGGGAGCGGTTGTGTTCCTGGCTTCCGAGGCTGCGTCCTATATGCAAGGCTACACGATAGCCGTTGACGGCGGCTGGCTGGCACGGTAAAGGGTGCTTATAAAGCGGCTTATGCAGAATATGTAAAACCATAGCTGTTGAAGTGCAAAAGAAACCACGAACAGACAGAGAAGAAAGGAAAAAACTATGGGAGCTAACATGGACTTGAATCATCCATCAACTCAGGAGCCTGCTAAAGGTAAGATTGGCCAATATCGTTGGGTAATTTGTGCATTATTATTCTTCGCCACAACCGTCAACTATGTGGATCGGTCGGTAATGGGAGTTCTGGCGCCATTACTTAGAGATGAAATTGGCTGGACAGATCAAGAGTACGGCATTATTAGTTCTGCCTTTACGCTTGCGTATGCAATTGGATTTCTTTTTGCCGGATGGTTTATTGACCGAATCGGTTCAAGGCTCGGTTATTCTCTTTACTTGGGTGTATGGTCGATTGCTGCCGCGGCTCATGCTTTGGCGCGTTCGGCGTTTGGTTTTGGTTTGGCTCGTTTTGGACTGGGCATTGGAGAATCCGGCAACTTTCCTGCTGCTATTAAAACAGTTGCCGAGTGGTTTCCCCAAAAAGAACGGGCGCTGGCTACCGGAATATTCAACGCAGGCTCTAATGTCGGTGCAATTCTTGCCCCTTTATTGGTTCCATGGCTTGCACTGAATTGGGGCTGGCAATCGGCATTCTTGATTACCGGTCTGGCAGGCATGATTTGGATTGTATTTTGGTGGCCAACATATCGCCGCCCTGCTGAACACCCACGATTGTCGAAGACAGAGTTGGCACATATTGAAAGTGATCCACCGGATCCTCCGGCAAAGATTCCATGGCTTCGTCTTATTCCATTGCGGCAAACATGGGCTTTTGCTTCCGGAAAATTTCTAACCGACGCTATCTGGTGGTTTTACCTTTTCTGGTTTCCATTGTTTATGTATGATCGTTTCGGAGTAAGTTTGAGCACGATTGGACTGCCGATGGTTACCGTATACCTTCTTGCTGATGTAGGATCAGTTACAGGCGGGTGGCTGAGTGGGTTTTTGCTGAAGCGCAACTGGTCTGTTAATGCTGCACGTAAAACGGCTATGCTTGTGTGTGCTCTATTAATTCTGCCGGTAGCCATGGCACCGCACGTTGAAGGGAAATGGATTGCTGTGTTCTTGATTGGAATTGCTACAGCAGCGCATCAGGGATTTTCTGCCAATATTTTTACCACAACATCCGATATGTTTCCAAGGAAAGCAGTAGGGTCTGTTGTTGGAATCGGCGGCTTTGCAGGCGCAATGGGTGGGGTTTTTATGAACCTTGGAGCAGGGTGGCTAAGGCAAAACACCGGGAGTTATGAAGTGATGTTCGTTATTGCCGCTGTAGTTTATCTTGTGGCATTGTTAATTATCCATCTTCTTGTACCAAAACTTGAACCGGCCAAGTTGGATTAGCTTAACTATGGTCAATTAGTGCATTCAGCATAAGTTAAAGAGGACTAGCATGCCCGAAATTAGCCGTTTTTTGGGAATCATAATCGCCATGTTCTTCGATGAACATAATCCGCCGCATTTTCATGCCCGCTATGGCAAGGAAAAAGTTGCCATCGAGATTGACAGCTTGCGAATTCTGGACGGGAGATTCCCACCTCGTGCACTGGGACTTGTCATGGAGTGGGCATCTCAGCACAAGGATGAGTTGCTGCGCAATTGGGAACTGGCAAGAGATAACCAGCCGCTTCAAAAGATAGAACCATTGAAATAAAGGAGGTTTATACATGATACCGGATATAATTTCGGCGACATATATCGATCATTATAACATCGAGATAACTTTTGATGATGGTAAGAAAGGAGTGGTCGATTTTTCGAAATATCTCGAAAAAGGCGGAATTTTTGATCGTTTTAAGGATATTGAGTATTTCAAAAATTTCGCCGTAAACGAAGAATTGGGAATTATCGCATGGAAAGACGGAGTGGATGTTTCGCCCGAAACCCTCTATTCAGCGGCAACGGGGGCTCCGTTGCCAGCTTGGGTTGAATCCTAGTAGAGGGTTTTCTAATTAATATAGCAAACCCTGACAGGGTTCCGAACCCTGTCAGGGTTACAACCATTGCAATACAAGTTGGGAATCGTTCTACCAGTCACGTTGGATTGGATTTATGATAAAAATCCTTTTGCTTATCGTTCTTTTTACCTTGGCCACAACTCCTTTGATCGCCCAGGAAGTGATCATCCAGGAGAACGAAACCGGATTCTGCTCGGTGGACGGCGCCGTGATGACCAGCGTTGCCGGCTATACCGGAAGCGGCTACGCAGATACGGATCGGGGTGTTGGCAAAAGCATGAGCTGGAATGTAAAAGCCGTTTCGCCGGGAACGGTTTCCATCACCTGGCGATACGGCAATGGCGGCGGCAGCGGCGACAGGCCGGCGAGACTCAAGATCAATGGCGTGACCATTATCGAGAGCGTCAATTTTCCGCACACCGGCACCTGGACCAATTGGCTGGAAAACGATCCTGTGAAAGTTGATCTGTTTACAGGAAATAACAAGATTCGCATCGAAGCCCATTCCGTAGATGGCCTGGTCAACGTCGATTACATCAAAATCACCGGAACAGGCGTGGCTGCCTCAGAGTGTTTGCCTTCCTACAGTCTCACCGTAAACCGGAACGACGAGGCCGGAGGGACTGTTTCTTTCGAGCCCGTTCAGGAGTTATATGATGAAGGGACAGAGATCACCCTGAGAGCCCACGCCAGTCCCGGTTACTTTTTTCAAAGCTGGTCGGGCGATGTCACCAGCGCGGATTCGGTGTTTACTTTTGCCATTCAACGGAATACCGTTGCGACAGCCATTTTCTTGCCGGAAGGTACGGTGATGGACCCGAATATCATTGGCTATGCCACCATACAGGATGATGAGGGCACGCCGTACCTGGTTACCGGCGGTGCCCTTGGGGATACCGTAGCAGCCGAGAGCTATGAGGAGCTGCAAGATTATCTCGCCCGCCCTGAGCCTTATGTCGTCACTTTGTCGAACAAAATTGTCGGAACGCAGGACCTTAAAGTCAGCTCCCACAAAACGCTGCTCGGCCTGACGGATACGGCGCATTTGCAGGGGATCGAGGTGGAGATCAACGGCGCGCGCAATGTGATCGTTCGGAACATGAAAATCTCTCACGTCACACCCGCCGACGCCATCGTCATCACCGGCAAATCGCAGAATATCTGGATCGACCATTGCGAGCTGTTCTCCGACCGGGATCACGGCCAGGACTATTACGACGGCTTGTTGGATATCAAGAATGAATCCTCGTTCATCACCGTCTCCTGGTGCGTTTTCCACGACCATTTCAAAACCAGCCTGATCAGCTCCGGTGACCAGGCTGTCGCCGATTCGGTCATCCGGGCTACCTGGCACCATAATTATTTTTATAACTGCGATTCGCGTTTGCCCAGTATTCGCTTTGGCAAAGCGCACGTATTCAACAATTATTTTAAAAACTGCGTCAGCGCCATCAACTCGCGAATGGGCGCGTGTGTAAGAGTGGAACGAAATTACTTCCATAACGTCGGCACAGCGGTCATGATGGCCAATAGTCCCGAAAAAGGAAGCGTGGAATTGATCGACAATTTTTTCGGCACAAGCGGTGTGTCTACTTCCCCAACCTGTCAACTGGACGTCCCCTATCCCTATGAAGAATTTCTAGATGAGACAAATGAGCTGCCGCTGATCATCGCCGGCGAGGCTGTTGCTGCGGTATACGCTGACGGCGAGCCGCCGCGACTTTTTAGCATGTCCAACTATCCCAATCCCTTTAACGCTGGCACCAGCATCACCTTTACCCTGCCACTGGCCGAACATGTCCGGCTGACGATCTTGAATATTCTCGGCCAGGAGGTCGCGGTGCTGGTCGATAAAAAGATCGACTCCGGCCAGCACACCATCCACTGGGATGCCGACGGGCTGGGCGGGGGAATATATCTCTACCGAATGCGAACAGATCGGTTTGTTGAAAGCCGGAAGATGATTCTTTTGAAGTGATTTTGCATGCCTAGCTTTTCCTTCGGGGGAATTCCGCCTTCAGGATTTGATATGGATTCATCTCATACAGGCAATTCCCACCCTGGCCGGTACTTCCGGTACAACAGCTCATTGGCTTCGGGGGAATTGGTGATTTGCATGCGCTCGGCATCCCAATAGAGCTTTTTGTCAGTCCGCAGCGCTATTGTGCCCAGGCAAATCGTTTCGTTGATCGGCCGGATGACCTCGAATCGCGCATCCGCCGGCTCTTCGCCTTTACAAGACCTCACCCACTGTTCCAATTCATCGATGGGACGCGGCAGCGATTTTGGTGGGCGATGAAAGCTGCTCATTTTTTCTTCCGGAATGAGGCGGGGACTGTCGCCGGCGAAATCAGCCAGAATTTTCCCCTTATCCCCAACGAATAGCAGCCCCTCTTCGGGCATGGCCCGATTATCCGTTTCCAGTTCCTTTGGAATCGGCGGCTTCAATCCGCCATCGTACCAGTGCAGCGTCACCGGCGCCATGTTGCCCCTTTCCGGGAACTCCCAGTGCACTATTGCTGCGCGCGGAAAGGAGACGGTGTTCACATGCTTCTCCCAATAGCCCTTGTCAATAGCCCAATACTCGCTGCGACTCGCCTCGACGCTGATCGGCGAAGCCAATTTCAAGATTTGCCATATTTGATAAAAGCTATAGTGGCCCATATCGCCCAGGGGTCCGGTCCCGAAATCATACCAGCCGCGAAAAGCGGCATGGGTGTAGGCAGGATGATAGGGTCGATATTCCGCCGGACCCAGCCAGAGGTCCCAGTTAAAACCGTCCGGAATTGGCGGCGTTTCGCCCGG
>METF01000237.1:5287-5631 GCA_001771235.1 Candidatus Zhuqueibacterota bacterium RBG_16_48_16
ATGGCGCCGCTCCATATCCATTCGGCCAGTAGAGGCGTCGTTTGCCTGTTAGCCGAACAAAACATCTGCGTAGCCACGTTGCTCTCCTCGGCAACTCGGGCAGCCAGCCGCACTTCGGAAAGCACATTCGATATCGGCTTGTGAGTGATGGTATGTTTACCTTCTTTCATTGCCGCAATGGCAATGGTAGCGTGGGTATGCTCCGGCGTCATGATGCAAACCGCATCGAGGTCTTTTTCTTTTTCCAACAGCTCGCGAAAATCGACAAAAGCGGAGCAGCCATTATAGTCGTTCTTGCCCCGTTTTTGGGCATAATAACTCTCGACGATTTCCTTGCCCACCTC
>METF01000237.1:5750-10106 GCA_001771235.1 Candidatus Zhuqueibacterota bacterium RBG_16_48_16
ATCCTGGCTGTCGCGGTTGACGTCGCAGACAGAGACGACCTGAATGTCTTGATGATGCAGAAAGCTCATCAGCACGCGGATGCCCTGCGTCCCCGTGCCGATATAACCGACGGTGATTTTATCGCTCGGCGCCACATATTTTTGCCCGCCCAGGACATGCCTCGGCACGATCGTTGCGCCAAAGGCAGCGGCGGAGGTAGCGCCAAGAAAAGTGCGGCGGGGGATTTTGGTATTGGTTGACATGCTCTAAATCCTCCCGGATTTTTTCGAAACAACCATGAGTCCATTCTAAAAAAGTTCAAACCGCGAATTTCGCCAATTTACGCAAATTAATTTTACCGAATTTAGAGAATTTATAATTCGTGTAATTCGCGCAATTAGCGGTTCTGAGTTCACGCAACTATGTCCTTCTGAAAAATCACTTCTCTTTCAAGCTTTCAGTCGTAGCTGAGTTAATCGCTTCATACCAATCAATGTAATCACCAATTTTGTCTTCCACGATTTTCAATTCTTTTTTTGTCAATTTTCGCCCAAGCTCTTCCGTGGCTACATTTTGAACATCTGCAATGTTGATCGAGTAGATTATTCTCTCTTCATTTAATGCGTTGTTGTACATGGATCACCTCTCAGTCAAGTGTTTTTGAAACGGCTTTTTGTGACTAAAAACATCTCGTCCCTCGGGATTTTAGTTTCTACCCTATTTTTGTTTCAAGAACCTTAATAGCAACCCAATTTAGCAAAATCCTACCTTATTACTTTATTTGATGAGAATAGGTAATAAGGTTAAAATGTGTGGGGACTATTTTTCTACTAAGGTTTAAAACAAAAAGAAACCGTTGCATTCCCACTTAAAAGATATTATAATTTCCACTCGTTAAAATCGACACATCTCATAAAAAAGATACAAATGACACGCAGATTCTCTTTCTTAAAAACTCCGCACACAAAAACAGGCTTCAATGTCAAAGCTTTTCACCTCTTAACCGTCCTGAGCCTGTTTTTTGTCATTTTTCTCGTCTACCAGGTTTTGGAGCACAGCGGCATCCAAAAAAGTCTTGAAGGTGTCCTTTCGGCATATCCGCAAAGCGCCGTCATAATTTTCTTCTTTGGCGCCGCGCTCTTGTTTTCCCTGGCCGTACCCTCCGCTATTCTCGGCGCACTGGCTTATCTTTTCTTCGGTTTTTCCGCCGGAAGCATCCTGGCAATCGTGTCGTTTCTTTTTTCCTCAGTGGTCGTTTTCCTGCTGGTTCGTTCGATTTTTCGGGAAAAAGTGCAAAGGTGGATCAAAAAGAAACCGCGCCTGTTAAGGATTCAGTCGGTTGTGGAGAAGCAGGGATTAAAGTTTTTGTGCATCGTGCGCTATGTCCCGGTACACGTCACCTTGATGAACTGCCTCCTGGCATTGTCCCCAGTCCGTTTTCGACATTTTTTTGTCTCTTGCTGCTGCCTGATCCCGGAATGGATTCTTTATGTCTATCTCGGCGATTTGGCTTCTTTTTCTTCGTCGGTTATGGGCGGCGCCATCTCTCCGTCGACTATCCACCTTTTGCTACGGCTGGGTTCGTTGCTGATCTTTCTCCTGGTTATTTTTTATCTCAATTCCGTGGCGCGAAAGGCGTTGAGCCAAAAAGAAGGTATCTATTCAGCCACAAAGTCGCAAAGCCACTAAGGAACACAAAAAATCTTTGTGAACCTTTGTGTCTTTGAGTTTTCGTGGCAGAAAAATTACGGTGCCTGAATAGTAGCAAAAGAAGAGTACTAATCCACATTCCTGGGTACATGGAAAAACTGCTCCTGGTATAACTGCGCATAGAGTCCGCCTTGTTCGAGCAATTGCAGATGCGTGCCGGTTTCCTCGATCCGACCCCTGTTCAAGCTAATAATTCTATCGGAATGAATCACTGTCGATAGTCGATGGGCAATGACAATCGAGGTCCGGCCTTTGAGCAATCGGGACAGCGCATCCTGGATGAGGTGTTCGGACCTGGAATCCAGGGCGGAGGTCGCCTCGTCGAGGATCAGTATTTGCGGGTCTTTCAAAAAGGCGCGGGCAATGGCAATCCTTTGGCGCTGCCCGCCGGAAAGTGACACGCCTCTCTCGCCGATCTCGCTCCACAGCCCCTCGGCCATTTGATCGACGAATTCCAGGGCATTGGCCGCTTCGAGCGCCTTTTCGATCTCTTGTGATGATGCCGTTGGATTGGCCAGCAGCAAATTCTCGAGTATGGTACCGGAGAACAGGATGGTCTCCTGGTTGACGATGCCTATGTGGGAACGCAGGCTGGCCAGCGTCAGGTCGCGCAGATCGTGGCTGTCCAGGTAAATGGCCCCGGATGTTGGGTCATAAAAACGCATGACCAGATTCGCCAGGGTCGATTTGCCCGAGCCACTCGGCCCGACAAAAGCTACCGTTTCTCCCGGTTTGATTTCAAAATGGATGTCGTGCAGGATCGGGATTCCGGATTCGTATTCGAAATGAACATTTTCAAAAATAATATGGCCCCGGGTGGTGTCGAGTTTTATCGCGTCGGGCCTTTCCGTAACGTGCGGCTGGATGTCAAAGTACTCGAATATTCTTTCGATGGCCGCCAGGGCATTGGACAAAACGACATTCAAATCGGAAAGTCGCTGGATCGGCGAGTAAAACATGGCGAGATAAAGCAAAAACTGCGTCAATTCGCCGATGGTCAATCGCCCCTGAATCACCTGGTTGGCGCCATACCATACCACCATAACCGGGGAGGATAGCACGACAAAGCCGACCAGCATTTCATTCAGCGAAGAGAAACGAACCGAACGCAGAACTTTGCTATAGAGTTTTTTCGCCTGCGAAGCAAAGGCTTTGGACTCGGCCCTTTCCCGCGAAAACCCCTTCACAATGGAGACGCCGGCAATTTTTTCCTGCAATCCGCCGGAGATGACTTCGATCCGCTGTTGCACTTCGCGGCTGGCAATGCGGACGCGGCCGCCGATTTTGCGAATGGAAAAAAGAAATATCGGCAATAATCCCAGGGCAACAAGAGTCAGCAAGGCATTGATTTTCAGTAAAATCACAAACAACGCCAGCAGCAGGGCGCTATCCATCCAGACGTTGGACAGGGCAGAGCCGACAAAGTTCTGCGCCATGGCAATATCGTTGACCACGCGCGAGACGATGGAGCCTGTTTGTCTTTTATTGAAAAACTGGTGCGACAACCTTTGCACGTGGCTAAACAAAGCCACCCGCAGGTCACGGATCATGCTGTGGCCGGCCATGGCGGTGAACATACTGCGGCCAAAAGTCGCCGCCATCCAGACCAGGTTCGCTGCCAAAACACCCAGGAGAAGGTGCATGACTTCCAGGCTTTTTTCGTGCGGCGACAAGGTCGAATTGGCGATCACATCGTCCAAAACGAGGCGCAACACATAAGGGAAGAAAAGCGGCACCAGAAACTTGACGATACCGGCTGTTGTGGCCAGTGCGAAAAAACGCCAGTAGGGTTTTGCATAAGCGAGAAATCGCCAGATCGGATTATAGGATTTTTCAGCGGACTTTAGCTCTTTGGTCACATTATCCCCAAACGCATTTTTCACGGCAACAATGCGGCCCGGAAGCAGGTCGGTTTCGAGATAATAGGAATGATCCTGCAACATCTGCAGCGCCGCGGGCGTGATATGAAGCGGCAGTTGCGCCCTGGGGATTGGGCTTTTAATTAAAATATCGTTGCCGACATTGAGTACGAGGATATAGCAACACTCCAGATTCGAATCCTGGACATTTGGCTCCAGAATCATCGATTCCAGGATGAATTCCACCAATTCCCAATTCTCGAAAACATAATAGCGCCGATCTGTTCGTTTCAAGCCTTCAGCGACTTGCTTGTGAACCCGGTCGGCTGTTGTTAGACAATAGACAATCATGGGCGGACTAGTGAAAAGTTGTAGCTATTTAACCCACGAAATACACGAAACAAACAAAATGAATGAAAATAATACTGGTTGCTTCCTTTCGTTTATTTTGTGTGGTTGGTGGGCTGAATACGAAAAATCAGGTTCGTGTAAAGGCCTGCATGCCTGATGGCGCCAGGATAAATTATCTTGATGAACAATATAAAAAATTGGCTTAAAAATCAAGACATCAATCAAAAGAGAAGTACCGGATACAGAGCCAAATCTCCCCCGGGCCTTCAAATTGTGAAAAATTCGCAACCGGGTTCGATTCCCCGTAATGAGAGAAGCCAGTGGAGGTGGATATTTTGCTCACAATTTTTTGGACATTTATCGCCGACCCACCCGCTCTATATATTTGCCCGTGCGGGTATCGATCATGATGACGTCCCCTTCCTTGATGAACAGCGGCACCTGGACTTTGGCGCC
>METF01000238.1:0-2363 GCA_001771235.1 Candidatus Zhuqueibacterota bacterium RBG_16_48_16
GAGGATTTTGCCGATATTGACCATAAAATTCCTTCTCACATTCGATTTTTATTCGAACTTAACTTTGTTCGGCAAAGTTTTGCGATATGCTCCACAGCCTCATCCATATCGCCAACGCCCGCCGTGATCAAGTCGGCGTACTGACTCGAGGGTTGGACGTATTTCAGGAACATCGGACGCACCGAATCGAGGTACTGGGAAATCACCGATTCCACACTGCGGCCTCTTGATTCCACGTCCCGCTGCAGCCGGCGGATGAAACACAGGTCCGCCGGCGTATCGATGTAGACCTTATAATCGAACAGCCTGCGCATCTTTTCGACTACGTAGATCAGGATGCCGTCCACCAGGACGATGGGCGCCGGGGCCAAAGATTGTGATTGCTTTTGTCGCGAGTGGGTGGCAAAATCATACAGCGGATGGGTGATCGGCTGTCCGCTCTTAAGCTGGCGCAGATGCTCTTGCATCAGCTCAAAATCAATGGCATCGGGATGATCAAAGTTCATGGCAGCCCTCTGTTCGATGGGCAGGTGGTTTTGATCTCGGTAATAAAAGTCTTGCGATAAAATAACGGCTGAGGCGGATAAGGATGAACAGAGTTTTTGGGCGAAAAAGGTTTTACCCGACCCTGATGCGCCGGCTATGCCTATGATCCTGGTTCTACCCTGTCTGTTTGCCTTTGTCATGAATCAGGTATCCCTGGTCAAATGCTTTTGGGAACAAGTCGGCAAGGCGAAATTTTTGATAGGTTTTTCGGTCTTGAACCAAAAAGACATCGATGTCACGGGCCAAATCCCACAACACCTGGCGGCAGGCGCCACAGGGCGGGCAAAAATCGTCGGACGATGTGGAAATGGCAACGGCCCGGAAGCTCTTTTCGCCTTCGGATATCGCTTTGAAAACAGCCAGCCGTTCCGCACATATTGTCAGGCTGTATGAGCTGGTTTCGATATTGCAGCCGGAATAGAGCTTGCCGCTCTTTGTAAGAATGGCGGCGCCAACTTTAAACCGAGAGAAAGGAGCATAAGCTCTTTCTTTTGCTTTTATGGCACATTCGAAAAGATCGTCTTGAATTGCCAAAAATACCTCCAGTTGGGGATAAAAAAATCCGAAGCCTTACTCGACTTCGGATTTTTTCGATGCTCATTGTACCTTCAACAGATCATGTCCGGTCTGGTGTCCATTCCTTTTCCGGCTCTGTAATCGTAAAAGTCTTTCGATTTCTAAAATGGCAAGTCATCACCTTGTTCCGGTTCTGCTTCGGTAAAATCAGCTTCTACTGCGGCTGGTGGCTCCGGTGGGGCTGCCGCCGGTGCCGCTTCACCACGACTTTCAAGCAACTGCATGTGATCGCCCTGTATTTCCGTGCTGTACCGTTTTATACCGTCCTTGTCCTGCCACGAGCGCGTCGCCAATCTTCCTTCCACATAGACGCGCGTGCCTTTTTGAGCGTATTGTGCGATCATCTCCGCCAGCTTGCGCCACACAACGACACGGTGCCACTCCGTTTGTTCCTGTTGATTGCCATCCTGAGCTTTCCAGCGCGTGTTGGTCGCTATACTCAGAGTCAGTACAGCGACGCCTGAGGCCGTGTACTTTAATTCAGGCTCCGCGCCTAGTCGGCCGATGAGCATTACCTTGTTGAGGGTGCCTTTACTGTCGAAAGCCATGATAGCCCCCGTTGTTTTAGTGAATAAATTTCAGTGGATTAAGTTAACGCAATCATAACAATAATTAGTAAAATAATCAAGGTTTTTTTACATGAATCTGTAAAACCTCACTTATTGGTGGGAGATGCCTGCATCCCAGGCATGACAGTCGGTCACAGGGTCATTCCTGCAAAAGCATGTGGACTTAGCGCTCCTCCTGTCCTGAAATGCGTGGCGGCGTATAGTCTTCGCAGGCGTCCAGGGGGTAGGCATAAGGACTGTTCCAGCTTTTGTCAAAAAAGGATTGAAGCGTGCCGGTGAGTGAGGCGTCTTTGACAACAAGCCCGACGTTGCGCCCGTTGTGGAAATAGCTGCGGCTCCAATTGGCGGTGCCCAGCCAAAAACTCGTCTCGTCGGTCACCAGGTACTTGCAGTGCTCCACCCGCGCGAAAGGTATGAATCCGCCGGAAGCTTGGGGTATCGTCGATAGCTTGACCGATACATTGGGGATAGGAACCAGACTTTTCAAATAGTCGATGGTCGGGCGCCTTTTGCACCAGTCCGAGCACAAGAGCTGCACGTTGACGCCTCGGGCGGCGGCGCCCCGAATGGCATTATCCAAAACGGCATAGTATCCATGGTGAGAATCGAGCGGCGAATAGGTCAGCAATTGAATGCAGATTCGCTGTTTTGCCGAGTCTATGAGCGCCACCA
>METF01000238.1:2382-2780 GCA_001771235.1 Candidatus Zhuqueibacterota bacterium RBG_16_48_16
TGTTTGATCCGGTATAAAATGCGCGGGGCTAAAGGTCGGCGTGACCCGAACGGCGCGATCCGGCAGGGACAATAGGAATTCGCCGGAAAAGCGGTCGTTGCCGAAAAGCGACATGGCGGATTGCGGATATTCGGCCGCCTGCCAATCCAGGTTGAACAGCGTGGCGAACACCCCGGCAATGTGCCGGCTTTTGACCAAAAGGCCGATCTCGTGAATGTGCTTCAGCGAGCGCCAGTCCCAATTCTGGCTGCCGAGAAAGACGCTGCGGTCATCGACGATAAAATATTTGGCGTGCATGACACTGCCGGCGATTTTGCCGAAATCAATGATTTTCACCCGGATGTTTTCACCTTGACCCAGCGAATTGAGAGGCTCGGGATAGGTCTTAAAAAACGCCG
>METF01000238.1:2849-5285 GCA_001771235.1 Candidatus Zhuqueibacterota bacterium RBG_16_48_16
GTGGTTCCCCTGCCTTGTCGGAAAGATAAAAGGTTTCGATATCAATCGAATTTTGTGCGCCGGCAATGAGCTCCTTCCAGACGTCGGCCGTATCGCGGATTTCCGCCATGTCGAGGGTTGTTTCAACCGGATAACTTTCGACCAGCTCGATCGCATCGATCTCCTGCCCTGTCGTCGTTTCGATGCGGACGGCGAACAGGCAAAGAATGAAGATGAAACGTGCTGACATTTTGATCACGAGGGCCTACCATTAATTTTAGTTGCCATGATGTCTTCGTGCGGACGTATCCGATCGCAGGGTTCTATCTGTATTTACAATTTTATTGAAAAAATCAATTCCTTATGCGCTAAAGCACAAGTGAAACGTCAAACGTGAGAAGTGAAACAGGAAAAACCGTTTTTAACGTTTTTCGTTTCACGTTTGACTTTTCACGTTTCAGCAAAACTAGTGGAGCGCGGCATAAGAATTTTGTTAAAAATTTTCCGGGATGATAGAATACCTTTTTATCCTTTGATCACCCCCATCGGTTTCAGCTTGACCACCTTTTTCGATATGCCGGCTCCGACCACCGTCTCGACCACATCGGAGACATCCTTATACGCTTCGGGCATTTCTTCGGCGATGGTGGCATAACTGGAGGCCTTGATGTAAATCCCCTGGTTTTGCAGCTCCTGTCTCAGCTCCCGCCCGCGCGCCGCGGCCTTGGCTTTGTTGCGGCTCATCAGCCGGCCGGCACCGTGACAGGTGGAGCCAAAAGTATCCTGCATCGCTTTATCGGTACCGAGCAGGACATAAGAATAGCGCCCCATGTCACCGGGGATGAGAACCGGCTGGCCGATGTCACGGTAATCCGCCGGTATTTCCGGGTGATGCGGTCCAAAAGCGCGCGTCGCTCCTTTCCGATGGACGCAAAGTTTTTTCTTCTGGCCTTCAACAACATGGGTTTCGATCTTGGCGATGTTATGGGCCACTTCATAAACAACCGCCATATTGACGGAAGAAAGGCGGGCACCCAGCGCCTCGGCAAAAGCCTGGCGCGTCCAGTGGGTGATCATCTGCCGGTTACAAAAAGCAAAATTCACTGCCGCGGCCATGGCCCCCAGGTAATCCTGTCCCTCGGGGGAGTTGACCGGGGCGCAGCAGAGCTGGCGGTCCGGCAGCTCGATGTTATATGTGGCGCTGGCTTTGAGCATAATTTTTATAAAATCATCGCATACCTGGTGGCCGAATCCCCGCGAGCCGGTGTGGACGATCACCGTGACCTGATCTTTGTGCAAGCCAAGCGTCGAAGCTGCCTGCTCATCGAACACCTCCTGCACGAAGCCGACTTCGACAAAATGGTTGCCGGAGCCGAGCGTGCCGATCTGTGCCTTGCCGCGTTTCAGCGCCTGATCGCTCACCTTGGTTGGATCGGCACCGGCCATGCGGCCGTTCTCTTCGATCTTGTCCAGATCCGCTTGCTCGCCATAGCCGTTGGCCACGGCCCAATGGGCACCCTGCCGCAGCACCTTTTTTTCTTCGGAGGGACTCAATTTGATCTGGCCGGTCGAGCCAACGCCGCTGGGAATTTCTTGGAATAACCTGTCCACCAATCTTTGCATTTTCGGCTCGATCTCCTGGCGCATGAGATCGGTCTTGAGCAGTCGAACGCCGCAATTGATGTCATAGCCGACGCCTCCGGGGGAAACGATGCCTTCTTCGACATCAAAAGCAGCCACGCCGCCGATGGGAAAACCATAGCCCCAGTGGATGTCCGGCATGGCATAGGAATAACCGACGATGCCCGGAAGCCAGGCGACGTTGGCCACCTGTTCCGGCGCATTGTCCTGGAGAATATCCTTGAGCATTTTTTCCGAAGCATAGATGCGGGCCGGCACGCGCATTTTGCCGGTCTTGGGGATTTCGTATAAGAAATCGTCTATTTTAACCAGTGATGGATTCATGGTAGCACCTTATAACAACTTAGATATCAAAAATGACCTGTGCCCGCCACCGGTTGTTGTCATGCCGGATATACATCTTGTGGTAGGTCACCGCCTTGATCTCGAGCTCGACCCGATGTTTGACCGGATCGACACAATCACCGTTCACCACGGCTTGCAGGGAATTGTTTTCTATTTTTATGGAATCGATGGCCGCCAGCAAAAACTGCTCGGTCTGGAAAAGAACGTTGAGATGCGACAGCCAGGAAACCCATAACTGCTCCAGGTCGTCTTCTTTGATGTCGATGCGATATTGGCGCAAGGGCCGGGCTTTGGCGGACGGACAGATAATCTCGAACATGGTCTGCGCCGAAAGCTCAAAGATCTCTTCCGGGGAATCGGCTTCAAGCTGGATGCCGATATCACCGGTGTGATCGATGAAACGAACTTTGTGGTCGAGGGACATTGCTTAACCTGAATCAGTCCTGATGCGCACGTGAAACGTCAAACGTG
>METF01000238.1:5346-5532 GCA_001771235.1 Candidatus Zhuqueibacterota bacterium RBG_16_48_16
CACCAGAATTGTGGTAAAATGCCGAAAAAAATGTTGTAAAAAAACCAAGTTATCCGGGACGATTGAATAGAATAAAAAAGGCCGGAGTGAGAAGCTCCGACCTGTCTCACCCATGTGGGTGCCTTCAGGCGCAGTTTTGGCCGTGGTAATTTTATGATAAAACCTTGTTATCAGGCTGCATGCGAA
>METF01000239.1:0-3174 GCA_001771235.1 Candidatus Zhuqueibacterota bacterium RBG_16_48_16
ACCCAAAGGTCGCAGGTTCAAATCCTGCCCCCGCTACTCAATCTTTAAATAATGCCGCTTTCCCAGAGCGGCTTTTTTTTGCCTGGGGAAAAATTATGTTTATGGCGCATGCTCTTTATTCAGCAAAATTTGATAAAACTTGCATACGATTTACGTTTGCATTTTGCCATGTCATTTTTATATTTGACTTTTAGAATTTGATTTTGATCATGTCTCCCAGGATGCTGTTAAGCTGCCCAGATTAACCCAGTGTGAGCAACATGGATGACATAACCACAACCCTGAAAAAACACTTCGGTTTTAGCAGTTTTCGTCCGGGCCAGAGTGAAGCGATCCGGCATTTATTAGCCCATCAGAATGCATTGGTCGTCATGCCGACAGGGGCGGGCAAGTCCCTGGTCTACCAGTTGGCCGCGCTGCACCTGGAGGGATTGACCCTGGTTCTCTCCCCGCTCATCGCCCTTATGAAGGATCAGGTGGATAGCCTGACGGAGCGGGGCATTCCGGCGACCTTTATCAACAGCACGCTATCCGGCGACGAGCAGTGTGCGCGTCTCGAAGCGATGGCTGAAAACGCCTGTCGATTGGTCTACCTGGCGCCGGAACGGTTGCGAAGCACGGCTTTTTTGCAGGCGCTAAGCCGGGCCAGGATCGATCTTCTCGCGGTCGATGAGGCCCACTGCATATCCCAATGGGGACATGATTTCCGGCCGGATTATCTGCACATTTCAGCCGCTCGTGAACGGATGGGATATCCGCTGACAGTTGCGCTTACGGCCACGGCAACACCCCAGGTGCAGCAGGAAATCGTGCAATCGCTCGTGCTCGAAAATCCGCAGAAAATTATTACCGGCTTCAACCGGCCCAACCTGGTCTTTCAGGTCGTCTATACAACCGACTACGAATCCAAGCTGCAATCGCTGCACGATCTTTTTGCGGATTGGCGGCAAGGGGCTTCGATTGTTTATACCGGCACCAGAAGGGACGCCGAGGAAGTGACGGAATTTATCCGCTCCGTTTGCGACGTGGAAGTGGAGTTTTACCATGCCGGTCTGGAAGCTGAAACGCGCACACACATTCAGTCGAAATTTCATTCAGGCGAATTGCCCGTGGTCGTCGCCACCAATGCATTTGGCATGGGCATCGACCGCCAGGATGTGCGGATGGTGATACATTTTTCAATACCCGGCACTCTCGAAGCCTATTACCAGGAAGCCGGACGTGCGGGCCGCGACGGTGAGCCGGCGCGGGCCGTGCTTCTCTACGATCCAAAAGACCGCGCCCTGCAGGAGTGGTTTATCGAAAACGACGCCCCGGCTGCGGAAGAGATGAAAATGATCTATGATGCACTCAGCACCTGCCCGGGAAAGGAGTCGTGGACAACCCTCGACGACCTCTCCCTTTTCACAGGCTTGCCGGAAGTGAAGCTCAAAGTCGGGCTGGCGGAGCTGGAGATGGCCGGGTCGATCCGGCGGTTGGGCGACGCCGGCAGGAAGATGCTGATTCACCGGAATCCATGGGATAGAATTGCAATTCGCGAAAGGTCTTTGCACATCGAGCAGCGCCATCAACTGCGCAAGCAGCAGTTATCCCAGGTCATCGTATACGCCGAATCCAATCGCTGCCGCCGGCAAATATTGCTCGACCACTTTGGAGATCGAAGCTCTGTCAAAGTCTTGCGTTGCTGCGACAACTGTCTTGCTTCCGCTTCGGAAATCTCAGCCGGGGATAAAAAAGACATTCACAGCCTGACCCAGGATGAGCGCGTCCCCCTGATCGTTTTGGATGCCCTCCGCCGTTTGAAATGGGAAATCGGTGCAAAAAAACTGGCCAGACTGTTAAAAGGCTCGCGGGCCGGGGACATACAGCAGCTCGATTACCATGAGAATATCTATTTCGGCCGCCTGGCCGCTTTTACCATGGCCGAAGTCAAATCTATCATCAGCCAGTTGCTAAAAGCGGGTTACGTGAAATCCATCGGCGGTTCATTGCCGGTTCTGCGCCTGACGCCAAAGGGCCTGACGGCCATCAAAACGCGGGAGTCGATCCCCATGAAAGCGCTGCGACAGGTGTCGCCCGAGGCCCACACTCTTAAAAAAGCCGAAAAGAGCAGCGGAACGGTTTCACTCACCGCCGAAATGTTCGACCGGGGATTGACGCCCGAACAGATCGCAGAAAAGCGGGGACTGGTTGCGGATACGATCTACAACCACCTGGCCCAGCTCATCGGCCGGGGTGAAGTCGAGCTTGGGCGAGTCGTGTCGGGTGATGTTATCGAACAAATCAGGGCAGCCGCAGGCCGGGCAGGAATTTCGAACAGCCCGAAAGCCATGAAGGACATTTTGCCGGATACCATCTCTTATGGACAAATTCGTTGCGTTATGGAAGCAGGGAGTGCGGCAGGGAAGCACGACAAAGACCAAGAGGCGAGAGGCCAGGTGTCGCGACGTACATTGAAATCTCAAAAAAAGGTATCAGAATTTTTAAGCCGACCCCTGCCGCGGCCTCTCACCGGTCCGTGGGAAGCGGGCTGGGCACTGGGATTTCACAGCCGCTTCTCCGGCTCCGATTGGAGCCGCAGCCAGGTGGGAGAACTGGCGTACCGGCTCAAATACCAAAAAGATACCAGTGTACTGGAAGAACTGGTCGAGCACGCTGCAAGCCTTTTCACCGATCACCCGCTCTTAATTGATGTCGATGCTTTGGTGCCGGTGCCGCCATCCCTAGCCCGCACCCCGCATCCGGTCTTTCAATTCACCAGGGCCCTGGCGCAAAACATTCGTCTCCCCGTCTGGCCGGCGTTGATCAAAACGCGCCAGACTGCCCCACAGAAGGAAATGCACACCCTGGCGCAAAAGCGAGCCAACGTCGCCGGGGCCTTTGCGGTCGACCGGGACGTTCGCGGCAAGCGGCTGCTGGTGATCGATGACCTGTACGATTCCGGCGCCACCCTGGAAGAAATAAGCCGGGAATTGAAGGCAAAGGGGGTGAAACGGCTGTGCGTTTTGACACTGACACGAACCATACATTCCGATGCCTGAGGAGCGAAAAAGAATGAAGGAATACTGGCTGGCGCTCTGCTCGATCAACGGCATCGGCGGCGCAACCGCGAAAAAGCTGGTGGAAAGATTTGGCAGCCCGAAGGCCGTTTTTGACGCTCCCGATCATGAGCTG
>METF01000239.1:3182-3610 GCA_001771235.1 Candidatus Zhuqueibacterota bacterium RBG_16_48_16
GCCTCGGATCAGCAGAACAATTATCGATCAAATCAAAACCGTGTCCCTGGCCGACATAAAAGCGGAAATAGAAAGCTATGCTCAATCCGGCATCCGCGTGATCACACTCGATGACCCGGATTATCCGGCGATGCTGCGAATTGCCAGGGACGGGCCGGCTTTGCTTTTTGTAAAAGGTGAATTAGCACGAGGCGACGAAAACGGTGTGGCGGTTATCGGAACACGCCACCCTGCAACTGCGGCTGTTAGTACGGCAGAGACCATTGCCCGCGAGCTGGCTGTCCGTGATTTGACGATCATCAGCGGCCTGGCCATTGGGATCGACACCGCCGCTCACAAGGGTGCTCTCAAGGCAAAAACAGGTCGGACGTGGGCGGTGCTTGGAAACGGATTGAATTTCGTTCATCCGCGACAGAACAAACAGTTGG
>METF01000239.1:3715-3850 GCA_001771235.1 Candidatus Zhuqueibacterota bacterium RBG_16_48_16
GTAAAGCCGTGATCGTAATAGAAGCAGCCGTTGACAGCGGCAGCCTGGATACGGCTGACAAAGCCCGGCGCCAGGGAAGAGCGGTTTTCGCCGTGCCGGGCAGCCCGGGGACTGACAAACTGATTTCGCAAGGAG
>METF01000239.1:4087-4343 GCA_001771235.1 Candidatus Zhuqueibacterota bacterium RBG_16_48_16
AAAGACAGAAAGATAGGGGGACAGAAAAATGTTTGCCAACCGCTCCACCACATCGGTGCAATCATACCAAACGCCATTTTTTGTCTTTCATTTTTCTGTTCTGGCTTTTATGTTATCCTTTATCTGATTTTTTGCGCTCAACAGTGAGGAACGAACGACAAAGCAATCCCCTTACTTCTCAGGAGATTGCTTCGGCAAAACTTGTCCTGAGCTTGTCGAAGGAAACGCCTCGCAATGACAGCAAATTTTCAGAGAT
>METF01000239.1:4398-4638 GCA_001771235.1 Candidatus Zhuqueibacterota bacterium RBG_16_48_16
AATCACGAAATCCCCGACCGCGTGCCGATAGATTTTGGCGCTGGCGGGCAAACGGGCATCATGGCGTCGACTCTTTACAAAATCAAAAGGCATTATGGACTGCTCGAACCGGGTGAAAGAATCATAGTCAGCGAGCCTTATCAGATGTTGGGCGAAGTCGATGAAAAGCTGCGCAGATTGTTGAAGCTTGATGTCCTCGGCGTTCCAACGCTTTATAACATGTTCGGTTTTAAAAACGAA
>METF01000239.1:4664-9439 GCA_001771235.1 Candidatus Zhuqueibacterota bacterium RBG_16_48_16
CGGAACGCCCGTTTGGGTGCCCGAATTGTTCAACACCCAACTCAATGTGAATGGCGGCATTCACATGTACGCCGGGGGAGATAAAAGTCACCCGCCATCGGCAGTGATGCCCAAAGATGGATTTTACTTTGATGCTTTGATCCGCCAAAACCATTTTGATCCTGACAATCCCAATCCCGAGGACAATACAGAAGAGTTCGGCCCAATTTCACAGGAAGAGCTGGACTATTGCAAAACACAAGTGGACGACATTTACGAGAATACGGATTATGCCATCTATCTCACCATACCCGGGGCAGCTTTTGGTGACATCGCACTGGTGCCCGCCCCTTTCCTAAAAGACCCGAAAGGAATTCGTGACATCACCGAATGGTACCTGTCAGTCCTGACTCGGCCGGATTATTTAAACAAGGTGTTTGAAATTCAAAGTGAAATTGCGCTGAATAACATCAAAGAAATTTACAAAGCGGTTGGCAACAAAGTGCAAGTTGTTTTTATGACAGGCACTGACTTTGGTTCTCAAAATGGCCCGATGTTGTCCGAGGCGACCTACCGGGATTTGTACTTACCTTACCAGAAAAAGCTCAACGACTGGGTGCACGAGAATACCCGCTGGAAAACATTTATGCACTGCTGCGGCTCCATCGAGCCTTTAATCGAATCCATCATTGATGCCGGTTTCGATATACTCAACCCAATCCAATACTCCGCCGCGAATATGGAGCCGGCAATGCTAAAGAAAAAATACGGCGACCGGCTCATCTTCTGGGGCGGCGGAATCGATACGCAAAAGATATTGCCTTTCGGCACGCCGGCGGAAGTGAATGCCGAAGTCGCTAAACAACTGAAGATTTTCAAGGAAAACGGAGGCTATGTTTTCAACTCGGTTCATAACGTGCAGGCAAATGTTCCGGTCGAAAATTTCGTCGCGATGATAGAAGCCTATCAGGAAAACTGCGAACACTAAACTGTCGGGAATAATCAAAACTACAAAAGGTGTGTTCTAATGGAATTGAATCTCTTCGATGTCGGATTTTTCCTGGCGTTCATTGGCGCCGTTGTTGGTTTCAGTATGTTCAAGAGCCGCAAAGAAAAAACCAGTGAGGACTATTTTCTCGCCGGTCGAGGATTGACCTGGTGGCTCATCGGATTTTCGATTGTTGCGGCGAATATTTCCACCGAACAATTTGTCGGCATGGCTGGGCAAGGCGCCGGCAATGTCGGGCTGGCGGTGAGCAACTGGCAGCTTACGGGCAGCATCGGTATTGTCATCATCGCTTTCACCCTGCTCCCGCGCTTTCTCAAGGCGGGCATTTATACTATGCCCGAATTCCTCGAATATCGCTACAATCCGGCAACACGCGCCATCATGGCGCTCATCACCGTCGTCGTCTATGTCGCGGTGCTATTGACGGCAGTTCTCTACTCCGGCGGCATCACCCTGCGAACGATCTTTGGCTTAAATCTGTATAAAGCAGTCTGGCTCATCGGACTGGTCGCCGCAATATATACAACGTGGGGCGGGCTCAAGGCTGTGGCCTGGGCCGATCTCTTTCAGGGCGCGGCATTGCTCGTCGGCGGGGTATTAACCTTTTTCATCGGTCTGCATGCCTGTGGCGGCTGGGGTAATTTTTCAATGCTGAACACAAACAGGCTGCACATGATTCTTCCTTCCGATCACCCAGTCCTGCCATGGACAGGCGTCTTTTCCGGGATGTGGATCGTCATTCTCTATTATTGCGGACTGAACCAGTTCATCGTGCAGCGAAATCTCGCAGCCAAAACATTGCGTGATGGACAGTTGGGCGTCATTTTCGCCGGGGCGCTCTGGCTGCTGGTACCCTTTGCCATCGTCCTACCAGGCATTATGGCATTCCAGCTTTATGGCGATCAGATGGCCAGGCCGGACGAAGCGTTTCCGATCCTGATCAGGCAGCTTATTCCTCAAGGCTTGCGAGGCTTCATGTTTGCGGCCATCGCCGGAGCTGTGATCAGTTCTCTCGCATCGATGCTGAATTCGGCGTCCACCATATTTACCATGGATATTTATCACCGGATGATCGACCGCCAGGCACCGCAAAAACGGTTGGTTCTCCTCGGTCGCCTGATGACGATTATTTTTATCGTGGCGGGTTGCTCCATAGCGCCCATGTTGGACGATCCGAAATTTGGCGGTGTCTTTCAATACATCCAGCAATACCAGGGCTACCTATGGCCGGGATTGGCTGCGGTATTTACCTTCGGCATTCTGGTTGAAACAGCTCCGGGCGCTGCCGGTGTGGCAGGATTGATCGCCGGGCCGGCAATTTATGGTTTGTTGCAGCGATTCGCACCCAATGTCCACTTTCTTATCCAGGTCGCCGTTGCCTTCCAATTGGTGCTGTTGATCATGGGTTTGATCACTTTCTGGAAGCCGTTAAAAGAACCGAGGCGCCTGCCTGTTCGCGAGGAGATGGACGTCAAAACCGAGCCGCGGATAAAATGGGCCGGTGCGGCAGTGATCATCGCCGTTATCACATTCTATATAATTTTCTGGTAGAGATACCATGTTCGATTGAAGATTGACGATTGCTATTGGCGATTTAAGATTTTAAATAGCATTTGATCATTCTGTTGAGCCTTGTCATCCTGTCCGAAGAGCAGATCTGAACAGATAGGTTTATAAGAGGAGACGAACGGCATGAAAAACACAAAATTTTTTGCATCAGTCGTCATAAGTGCTGCGGGATTCTTGATTTCCTGTTCTGCAACAGAAAACCATACAGCCGCTATTGAGGAAAAAGTCATTAACATAGGCAAAGACCTTCCATTCATTGAAGGCAAACATTTCAGGCAAGGCACTCATACCGATCCGCAAGGCCGGGAGCTTGGCTTGAATAATTATCACATCCGTTATGCCGGCGAGCCGATCCTGCCGGTGATGGGTGAAATTCACTACAGCCGTTATCCGAAAGAGGAGTGGGAAGAAGCGCTGTTAAAAATGAAAGCCAGCGGCATTCAAATCGTCGCCTTGTATTGCTTCTGGCTGCATCATGAAGAAGTAGAAGGCAACATCCGCTTTGACGAGAACCGCGATGTGCGCCGTTTTATCGAGCTTTGTGCCAGGCACGGACTTTGGGCTTTCCCGCGCCTGGGGCCGTGGTGCCACGGCGAGGCCAGAAACGGCGGCTTCCCGGATTGGTTCGCGGCAAAACGGAAAGGCCCCTGGGACCGGGGCTATGATGGCGCATTGGACCCGGCTGTCAAACGATGGTACCGGGCGCTGGCCAAACAATTCGAAGGACTCTATTTTAAGGACGGCGGCCCCATCATCGGCGTTCAGGTGGATAACGAGGTGCACAGCACCGGCCCGGGACATTGGGGTTATGAATACATGTCCGATCTCAGAAACTATGCCGTTGAAATTGGCATCGATGTGCCGCTTTATACAGCAACAGGCTGGCCCGGCCCGCAAGTTCCGGAAGATTTGATGGTAGGTTTATTCGGCGCTTATCCCGCGGCGCCCTGGACCCAGCATACCAAAAAACTTGCTTCTCTGGCCAGCTTTCTGTTTACCCCGGAAAGAAAAGACAAAGCCATTGGCTCCGACTGGGGCTTTGGCGGCATCGAGGAGACGAATACTCCCATCTATCGCCATCCGCTCCTGACGGTCGAAATGGGAGGCGGCAACCAGATTGCCTACCATCGCCGGCCGCGTCTGGCCGGAAAAGACATGATCGCATTGGTTTACACACGTCTGGGCGTCGGCGCCAACATGATCGGCTATTACGTTTATCACGGCACACAGCATCCCTTAAGCTGGCACAACGAATATCCGACGCAGGAGTCAAAGAAGAACATCTTTCCTTATCCCAACGACTATCCGATGATTTCCTACGATTTTCTCGCGCCATTGACCGAGTGGGGATTCATCCGCGACTATTACCATGACTTTAAGCTGATTCATCATTTCATACATGCGTTTGGCAGCGATCTGGCTCCGATGTACTCTATTCTGCCAAAAGAGAATCCAACCGACCCTGCGGATAGTGTGAGCCTTCGCTATTCGCTTCGCAGCCGTGACGGTCGTGGATACATTTTTTTCAGCAACTATGTTCGGCATTTAAAAATGAAAAATCATCGCGGCGTTCGGTTCAAGCTTGAGCTCGAAAATGAAGAATTGGTTGTTCCGGATAACGGCATCGACATTAAAAATGGCGTTTACGGGATATTGCCGTTCAACTATGACATGCAAGGCGTTTTGCTAAAATATGCAACAGCACATCCATTCGATATTTTAGAGAATGGCTCCAAGACCTATTTCTTTTACGCCATGGATGGTATCGAGCCGGAATTCAAATTTGAGGATTCCAATATTGCTGCGATAAAAGTACACAACGGCAAGAAAAGCAAGGCTGGCGGATTCATCAAAGTCAACGGCATGAAGCCAAGCAAAGATTGTTCTATTGATATGACAACCATTACGGGTGACAAAATCATCATTCTTTTGCTCACTGAAGATGAAGCCCGTTATTCCTACAAATTCAACATCGACGGAAAACAGACGCTCGTCATCACCGACAAGATGGCTTTTTATAACGAAAATACCAAAGAGCTGGAGATTCGCTCCCTGGGCAGCAATGAATTCGATTTTTTTACTTTTCCTGAAATAAACGTCTCTTCTAAAGAACCCGCGTTCATAGGACAGGCTGGCAGGTTCTACCACTATCATGTTGCGCTGCCAAAATGTGAAATGCCTCGAGTCACATTCAAGGACATCTCCGACCGTAAAGCGT
>METF01000239.1:9554-9752 GCA_001771235.1 Candidatus Zhuqueibacterota bacterium RBG_16_48_16
GCCAGAAGGTGTGAATGATGTATTGGTCGAGCTTGATTACTTTGGCAATACGGCGCAAATCTATGCCGATGGCCTCCTCATTGCCGATGACTATTATAGTGGATCAAAGATGCCGTTTGCGTTGCGCCGCCACCGGGACAAGAGCAGGCTCATCTTCCAGGTGACCCCTTTGATGCCCGAATATGAAATTTATTTTGA
>METF01000240.1:0-8287 GCA_001771235.1 Candidatus Zhuqueibacterota bacterium RBG_16_48_16
CTTCCATCCCCTCTCTTCGATCATGTTGAACAATCTCTCTACTACCGGCTTCATCTGAGGTATCTCCTTTGGTTCCGTCGATATAGGCATTATTTCTCAGCCCAATTCCTTAATTCACGTTTAATTTTTTCTTCAATTTTTTTGCCGATCTCTTCCCAATCTTGATCCTTCTTGTCGGTTTCATCGAGCCATTTTTGAATGCCAGTCCGTACTTTTTCCTCGACCTTCATTCCTATCTCTTCCCATTCTTTTTCGCTTTTACTTTTGCAGGGAATTCTTTTCTTAACAGGGCGCCACAAACCACCATGACCCAAGCTGATCATTATGCCCAGTACAAATCCAAAATCATACCAGCTTCCGCTATTGTTAGTCTCATACACTCCAACACCATCTGTAAACAGACTGATTATAAACGTTACAATGCAAATCAGCCCATGCCATAGCCCAGCCCAGAATCCCGCGGCTTTGGAAAGATACATTTCATTATTAGGAGCACAGCTTGAGAAAAGTACAATAATTGCTGGCACCAGTAATGCAGTAATCTTTTTTGACATCATCTCTCCACCTCGTTATTATTATGCCGACTAATTATGACTTGAATAATGAAATCCGTTCTATCCGTTTCACCCGTTAAATCCGAGTTCCGTTACGTTTCTGGCATGTTCATTGTCGGACTTTCATTACTGTTCGGTCATGTTTTTGACAGGATAACAGGATGATTCAGGATAAAACAGGATAACTATTCTGATCAACCTGATAAGAATTTTAAAAAAACTATCCTGTAAATCCTGTGAAATCCTGTAATCCTGTCTAAAGGGCGCATCAGAATAGCCACGTTTTGTCATTCATAACGCAATGCTTCAATCGGATTAACCTCCGCAGCCCGCTTTGCCGGGAAGGTGCCGAAAATAATGCCGACAGCACCGGAGACGCCGAATGCGACAAAAACCGAGATGGGTGTTATAGCCGTTTTGAATTCGGCAAAGCTGTTGATGACCAGGGACATGGAAATCCCAAGAATGACGCCGACGATGCCGCCAACGAGACTAAGGCCCACGGCTTCGATGAGGAATTGCTGGAGAATTTCTTTCCTGGTTGCGCCCAGCGCGCGACGGATGCCAATTTCCCTGGTGCGTTCCAGCACCGTGGCCAGCATGATGTTCATGATGCCGATCCCCCCGACCAGCAACGAGATGGCGGCAATCGAGCCGAGCACCATGTTGTAAATACGGCGCTCTTTTTCTTCCTGCTTCAACAGCTCATAAGGGATGACAATATCAAAATCATCGTTATGGTGATGGCGCCGTTCCAGAATGCGTCTGATGATGGCCGCACTTTCCACCAGCTCCTGCGAATCCCTGACCTTCACCGTGAGCTGATTGAGCTCACTGGCCAGGTCTTCCTCCTTATCGAACCGGCGCAGCAGCGAGGAAAGCGGCAAATAAATGTCCTGGTTCAAATTTCGCGCGGCCAGCTCACCCACCGTTTCGGTGAATAATGTTTTCGAGGCCATAATGCCGATGACTTCAAACCATTGATCGTCCAGCTTGATTCGTTTTCCCAGCGGCTCCTGGACCGGGAATAATGTTTTTGCCACCTCGGCACCGAGAACGCAGACGCGCATCTCCTGGCGATGATGATCGTCATTCAAGAATTCGCCCTGCGATGTCTCATAGTTGAGGATTTCTCCGTACGATGAGGTGACGCCCACCAGGGTCACTTTGGCGGACTTGTCCTCGTACTTGGCCTCGGTTTCAAACTCGGCTTGCGGGGCAACCGCAGCCACGGTTGGGATAATATCCTTAATGGCTTCGGCATCCTCTAAGGACAGGCCGCGGGAAAATTTGGCGCGCGCTTCTTCCAGCTCTTTTTCGCCCAGGTCTTTATCCCGAATGATAATATTATTGACGCCCAGGAATTTGAATTTTTCCAGGGCTTCTCTTTTTGCCCCCTCGCCTATGGAGAGCATGGCGATGACCGCGCCCACGCCAAAGATAATACCCAGCATGGTTAAAACGGAGCGCAGCCTGTGGACTCTTAATCCCTCTAATCCGATTTTGATTTGTTCTTTAAGCTGCATCACGCCTCCCCCACTTTTTCCGGTAACTCTATTTTTTCGCCGGCTTTCACATTGCCGTAAACGACAACCGACCGAGCATTGCGAGGGCCGAGTCGCACGTCAACGCGCCTGGCAGCCGATCCTTTTCTTATGAGGAGATAATAGCCGTTTTCATCCTCCTGGATGCATTCGAGGTCTACGTAAAGGACATCTTCCAGCTCAGAGACCATCATCTCTGCACTTACGGTCATTCCCGGCCGCAAGATAGGATCAGCTTTGTCCAGCATGACTTCGACATCGAACACGATGATCTTGGAATCCCGTTCTTTCTTGCGGCAGGTTCGGCTGATTCTGATAATCTTGCCTTCAAATGTGACTTTTGGATAAGCATCCAGTCGCGCAAAGACTTTTTGATCGAGATGTATCTTTTCGATGTCTCTTTCGTTGACCGTTGCCAGCACCTTCATGCGGCTCAGGTCCGGCAAACCGATCAGACCTTCTCCAGGGTAATACTCACCCCCGATCTTTACTTTTTCCCTGTCCCCCCAACGCCGCCTGCGGTGTTCGATCATACCATTGGCCGGCGCTTTCAAGGTAAAGTTCTCAATGGTCCGTTCCGCCTTTTCTATGGAAGACTTGACCTGTCTGATCTTTTCCCGCTCGATGAGAACGGCCTCCTGATGGATCCTTTTTGTGCTCTCTATCTTTTGCTGAATCTTTTGCAGGGAAATCCATGCATTCTGTAACTCCAATCTCGAAATCTTTTTCCTGGAAGGAGACTCGAAACGAACCCGTTGCGTATCGATGAGCGCCAGCTTGTAGGCGGCTTCGGCGGAGAACAGATCGGCTTTGAGTTTTCCCAGCTCTGTCTGTTGCTCCACCAACAGCTTGTTGAGATCGGCAATGGCGATCTCCAGGTCCGCTCTTTTCTGCCCCAATACCCGAGCAACACCCGTCGTATCCACCTGGCCGACCCATTGTCCTTTTTCGACGATGGTGCCTTCTTTTTCCAGGCTGACGATCTTTGGCCGGCCGTATTCCCAATCAAAACTGGGCATAGAGATGACTTTTAGATTAGCCGCCTGCAATTCGCCCGTTTCGGTCAACGTGACTCTAAATGGACCTTGATTAATTTTGTGCCCCTGGCCATCGATAATACCACACGCAACTAGAAACGGAATACCGATCCATACGAGGAAAAAAATCTGATCTTTTCTCCTACCTTTTTGTAACCGATCAAGGGATCTCATATTACCCAGCCTTTATAAAAAAGTCAGAATAATTAATGACAGGATAATTGAAGACAAGATCATTATGAATGTTCTAATAAAGTGACTTGATTGATGGATACTCGGCTATTTTAAATAGTGCCTTGAGTGCCTGGAGTAATTAGAGTGCCTTGAGTGAATGTAACTCAAGCCACTTCATTTCGATCCTGCTTCTTAAGAGCTGTCAAAGAACAGCCAGATTATCCTGTAATTCGTTACGCCTTTTTACCCCCTTTTTTCTTAGAACCGGATGCTGATTTTTCTTTTTGTAAAACGGTCGGGTCTGTCAATGCGACCTGCTCACCTTCCCGCAGGCCGCCGGCAATGATCACAAAATCGTTATTCTCCTGGCCGATATCCACTTTTCGGGCGTCGAAGCCGCTGCCGTTTTTGACATAGACGATGTTTTCTCCGTCCTTTTTATAAAGCGCTTCCAGCGGAATAAAAAGCGTGTCCCCGATCGTATCGACAATGATCTCGCAGCTCACCGTCATGCCGGGCATGAGCGTCGTATCATTCTCCGTCAGGACGACGGTCACATCGAACACTTTGATCTTGGAGTCGCGTTCTTTGTTGCGCGCCAGGGTAGCGACATCCTGAACCTCTGCGGCAAAACTGGTATCCGGGTAGGCATCCATCCTGATTCTCGCCTTCTGCAGCGTGTCTATTTTGGCGATATCGACCTCGTTCACCTCGACCTTTGCCTGCATCAGCGAAAGATCGGGCAGACCCACCATAGGCCAGCCGCTGTACACCTGGTCGTCGACCTGGTACTTTTCATCCGTCATCCAGCTTTTCTTAATGATCGCTATGCCATCCGACGGCGCCTTGATGGTCAGTTTTTCGAGGCTCTCCTGCGCTTCCACCAATTTGGTTTCCACCTGCTTCACCCGCAGCTCCAGCTTGCTCTCTTCTTCCTTATTAACCTTTTTTTGGTTTTCGATTTCCTGCCGGGCTTTGTCGAGAGTGATGGTCGCCTTTTCCAAATCCAGCTCGATCTTTTTCCGGTCGATCTCAGCTTCAAAACCTGCCTGCTCCAGCTTTAATTTCGATATCTGGTGCTGAAGATCGCTCTTTTGCAGCTCGAATTCCAACTCTTCAATTTTTGATTGATTCGTGGCTTTGGCTTTTCTCAGCTCGGCTTTGGCAATCTCCAGCTCGGCTTTGGCATCGTCTATGCTCTTCATGACTTCCGTCTTGTCAAATTCCACGAGCACATCGCCCTGTTTGACTTGTTTGCCTTCCTCTACCAGTTGGATGATCTTCATCGCGCCAAAGCGCCAGGAAATACTCGGGGAATTGATGTTCTCGGATTTGACTGCTTCCAGCTCGCCGGTCTCGGTCACGGTGGAAGTGAAACTACCCCTTGTCACCGCATAAGTTTCAATGTCCGGACTCGTGGCCGAACCGCAATAAATGCCAACCATACATCCGGCAATCAACAAGAATGCCCACAATCCAGGTTTTTTCATTATGGCTCCCATTGTTAAGTGCCAGGCCCATAGCCAAAAAATTGGGTTTAAATTGCTTGAAGAGATGGCATAGTGGAATAATGGAATAATGGAATAATGGGATATTGAAATAATGGCATTCCATCATTCCAACATTCCAACATTCCAACATTCCATCATTCCATCTGTATGGAATCCTCGGCAGTTGCGTGGCTCAGCGAATCAACACCGGTTCTGCTGCGAGCGGCTTTCAGGCTATCCGGCCATCTGATCAACGAAAAAGGTGGTTCGCGGAGGGCGATCCGTTTTTTGTCAATGTCATCATTCCGGATAGCTACAAAATTCTCACTTTGAGAAATGACCGCAACCTCGTGCGCAACAAAAGAATTTTTGTCTTTGATATAAACGACTTTCACACTGTCTTTGTCAAAAATGCCGTCGTGGGGAATAACGACCACGCTATCTACCCTGGCGGTAATAATCCGGCTGCGCGCCGTCAGGCCAGGCAACAATTCGGCGCGGCTGCTGTCAATTTCAACAATTACCTCGACCTTTTTTATTTTTGATCCTCTTTTAATGGGCTTGGCAATTTTATCTTTTTTGGTCACCTTTCCTGAAAAAACCTTATGGCTCAAATTGGCGATGGTCACCACCGCACTATCGCCCTGTTCGATCCGTTGCGCCTGGGTTTCACCCACCTGCATTTTCACCTGCATCACAGATAGATCGGGAATTTTCACCAGGGGCATGCCCTGGTAGGCAGGATCGTCTTCCTGCACTTTCTGTCCCGTCGACCAGGAGATTTCATGCTGGATGATGCCGTCCGTCGGCGCTCTGAGGGTCATGTTGTCCAGATCACGCCTGGCATTATCGCGCTGGTTCTCGACCTGTTTAATCTTCATCTGCAAGCGGATACGCTCTTCTTTTTGTATTTTTTCCAGAGACTCCAACCGCTTTGTATTTTTTTCAATCTCTATTTCATCCCTGGCGATTTCCAGCCTGTTTATCTCCTGGACGTTCGGAGGCTCAAAGGACATTTTCGCCAACTGAAGACGGGAAACCTGCACGGAGGACTCGGTCGTTTGGATCGTCGATTCAAGCAGCAACTTTTCCAAATTCAATTCGGCATCTCTTTTCACATATTCGGCACGCGCGATCTCGACCTCATCGATGGCGTTCAAATACTGAGTTTCAATCTCCGTTGAGGCCAGCTCAACCACGATGTCGTCCTTTTTCACTCTCGCACCTTCCGGCAGCAGAAAGGAAATCTTGGGGTCTTGCCCGCGAATGAACGGCACCGGTATGGTCTTTGATTCTTTTGCTTCCAGCTCGCCTTCACAGTCGACGATGATGCGGAAATCCTCCTTCGAAACAGCAAAAGTCAGAACGGAATCCAGTTTTTGGTTGGACTGGCATGAAATGAGGATAAAAGCAAAAATAAAAAGAGCAGCGGCAAGATACCCGTGTAAGAAGTGGCAAGATTTTTTAGCGTTTTTTCTATGGATGATCTGATTCATTGGCATACATGATTAGATTCATCGGTGAGCATTTACGTTGGTTAATTTCTAATGCGCAAAGCGCACGAGAAACGCCAAAAGGGAAATACTGTTTTCAATGTTCTTCGTTTCACGTCTTACTTTTCACGCTTTGCAAAAATTATTATAGAATGTCGTATAGAAATTTTGTTAAATGAACAGAGTCTCTCAGGATACTATGATAAATCATGGCCATCGACAGCGTGAAGATTTTAAATGCAGGATAATAACAGAGTGGAAAAAAGTTATTAGCTTAGACGATAAAAACGCAAAAAGGTTCATTGCTTCTTGGAATTTATCGCAGCAAAGAGCGCGCTGGCATTTGTGTATACTTTGTCATGGAATCCCATCTTATGAACGATGTCGTAGTTCTTGTCCAACGGATTTTTCTCAAAAAACATTTTTAAGACAAACCACAACCATTTGAAGAAATGGGTGCTGCGATTATAACTGATCTCGGAAAGAGGGATCGGATAGTCACTGCCAAAGAGAAACCGTTCCTGGGGAATTTTATCAATGAGATCATCGATATAATCAGCTCTCAGCGGGCCGGTTAGGGCGGATATATCGGCATAGAGCTTCCAGTCATGTTGCTCGACCTCCTTGAACAGCTTGAGAAACTCGCGAAAATCATCCTGGTAATCGTTATCCAAAAACCAAAAATAGGGCAGGGCACAGTGGGCGATGATCACCGTCACACCCTGGTCCAGTGCATGTCGCATATACCTTGGGTTGTTGAATTCATTGTATCGATTATTGGAAGTCGGAATGGCGTACTCCGGTCCCGCATGACAGAGCAAAGGCAAATTGTGTTGGGCCAACTTTTTATAAAAGGGGATACATTTTTCATGCGTCGGATCGATCATTTGCGAGGAAGGTATCCACTTGCACAGCACGGCGTGATGTTTCAGGCAATAGTCCAATTCCTCTTCCCAGTCATTACGATAAGGATGTACCGACGCACCGAACATAACGCGCTCGTTTTCACTTGCCAGTTGCGCCAGATACTTGTTGGGAACATGTAAATGGCTCCATTCTTTATGAACCTGACCATTGCTGTCATAGACCTCATCCAGGGCGAGCAGCACCGATTTGTCCACCTGTTTCGAGGTATTGATCACTTTTATCAAATGCTTTTTGACTCGATGAATATCGACTTTTTTGAACAGCGATTTGGTCAAAAGCAGCATGGCGTAATAGGCGGCCGTCTGTTCAAAATCCTTGGACCAGTAACAGCCGCTCTCCTCGTCCGGCGGCGCGCCAAAGTGGATGTGCATGTCGATAGTGGGCTGGCTCATGGTTTCCTCCCTTTAACTACAATTAATTTGAACATCGAATGAAGAATGTCGAATTTCGAGCAAACTTTATCATTTATTATTCGCTGTTCATCATTCGTTATTCCTGTGCTTTGACTTTCGTCATTTAGCTGAATGTTTTCTGCATTCGTGTTTCTTCGCGTATTTCGTGGGCAATAAAAAAAAGCCCTCCATTTTGGAATTTTCGGTTACAGATGTCACGGCAATATGCAAAAAACTGTGAATGGAGTGTAAAAGGTCCGAATTTTTCCCATTACGTCACAAGAGAAATTCCCGTTTTCTCAATCGGCTTTTGTGCAATTTAACACCTTTCGTCAAATTGTCAAGCGTTTCCTTTTTCCCAATATGATCTACGATTTACAATGAGCGATTTTTGATTTGCGATTTTTCAGGATTGTCTCTATACTTTTGACAAATTTAGCGATTCATCGATCTTATAATTTATATGTTTCGATTCCTCCCCTCAGACCATACATCTGACATCGCAAATCGTTAATCTCAAATCTTGAATCATTACCCCTCATCCCGCCTTTTCTCATTTTGTTACACACGCACAAGTGAGGTATTGCCGCTCAATAAAGAAAATAACCGGCCCGGGAACGGCGGAAATGCTCGAGATTCTGCTGCCACGCTGCGATAATGGCTTCGGGAGCCGTAC
>METF01000240.1:8324-8422 GCA_001771235.1 Candidatus Zhuqueibacterota bacterium RBG_16_48_16
GGCCTTATCGAACATGTCATTTCTCGCTTCATTAAAAATGTCGGCATCGGGATAGAGTCGCATGACCGCCGAGAGAATGTTGACTTGCGCTTCGATGG
>METF01000240.1:8491-8701 GCA_001771235.1 Candidatus Zhuqueibacterota bacterium RBG_16_48_16
AAAACGGCTTGTAATATTTAGGCCGGAAATACACGCCGGGCAAAGACAATTTGTTTAGCGCATCGGCCACATCAGAAGCATTCATCCACGCAGCGCCGAGGAGCTGAAACGGCTGGGTATAGCCAACACCCACATTGATTGTGCCTGACTCGCCAATGATGCCGGTCAGGGCGCAATAAAAAGCCGTCTGCGCGGTGGGAATGTGCGTCG
>METF01000240.1:8884-9265 GCA_001771235.1 Candidatus Zhuqueibacterota bacterium RBG_16_48_16
GATCGAGAACAGGGCCATCCACCAGCTCGCCGCCGAGGGGATTCGGCCGGTCCAGGACAATGAACGGAATTCCGTTCTCTTTGGCCGCTTGCATGGCCAGGGCCATGGTGTAGATAAAAGTATAGGAACGCAAGCCGATATCCTGGATGTCGTAGACCAGAACATCGACATCCTTTAGGATGTCCGGCGTCGGTTTCTTGCTGGAACCATAGAGGCTGAAAACCGGCAAGCCTGTCTGTTCATCCGTAAAATGAAAAATATGCTGGCCCGCCTCCACATCGCCGCGCACGCCGTGTTCCGGACCAAAGAGTGCCACCAAATGAACATCCGGATGAGCGAATAACATATCAGCCGTCGCTTGCAGCTCTGAGGTTACACCGC
>METF01000240.1:9273-14205 GCA_001771235.1 Candidatus Zhuqueibacterota bacterium RBG_16_48_16
GACCCTTTTATTTCTCAACAAATCCAAATGGTCGGCAAGCAAAACATCGACACCCAATTTCACCCCGGCCGTTTGCAGCGGCTGGGATATCGATTGAACGGCGGCGATCAAGAGCATGGCCATCGCGACATTTTTAACCGGGTTCATTTTTTAACGCCTGTTCTTTGTATCCATTCAGCCACGAAGGCACAAAGTCGCAAAGGAACACAAAAGATTAATTTTGTGAAACTTTGTGTCTTTGTGGCGAATTATAGCAGATATTCCTGAATAGTCACCCATTTTTTCAGATCACCCTTCTTCACCTGTTAGATATTACCGGTAAGGAGAGACACAGGTCGAAATTCCCCAAAACCAGTGACTGATGATGCGTAAACCACAAACAAAAAAACCTCCTGGCGGAGGTTGTACGTTTTTCATAGTTGCTGAAATCAAGAACTGTCTCTTAAATCTTCTTTTATTTTTCTGATCTCATCTCTTATCTTGGCAGCCTCCTCATATCGCTCGTCCTGGACGGCACTCCGCAACTCGACATTCAATTGTTCCAGGCGATCTCCGGGAGAGTAATCATCTTCAATATCATCTATCTGGGCATCTTTTTCCGTTATGGAGGCTTTTTGCATCACGTCTTCTTCGACGAATATGGGAGCATTCACGCGCAAAGCAAGGGCAATGGCATCGCTCGGTCGCGCATCGATGCTTTTGGAAGCGCCATTTTTCTGTAAACCGATTACGGCAAAATAGGTGTTCTCCCGCAATTCATTGACAACGATCCGGGAGATATTGACATCAACCGATTCAAGAAGATTTTTCATCAAATCATGCGTTAGCGGACGCGGCGGCACTATCTTTTCCAGTTGCAGTGCGATGGCTTGAGCCTCAGTCGAACCGACCACAATAGGCAACCAGCGATTCTGCTTTTCATCTTTGAGAATAACAACAAAACGACTTGCCGCTGTGTCCAGAGTGACCCGCTCGACCTTAACGCGAACCAGCATAAAGACCTCCATAATAAAAAGTTCAGACATGGGTTTTGCGCTGTCTGAATTTCGGAAGTATTATAGCAATTTAAACGTCAACTGTCAAGTTCTATTTTGTGAGCAAAACGTTGCCCTCTGACGACATTTATCAAGCCCCTAAATCGACGAGGAAATATACACCTCAGCTTATTCTTTGAACAGCCTGCACGAAATGAATTGCCTGTTCCGGGCGATCCAGCCGTATACATGTCGGGCGAAAAAGGTGAACGGGAATATAAGCAGACATTTCGCTACCCATCGCCAGCCTTTTAAAAAAGACAATACATGAGGAATGGCGTCGGCTCCCGCAAATACGCGGCCGTCGGGCAATACGATATGTACGGCGGTCATACAATCTCTTAATAAAAGATGCGGATACCGCCTTTCGCGCTCGTTTGATTGGCAGGTGATGAACTCCAGGCTTTCAGGCAATGCCCGTCTTGCGATCCAGTCTTTGCTGCCCCGGCACAGGGAGCATTCACCGTCGTAAATGATCACGGGTTTTTTTGTTTTCATCTTGAGGTCTACCTTATGTTGCACCTGAGTCTTGAGCAAAATCTCGCTCATGGGTGGATATCAATACAAAAAACCGCAGGACGCTGAGAAAGGAAATCAAATTTCTTGGCTTTTATTTGTAAAATGTAAAAGTTCTATTTTAACAGCAATTATCACATCATTACAAAGATTCTCAAGAGAAAGACAGACACGCCGAATTAGGGACACGTTAGACGGCATTCGGCCTGCCACAGCGATGCAACCTACACACCCCATGTCATTCCTTTAGGAATCTTTGTTCGATGGTACACAATATCAAGATAAGGATAAAAACTGATTTGTAAAAAAAGTTCTATTTGTTAAAAATTCTGAGAGCCTCTTTGCGTTCTCAGCGCGTCTGCGTTTTAATATGCAACTCGCATTTACCAGTAAGTGAGGTGATACACTCCTGACCACTTTCGTCTTGCAAACACAACAATAAATTTGTATGTTCCCACCTCGTTCGAAAAAGAGTTGTTCGTTCGATTGTCGCAGAAAAGACTGACAGAGGTTACAACTACTTTGGCGTGGAGGTAAAACGTCATGCAGGTATTTCAAAAAGCGATCTTGAAAAAATATTGGCCGGCGGTTGACAAGGGAGAAGAGGACCAAATGATCCACCAGGTCGTCTTGAATATCGAAGTCGATCTGGACAATAGCCATCAGGTTGCCGAGTTATTTAATAATATGGTGCGGGGTCTGGTGCAGCTTTCGTTCATCGATAATTTAACGGGGGAAGAGTACGTCCTGCCCGCCGTCACCATAAAGCCGTTTAACGTCAAACAACGCAAGGTGAAAATCGGCAAAGGCGACGAGTCCGAGACGGTAAAAACGGAATACGCCTCGCTGCAAATCGTCAGCCGGGTGGAGCAGGAGACCGGCGGCGCAGTTCTGGCCGACTTGTACGGGTTCTTCAATATCGAGCTGCAAATGACCATCGACCGGTTCAAAGAATTTGACACCATGCCGTCCGATCAGGAGCCATTTGAGAATAATGACGAATCGAAAGATGTGGAGTAAGAGAGCTGTGGGGGACACCCGTTCCGTCAATGAAATTTCAAAAATCAAATAGGTCAAAATAATTAAAATCAAAATAATTCGCTTGTTTCATCATGACCGAATTGTATTCAAAACAATCTGCCAATAGAACTTTATGATATTGTCTTTTTATTAGTAAGATGAATGACTAGTTGGACAAGTTGGGAAAAACATTCGATAAAATATTAAGCAGTTCCCTCGCCCTTCAGGGGAGAGGGTCAGGGTGAGGGGAGATTTCAGCATGTCTGTTCACCCTCACCCCTTCCCTCTCCCTTCAAGGGAGAGGGAAGATTTGGCTTGAAACAAGATTATTCTATTACCCATTAGCAATTTCCTGTCAACTAGTCATTCATATTATTATTGATCTGGTATGTTCCGTGTTCAAGAATTTCTCCTCCAAAAATATTTCCTTGTTTTTAACAAAATTTTTTTTAAAATAATCCACAAATAGGGCGGGCGTGAGGACAGCAGCAAAACCCAATACATATGCATCCGGGATTCAATTCCATTCCACTCTCCACTGTAGTAGTTTTAAGCTCCTCCGGGTGGTGAAACAATCCATTTTATTCTTACGAATTGGCCTCTCTGGACTTCGTCCAGAATAAAAAAATGGCCTTTGCGATTAGGAAAATTTCCCTCAATGTGCGAAAAGCCTTTTCAAAATGGCGGAAAGAGAAGCCGTACTAAGATGACATCACTCCAAGAAATGGCGACTGTTGAATATGGCTTTGGCAAACAGCAGTCAATAAACCAATAGCTGCATTTTGACATAAAAAATCATTCTTAGGTCGAGGAGGTGATGGTCGGGGAAAAATGTAATTCATACACGAAAACGAATCCCGAAAAAGGCTAAATCCTGTTGAAAAACGGGAGGCAGAAAGCTACGGGTCTAAAGCAAGTTTCCTGATACGCTTTACTCGGAACTGGAATTGTAAAGCGTCTTCAAGCTAGCAAGTGATGTTGAATAGCTTGACATGATAGCCAGGCTATCGAAGAATCGTTGTAGGCGATCGTGTAAGTAGGTCGGCTCTTTCGTTTTGTAGTACTGACGTAAAGTAAAGTGGATTAAGAATAGATGAAATGAACCGAGGTTTCCTAAAACTTCATTTTCCTAAAGTGCTTTGAAAATGCTTTTGGGAAAAAAATCTAAGCCAACCTTTAATATGAAGGAGATTCATCATGAGACGGCTTCATCATATCTTATTCGTTGGAGTATTGACAATATGGACAATGTCTTTCTCCACTAAAACATTAGGACAGACCGAAGAAAACGAGGAAAGTTACTCTGACTGGTGTATCTATTATGCTGATGCCTTAAAGCAGGTCAAAGACACCAATAGCGAGGATTATGTCCTTATTGACTTGCGAAGCAGAGCAGATTTTGATCGGGGACATATCGCCACAGTAATACCAATTCCGTATAATGAAATTGAGAAATATATCCCCAATATTCCAAAAACGAAAACTGTGATTCTCTACTGCGATGATGAAAAAAGAGCAGCCATTGCTTTTGCAAAGTTGAAGGAATTGGGTTATGAGCCAATGTTCGCCTGTAGTACAGATGTTGATTGTGGACCTAATACCTCCTGTCGTAGTTGGACATGTCAATGCGATGAAGGCTATCAAAATTGTGATGGAGATTGGACAAATGGTTGTGAATGCCCGCCAGGTTGTTGGTGTGAAGGCGATCAGTGCCTTCCCGTCGAACTTTCCTCTTTTACTATAATCGCCGGAGATGGGAAAGTGATATTGCATTGGGTAACTGAAAGCGAGGTGCGCTGTTTTGGATTTGTCATCTTAAGGAGCGAGAAAAAAGAGGGAGACTATCAGGAAATCTCAAGCTATCATTACAACGAGAATTTAAAGAGCACTGGCAATTCAACAACTCGTCACGAGTACAGTTACACCGATAGAAATCTAAACAATGGCGTAACCTATTATTACAAACTGGTGGACGTAGATTTCAACGGCACCCGCACCGAGCATGGTCCCATATTCGCCACACCCCATTCATCGGAAATTATCTCTGAGGAACCCCAAAACCTTCCCACTGAATTTGCTCTCTATCAAAACTACCCCAATCCCTTTAATCCGAATACGACCATTAGCTTTGATCTCGCCCAGATAGAAGGCGAGTCAGCCGAAGCAATGCACACGGAATTGAGAGTTTTTGATGTTTTGGGAACCGAAGTAAAAGTTATAGTGAGTGAAAATCTGGGAGCAGGCAAGTATTCGGTTCAGTGGGATGGGCGAGATAAATTCGCGGAGAAGGTTTCGAGTGGTGTATATTTCTACGTGTTAAAAACCCCCAGCTATATCGAGACTAGAAAAATGCTCTTCGTGA
>METF01000241.1:0-4087 GCA_001771235.1 Candidatus Zhuqueibacterota bacterium RBG_16_48_16
CCGGTCGACATGATCCAATTGTTCTTTGATGACACTCTGAAAATTGGTACTGCCTTGACCGATCAACACAGTGGCGATATCGACCATTTTTGCGCGGGCGTCCCCCGCCCAACGACCATCCCGGTCTGTCTTGATAACCATCTCGTAGGCATGCAACGCTTCGATGGGCTGACTCAGCCTTTCATGGCTGTATCCAATCCAGAAATAGGCATCGGGAATGTATTTGCTGTTGGGGAAATTTTTGACGATCCGTTGATACGTCTGGATCGCCTGCTGGTAGTTATTGTTGTAAAAGCTCTTTTTCCCCTGCAGGTACAAGGCGTCGTCTTCGGCCTCTTTGGGATAGACAGCCATGGACATAAATAAAAGAATTGTAAACGCCAACAGCGGGCTTGTCACTTTATTCGACATTCATACTCCAATTTCATCTTGATTCATTCCTGGCTCATCAGCCGGATGAGATTTACTTTTTGCAGGTAATCGTTCTTTTGCACCTGCTGCCGCAAAACATCGACAGTCTGGGAATCTCTTTGCGCATCGAGATTGGCGAATTCAAGCAAAACAGGCTCCATCTCATCTACCAGATTTTTCATATAGGTAGATCGCGAGCCGGTCACTTTTTCGGACACCAAGCGGGATTCGCTCAGTAATTTTCTCGCCAGCTTTTGTTCCTCCTCAAGCATCCGGGGATCGCCGGAATAATCCGTGTTCTTTAAATTCAACATCACCAGCGTGGTATTTTCCAGAAAGTCATTCACATCCTGTTCGAGCCGACTTTCCGTTTCCGGCGGCAAAGAGACTGTTGGGCTAGCGGTCTTGCTCTCGCCCTTTTCATGAATTGCCACCGGGTTTTGCGGCTTGTTGATATGCCGTGCAATGAACAGACCCAACGAAAGAGAAACGATAAAGACGGTGGCCAGTTGTCCCGCAACAGCCCATTTTGAAGATGGGATAAGGACATCAAATATTTTATCAAAAACGGACAGCCACCGTTTCGGTTGCACGGCTTGCTGCTTTTCATTCGCAATGCGACTTGCCAACAGATCATCCACGCAGGCGGGCGCCTGAAGCGGATGAATCTCCGCGCTTATGAATTCCTGCAAACTTTTAAAGCCGTCGAAAATACGTTGACAGGAATTGCAGGCGCCGACGTGGTGCAGCATGGCGTCAACATGTTGTCGATCCAACTGTCCGTCGAAATAGGCAGAGATATTTTCCCGAATCGCTTCGCATTTCATATAAATAGCCACCATTATGTCTGGACGGCGTACAGTTTTGCTAATTTTTGCGTAATGTGCGCCCTCGCTCTGAATACTCTCGATTTCACATTGCCTACAGTGCAGCCCATAATCTGCGCCACTTGTTCATACGGCTTTTCTTCCAAAACGCCGAGGATAAAGGCCGTGCGATAATTCTCCGGAATTTGCGACAGGATATGCTGGAAATGTTTCTCCAATTCACCGTGCAGCGCCATTTTATCGGGATGCAATGCTTCTGGATTCTCAAGCTGCCGCATAACGCCGTTATTTTCATCGTCCTCTAATGAATAATAGGTTTTATTCTTTTTACGCCTGGCCTGGCTGACGGCTTCATTTTTGGCAATACTGAACAGCCAGGTGGAAAAGAATCGCGGATTTTTGAGCGTCTTGATTTTTTTATAGACCTTGAAAAATACCTCCTGAACGATATCGGCCGCATCGTGCTCGTTGCCGGACATTCTGTAGATAAAATTGTACACCGGATTCTTATAGGCCGCATAAAGCGAAGTAAACGCTTTTTCATCGCCTTCAATCGCCTGCGCAACGATCAACTCTTCATTATCGATAATCTTCAATCTTTTTCTCGCCAGGTTACCTGTGACAGCCGCACTTCATAAGATAATTGGGCCGTAAAAAGGTTACAATAAAAATGCCTCGCGGAAAGCGAGGTGATTGCATCTTGCATTTGAGCTCGTAAAGGTATATCTTTTTACTGTCGATTCGGGCAAAAGATTCTGTAAAATGTGTATCAAGAATCCTCAGTTCCCAATCCGGACAAGCCAGTACCCATATGGAACACGGATCAAACGGATGAAACGGATAGGACGGATTTACCTTGTTGAATAAAACGCGATCAAAGTTTTGAGAATTATCTAACACACAGAAAGTTCTGAGGGTTGAATATGCGTGATGATCTTATTCCACAGGGTGAACCGGTAAAACAGGAGGGTTTTAGTCACCACTCACGCCACAAAGACCCCAAGCCACAAAGCTACACCAAGTTAATCCTTTGTGAGTCTTGGTGTTTTAGTGTTTTGGTGGCGAAAACCTCTCTGAGTAGATCCTCCCAGAAAGAAAAATCCGTGGCTATCCGTTCAATCCGTTTCATCCGTGTTCTAATACAATTTTTACTAAAAGTGGCAAAATTTGCCTTCCATGATAATAACCACCCAAACAGACGTCGGAAAAAAATTATGCCTGAGAAAAAATTACAAGGTTATAAAAGGCTGACCGAAACGGTCAAGTGCGCGGGCTGAGCGTCCAAGCTGGCCCCAAATGAGCTGGCCACAGCTTTGGAAAAGCTGCCCCGCATTTACGATCCCCGCGTCATCGTCGGCTTTGACACAGCGGACGATGCCGGTGTTGTTAAGATCAGCGACGAGCTGGCCCTGGTGACGACCGTCGATATTTTTACGCCCATCGTTGACGACCCATACGAATACGGACGGATATCCGCGGCAAACTCTTTGAGCGACGTCTATGCCATGGGCGGAAAACCCCTGTCCGCGCTGAACATCATCGGTTTTCCAAAGGGACTGTTCCCGATGGAAGTGCTCGGTGAAGTGCTGCTCGGCGGATTTGACAAAACCAGGGAAGCGGATACGATCATCGTCGGCGGCCACTCCATCACCGACGACGAGATGAAATACGGCCTGGCCGTAACCGGCCTGGTTCATCCGCAAAAGGTGATGACAAACGCTGTCGCCAAGCCCGGCGATGTTCTGGTGCTCACCAAACCGATAGGCACGGGTACGATCACCACGGCATTAAAAGCCGCAAAAGCTACGGCCGCTATGGAGAAAACGGTCATCGCCGTGATGGCGCAGTTGAACCGCGATGCCTCGGAGATAGCCGCGCGATGGGAGGTAAGAGCCTGCACGGATATCACCGGCTTCGGACTGATCGGCCACGCTTATGAAATGGCCCGCGCCAGCCGGGTTTCACTTGTTTTTAATTATGCCGATATTCCCATCATTGAAGGGGCGGAGACGACTGCCCGCAATGGTTTTGTCCCTGGCGGCACAAAGGCGAACCAGTTGTACGTCGGAGCTGATGCGATTATTGATGACACGTTAGGCAAGACCGAGCAAAGCCTGTTGTTCGACCCGCAAACGTCGGGTGGCCTGCTTCTTTCGGTGGGGCAGGAGATAGCGGACAAACTGCTGAGGGAGATGATCGACCGCGGCATACCGGCCAAAATAGTGGGATATGTTCAAAACGATTTGTCGGGGAAAGTCATCGTCAGATAATTTAGTTCGTAGCTCAAGCTTTAGCTTGCTAACCAGCCTGAAGGCTGAACTACAAACTAAAAGGCAAAAGCTTCAAAAAATTAATCCTGTAAATGAACTGAAAACGAAATGAACGTGCGACGCACTTGGCTTTTTTGTATTGATGCAATAAAAAGGCAAAACTTCAGTCATTTCAAAAAGTGCGTCGCACATCTGTCTTATCGAACATAATGCCATCCCAGGACCGGCTGAGAGAATCCTGGGATGACAAAATGTTCTCATTTTTTCCGGCGCTCATACGACGAAACACTGTAAAACTGTCTCTCGGACACTATTTGATCACAACCATCTTTTTCACTTCGCGGAAACTGCCGGTGTCCATGCTGTAAAGGTAAATGCCTGAAGGAAGCTCGGTCGCATTAAAACTGATGGTGTGCGTTCCGGCCTTCATTTTCCGCTCCACAAGCGTAGCCACTTCCCTGCCGAGTATATCAAAAATCCTGATCGTCACCTGGTTGTCTTCCTTCATCTTGAAGATGATGTTGGTCACCGGGTTGAAGGGATTCGGGTAGTTTTGGCTCAATGCATAGCTTGTCGGCG
>METF01000241.1:4297-5401 GCA_001771235.1 Candidatus Zhuqueibacterota bacterium RBG_16_48_16
CTTACGGTCTTCCATCGCAACGCCACCTCGTCATTCCAGGCGCCGTGTTGCACCAGCGCTTCAAAGGTGGTCATTTCTACGGGCAGAGTGAAATTGCCCGCCTGTTCCGGCGACGTATCCGTTGTTTTATAAAGCAGTTTCTTTTTGGCGCCGGTATACAGGCCGGAACCGATATTCGTGAAAATAACAACCAAAGTATCGCCCACTTGCCAATTGCTGTTTGGCAATTTGTTAACCACATCAATGGCCCAGCCTCCGCCATCTCCACATGAATCCGGGGCTGATGTATCATTCGGAGCCTTGGTCAGATAACCGCGAAACATTATTTCCTTTTCCGCAGGAGCAGAATCATCAGGATTAAGCACCGTGCCATAAACGATATGAGGGAAAAGTCCCTGGGCAGCGCTCATGCTGGTAAAAACCATGAGCAATAACACAGTCATCACGACATGTAAGATCACCTTTTTCATTTTTTATCTCCTCGTGCTATCATTGGCATCAAGTATAGCGTCCGGAGCTTGCCTGAGCTATCTTTTCGCAAGCCCCGGACAAACTTACGTTTTCACTTTGCTAGTTAGAAGTATAAACCGGCCATGTGCTCGGCGCTTTTGTGCCCACATTGATCAGTACGGCTTCGCCAGGTTTGACAGAAAAGTTCTCGCCATACTTGATCGCCGGCAACCAGAATTTGCTGAAAGAATTCGTCGCCGGGTCCAGTTTCAGTACCGCATCGACGCCGCCGATATCTTTTGCCAGGTCGTCCGCGGTCTTGATATTGGTTTTATCAAACGGCACGATAATCTCATTATAACGTCCGGCGGCGCTATTGTTCAGCGTGAACCGAACCGATTTTGGCGCTGGCACGGCACCCGTGTAAAACCATTTTTCCGGTGCCGTATTGTCCGCCGAAACCAGTACAGGTTTCCCGCCGCTGAGACTAAAATTATCTCCGAATTTTATGGCGGGCAGATAGAATTTGCTGAAGCTATTGGTAGATGGATCTAATTTCAGAACGGCCGCCAGGCCACTGACGTTCTCGGCAAATGTCTTTGCATTACTTATCGACGCATTGTTGAGCGGCAACGACAGAAGGTTGTAGATGGG
>METF01000241.1:5430-7930 GCA_001771235.1 Candidatus Zhuqueibacterota bacterium RBG_16_48_16
ATTTGCCCATTCTGGCCGAGAGATCGGACTTGTTATCGCTGTCGATGGCTCTCACGCAGAAGAATTTGCTCAGCTCGTCGGTATTGATGGTGAAAGCGGTGTCGCCTATGGCAGCCTCCAGAGTGCCTTCCGTATCGAGGTCAAAGTAGGCTTTGCTGCTATGGCTGTAAACCTGGTAGCTGACGGGGAACTTTTCCTTAGTGCCGTTGATGCCATAAATGACTTTTTTCCAGTGCAGCTTGACCGCCTCACCTTCCTTGTCGGCAAAAAGGTAAGTGAGTTTTTCCGGCTTGATGTTGTCAATCGCCCGGCCTATACCCATAGCCGCGCCGGAGAGCGTTGCCTCCGCTTTGATTGTGCTCATCTGTGACACCTCATTCTGGACGTTTTTGCCGTTGACGCGAATCAGCTTAAACTGATCACTGCTGATCGTCACCTGTCCTGGCTCACTTCCCGATCCGGGGGCAGCCTGGGTTCCCGGCCAGGTGGGCGACCAAACCGCACGAACCCAGAAGGTGTGTTCGTCATTGTCCGGCATTTCGATATTCACCCGCATGGAGTCCATGCCGGTTCCGGTGGTATCGATGGCCCCAATGGGCTGGTCGTACTGATAAATGGCGTGGTTCAAATCGTAGTAGATCTGGTAATAGTCGATCTCCGGATTTTCGCCAAAGCCCGGATGATTGTCCGAAAACGGCCAGACCAGCGACAAGGCGCCGCCCTGGTCATTGGGCCAGTCTTTGACGATGAGCGTGTCCGGCGTATCGATCACCGGCTCGACGACCGTGATCGGATCGGAGATGCCGTAATACCTGGCGTAGCGGTCGCTTTCCACGCCAACGGTGATGCGCAAATCACTGGTCACTACCCAGCAGGTTACGGTAAAGTAGGCCTTGCCGCCCGGCAGTAGTTGCGAGCCTTCCGGCAAATCGATGGAATTTTGCGATATGTTCACCGCGGCCAGATTGATTCTTTCCTTAAAGTTCTCATCCACCTCGCCCTCGCTGTCCTGGGCAATGACTTCGATCTGGAAGGGTACGCCCTTGAGCACTTCTCCATCAAAGGGCAGGTTGACGATGAACTGGCTGGCGGCATGATCGTTGACCGGGATTTGCCCGTTTACCGATCCCCACCATTGTTTGTTGGCGTTGCCAACCAGGTCTTGGGCATTCACCGGTGGAAAATCATCATCCGGATTGGCAAAGCCAACCAGCCCGGTTCGGTCCGGCGCCCAGTAGAACTGCGGCGTTACGGTCATGCGAACCTGGCCGGGAGTCATTTGCTTGACATCCAGGAAGAACAGCTCGTGACCGGGAGCCAGTCCCATGTCCAGGTAGAACAGATCCTTTCGCAAATCTGTGCCCAGGAGCCGTTCGCTCATAAAAGCGTCCACTTCGGTGGTGTTTATCGTTTTGGCTTTGATAATAGCCGGGCCGGCGCCATCTCGTTCATGAACCGTCTCATTGAATCCTGAAGCCAGCGGATTCATGTAATTGTCCGCCCAGTCGGCAAAACCCTTGGATGCAGCCACAATAACATCGGGTACATCGCCGGTGTCGCCACCATAGGGTGTTGGTTCCGGACCGACGCCGATGATTTCCGCAAACTGGATATAGACGCCGACAGTATCGCCAAACTGGTTGATGATCATGTCATCGTAATTATTGGGATTCGTGAATGCGTTCAGATTCATTCCCATGACATTTTTAGCGCCATCATAGTCGGAAGTGATTTGCCAGTTAGCCTTTTTGAATGAAAGCTTTGGATATATTGGCGAAATATCCGTAAAGCGGAAGTAATAGTGATCCAGTTTGCCATTCAGGTTTAAATCACGGGTTGCTAACAGTTCCAGTATGGGTGGAATGTTATCCTTTCTGATTTTCACGTCCGAGGGGACGACGTTGGTTATGGCAAAAACCGCATCGTTATCGTATTGGCTGTTGCCGTTGGACACCAGATCGAGCACCTCATTCTGCGCCTGGAAGTTGATCACGCCACTGTCGCTCTTTGTCCAGGCGGTATTGTTGTGATTGAGGTAGATAATACTGTCCCTATTTGTGCCGGTCAACCCGGTAAAATAGACTTTAAGATTGGTGGCATCCCATCTCGATGTGCCTACGATCCATTTGAATTTGCTGTCCGTTATCGCTTCTGCCGGATTGTCCGGCCATTCGAGAACGCTATTGAGAAATTTGTTGGTCTTGATCCGTTCACTAAATCGCAGCCGGATACGCTTTTTCCCGGCCGTAATGGATTCGACGACAGCCGGGCCGGCTTTATCGAGTGACTGCAAGGCCAGGGCATTGGTATCGGAAAGTGCTACGTCTGTTTTGTAAAGATTTTCTGCCAGGCCGTTGTTCGTCGCATCTCTCAGGCCGTTGGGATTTCCCGGGTTCAGGTATTCCACAACGGGTCTCACCCAGGTATCCGGCAGCTTTTGGCCGGCCTGGGCAATGGGAATTCTAAAGACGTTATAATTCGGGTCCAGCCAATCGCCCGT
>METF01000241.1:8054-8247 GCA_001771235.1 Candidatus Zhuqueibacterota bacterium RBG_16_48_16
CCGCTGGCCAATTGAGCATTGAGAATAGCATCCACTGTTTCGACTTTGGTGATGTTGGGATAGATACCGTCCGTGATGGGGATTTTCGGACCCGCGGTTCTGCCGCCGGAATGATGGGGCGAAAGCAGCGCTTCCGCCGAGTTTTGATTGCCGGCCACGTCCTGAACAACGCCAAAGTTGCTATAGCGTACAT
>METF01000241.1:8337-9840 GCA_001771235.1 Candidatus Zhuqueibacterota bacterium RBG_16_48_16
GTCGGACTGACAATGCGCTGAATTGCTTTTGCGACGGATTGCATGGTAATGGCCAAGTCTCCCGGCTCGACATCGAGTGCCGTGGAATTAAGCACCACGGCTTCGCTAAAGGTCACCTCGATGCGGGCGCTGTCTTGTGTCGCTGCTGCGGCAAATCGTCTTTTCGGACGGACCGTTTGTGCACTGATAATAGCCGGACCGGCTTTATCGGTCACGGTTTGCAGATGCGAGTCCGCAGCCCATTGATTTTGAGAATTCGTCGCCTCCTTGAACTGGTCGGCCGGCACAACAGGCTTGATGTAACTCAGCGTAAAAGCGGCTCCCGAATTGGGTTTGAACGAATAGATGTACATGGTAAATCGCCGGTTAAAATTATCTGCGGTGGTGGTGCCATCATCATTCCACTGGCCCTGTGTTTCAAAGCCATAGACGCTGCCGTTTGCACTGCGATCGACAATATTTTTGAAAATCGACTCGTTCACCGACAGGTTCAGGCCGTTCATTGGCTCACTCCACATAATGTCGATGCGGTCCAGGTAACCATCATAAGGTGTTTTATTACCTTTATGGACTCCTGCCGCGGCATCGGTATTGCCTGTGCCGTCGTCGTAGTAATAGACGAAACGCATGAATGGCTTGATGCCGTCCTTCACCGGAAATAAATCCGCTTCGTTGATAATGCTGAATTGAAAAGTACCGGAAATGATCCTCAGCGAGCCGCTGTTGGTGAGCTGTATCCTGGGGCGAATATGGGTGTCCCAGCCCGTACCATCATGCTTGATATTTTTTTGATTTTTAGCAATATCATCAGTATTACTTGGGCTTAGGGTTGGTATAGGTTTAATCGCCACATAAAAAATCAAATCGCCATCCCCTTCTTCTCCGCTCCTGGCTGTTCTGATATCTCCGGCATCACCATCCGCGTAGTAGCTGTCATAGCCCAGACCCTGGGGATCGATGTTTAGAGGCGTATGGTAATTGTTATCGCCGTCGATATTCAAGTCCACCAGTACTTGCATACCGCCGAAATTGTTATTGAGCCTTTCGTTGGTTCCCACACCTCCGGCTACAGTGACTTTGATCCACTTGGCATATCCTTTGGGATTGTAGTCATCCGCTGTTTCCCTGTCAACAATGGTGCCTGTTTGCCCGAATACGGCCAGGCTGAAACACAAGAGCATCAACGCTGACAACACCCACACCCTTTTCTTAGCTCCTTTTTGCATTTTCTGCCTCCAATTGATTATGAATTAAGCTTTGAGTTAGTCTTCCCATTCACCACTTGACAGGAAAGCTCACTGAATAAACTACAAATCACAGCACTATTTTGGTGCGGTCTACGCAAATACGATGCCACATCAATGGAGAAGAATTCGCCGGAACAGGCTTTTTGGTTATGAGCGGAGCACCTTTTACTCGTCTCCACAACCTTTTGATTTCAAACAATATAAAAAACACCAAATAACCGGCACCGCCAAACTGCGACAAATTTTTACCAGGAAA
>METF01000241.1:9908-10043 GCA_001771235.1 Candidatus Zhuqueibacterota bacterium RBG_16_48_16
GAGTGAAACAAAATGAGCCAAATATTTAAAAACCTCAAAGGTTTTTGGAAACCTTTGAGGTTTTATTATCCTCTTGTTATTCTTGACGATTTTATTAAATTCAAAATTTCTGATACGTTTCTCTTGAGACATGGT
>METF01000242.1:0-2750 GCA_001771235.1 Candidatus Zhuqueibacterota bacterium RBG_16_48_16
CAGGAAACAACGGTGAGACCGGTTATGAGAAATTTCGTCATTGAGGTCGCTTCGCCATCCGAAAGAGGGCAGACGGATCAAACATTCGAAATAGCGACGGAAGACAATCTCATCAACCAGTATTTCAACAGCATTCCAAACCCGAACCGGCAGCAGCCGTCATCAAAAACCGTATTCAAAGAAACCAGCGCCTCGATACGATTCTAAGCTTTATACAAAAAGGATAATCGTGAATTTATGATTATGAAAAAATTGTTACGATCCTCCTGTTGGGCTTTTTCTTTTATTTTGCCAGTATTTTTCCTTTCAACCAAGCCATCTCTTGCATCTTCACCAAAAATACTATCGGAATTGGAAAAAGAAATCATTGTGCTAGTCCATCAGGTGGAGCCATTTGTCGTTACCGTATCCGCAAAGTTCGATTATAACCTTATTGATAACGAATCCGCATTTCTGGGACTCAAACCGGACAAAAAAGAATCCATCCCCATCGAAATGGAAAACGTCGGCTCGGGGGTCATCATTGACGCCAATCATATCGTCACTCTTGGCAGCATCGTCATCGGCAGCAAGGACATCAATGTTCAGACCATGAAAGGGGAAACATTTCCAGGCACGCTCATTGGTCTGGATGATGAGTACGGCCTGGCCGTCATCAAAGTCGAAAATTTGAGCATGTCACCTGTCAAAGAAGGCGATTCGGACAGATTGGAATCCGGATGTCTTGTTTTGATCATTGGCAATTCACTGGGGGTTACTCCGGCTGTCTCGTTGGGTGTGGTCAACGCAATCAGAAGCGATGGTGCGATACAACTGTCAACGAACGTCGCGGCCGGCAGCGTTGGCGGGCCGGTGTTCGATGTTTCCGGCAATCTGGTGGGAATCCTTGGCGCCCGCATTTCGGAGACGACGAATAATATTATTTTCCGTTCACCCTTCATAGGCAACGAAGGCGCCCTGGCCTATCCCTACAACAAGATCAAAGAAAAAGTGGCAGCTTTTATCAATCCGGATGCACAGCCCGGAGGCTGGATCGGCGTATCGGCAGAGAATTGGCCGGGCAATCGCGGCTGGGTCCATATAAGCGATGTCAAAGAAAACAGTCCTGCCCATGAATACGGCTTAAAAATGGGCGACATCCTATTCAGCATCGAAGGCCAAAATATCGAGAGTGCCTACCAACTGGCGCGTTCCATTAGACAACACAAACCCGGTGAGAGCATTCGTTTCGGCATTCTGCGGGGCAACGAAAAACGTGAAATCAATGTTGTTGTCGGCCAGGCAGAGGAGCCCTCTTTTGCCTCCGAAGCCTCGGCAGCATTTTCAAAGCGGCCGGCAAATATCGGTGCTATACAGGTTCAGGGTGCACAGCAAGGTCACTCTTCGCAACTGGATCAGGAATTCCTCCTCATGCGTATTCGAACCATGGAGCGAGAAATACAAACTCTGCGAACTATGATAAAACACTGACCAAGACTATTACGACAAATCCCTCTTTTCATCATCCCAGTTAGATCTCAGTCACCGGTAGTAAAGAACAAGGGTGGCCTGTACTTACCGCATATAACAGTTTTTACAGGGAATCCTGAGCCGTGGGTGGTTGCCCTTCTTTTCAGTCCACCCCTTACCAATCTCTAAGTGAGGTTCCCACACCTTTTTCATTGCATTTCAAAGATATTTTGCTAAATTAGCCCTGCTTTTAACTGAAAATAATGGAGAGATCCTGATGGCCAAAGACAGAAGTTTTGCCTCAAAAGTTGCGAAATCCGCACACTTGTCCGTTCGACATTGCCCTGTGTGTGGCGATGTGGTGAGCATGATAAAACAGGTAGAATCCAGACAAAAAGAAGATACCGCATCATGGGGCTTTAAGGAAAAATTTATCCCCGTATGTAAATGCAACGAAAAAGAGGTTCTGGGATAGGAAATTTGCATCTGCGATGAAAAAGCTCCTCCTCGCCACCAGAAATGCGGATAAGGTGAAAGAGATACGAGAATTCCTTCAACACCTGCGGATTCAAATCCTGTCAGTAAACGATATAAATGGTCTTGTCGACGTTGAAGAAGACCAGCCAACTTTGGCAGGCAATGCGATTAAAAAAGCAACCGTTCTTTCTCAACAAGCCGGATTACCCGCGCTGGCAGATGATACGGGACTCGAGGTTGAAGCTCTTGGCGCCGGACCTGGTGTGATGTCCAGCCGTTTTGCCGGCGCCTCGGCAACCTACGACGATAATATCCAAAAACTGTTGCGAGAATTAGAGGGCATACCGGAAAGAGATCGCAAAGCCAGATTTCGGACAGTGATCGCTTTCGCCGAAAAAGGTAAAGTCGAAACTGTCGAAGGTGTGTGCGAGGGGGTCATTCTCACTGCCAAAAGAGGCGATGGTGGTTTTGGCTACGATCCTGTCTTTTACGTTCCGGAACGGAAAAAGACTTTTGCAGAGATGTCTTTGAAAGAGAAAAATGAGATCAGCCATCGTGGAGTGGCACTGAGAAAAGCCAGGATTATCCTGGAAAGATATTTTGAACATAACCGGTAGAAATCGGGGCGTAGCGCAGTTCGGTTAGCGCGCCTGCTTTGGGAGCAGGAAGTCGTGAGTTCAAATCTCACCGCCCCGACAAAAGCCAATACAGGATCAGCAGTATTGGCTTTTTTTTCGTAACGATTCAGGTATCCGCCACGAAGACCCAAAGACACAAAGATTCATAAACATGTTTGACGGGACATGAGATCAATCGACGCACTT
>METF01000242.1:2910-5297 GCA_001771235.1 Candidatus Zhuqueibacterota bacterium RBG_16_48_16
GTTTACCTACCGTTTCGGCATTTCGAACTGGCTGGTTTTCGGCGTGCCATACTACCTGGCGGCGGTGGTATTTGCGCTGTTGATCGCCAAAAAAGCGCGACGAGAAGAATTATACACAATTCCGCAGCAGATAGACCGGGTATATGGGAAAAGCCCGTCATTGCTCAGCGCCGGCATCATTTTTCTCATGACAACACCCGCGGCCTACGTTCTCATGTTGGGCGTGCTGATTCAATTCTTTTTCAATCTTCCCTTGTGGATTTGCATCGTTATCGGCACCTTGTTCAGCACCGTCTATGTTTTTATCGGGGGATTTCGCTCGGTTGTCAAGACCGATGAGCTGCAATTCAGTCTGATGTTCGCAGGCTTTTTGATCATCACAATTCTGTCTATCGTCAAATTCGGGGGGATTGATTTTCTCAGGGCGTCTTTGCCCGCACAGCATTTTAGCTGGCACGGCGGCCAGGGTGCCGGTTATATCTTTGTCTGGTATTTCATTGCACTGGCGACGATGATCGAGCCGGCCTTTTACCAAAGGTGTTTCGCAGCAAAAAATGAATCCGTCGCCAAAAAGGGCATTCTCGTCTCAGTGCTTTTTTGGGTACTGTTCGATTTTCTGACCACCACCTCCGGACTCTATGCTCGAGCCGTTTTGCCACATCTGCAAAACCCGGTCACTTCATACCTTGAGCTCGGCAAAACCGTATTGCCTCCTTTCGTGTATGGTCTTTTTCTGGCGGGATTGCTTTCAACGATCATGTCGACCGTCGACAGCTATACATTTGTCGCGGCGATGACCCTGGGCCGCGATGTGTTTGCCAGAATGAGAAACAATATGACCGACGCTAAAATAAATTCCTACACCAAAATCGGTATTATCATTTCGGGCATTTTGAGTATCGCCATTGCCATGTATGGTAAATCCGTCATTCGCATCTGGAAGGACCTCGGTTCCATAGGCACCCCGGCGCTGCTGCTGCCGACACTGAGTAGTTTTTGGCCTCGATTCAAGATGAGCAACAGGGCCGCAACTCTGGCGATGCTGTCAGGCGCGGCTGTCTCCGGGTTTTGGATTTTATCCAAAGAGTTGCCGGTTCACGACAAACCCGGCTACCTTTTGGGAGTGGAACCCATTTATGCCGGGTTGTTCATCACATCGATCATATATATCGTTGATCGAATTTTCAAAAAATAAGTGGGAGAAAATTATGGAAGAAAAAAAAGCACAGGTTCAGACTTTGGAGTTTCAGGCAGAGGTCAATCAGCTATTGGACATTGTCACGCACTCGCTCTACACCCATCGCGACATATTCATCCGCGAGCTGATTTCCAACGCTGCCGACGCGCTCGACAAAGTGCGCTTTAAAGAGTTAAAAGGTGAAGAAATCGAAGACAAGAATCTAGAGCTGGAAATTCGCATCGATCTCGATAAGGACAAAAGAACGTTGACCATTTCGGACACGGGCATCGGTATGAGTCGGGACGAGCTGATAAGCAATATCGGCACCATTGCCCGATCAGGCACGGCTGAATTTGTCAAACAACTGGTCAAAGAAGACAGCCAGAATATCGGACTGATTGGCAAATTCGGTATCGGATTTTATTCGGTATTCATGGCCGGCGAAAAAGTGGAGATAACGACCAAATCGGCAACGAACGGCGAGCCTGCCCTCCTATGGAGAAGTGATGGAAAATATTCTTACGAGATCGAACAAGCGGAATCGCCGGTGACACGGGGAACGCGCATCACAGTATTCCTGAGAAACGATGCCGAGGAATTTGCCGAAGACTATCGGGTCAAATCCATTGTCGAAAAGTATTCGAATTTTGTGCCTTTTCCAATCTACCTGGGCAAAGAAAAAGTCAACAAGATTTCGGCTATATGGCGAAATCCTAAAAGCAGCGTCAAGAAAGAAGAGTACATCGAGTTCTTCAAATTCATCGCCAAAGACACGGATGAGCCGTCCACCTGGCTGCATTTTTCTGCCGATGCACCCATTCAATTCCATTCCTTGTTTTTTATCCCCAAGTCCAATGTGGAGCTTATGGGTTTTGGCCGCGAGGATGACGGTATTCATCTTTTCGTCAAGCGCATCATGGTGGATGCGCATGCAAAGGAAATACTGCCAGAGTATTTGCGATTTGCGCGCGGCGTTCTAGAAAGCGACGACCTGCCGCTGAATATCTCCCGGGAAACGCTGCAGGAAAATCCCTACATGTTCAAAATCAGGAATACTGTTGTCGCACGGCTCATATCGCATCTGGTAGAGCTTGGCGAGAAAGAGCCGGATCAATACAACACAATCTGGAAGCAGCATGGACGCATCATCAAAGAAGGCTATACTGATTTTGCCAATAAAGAAAAAGTGGCGGACTTGTTCCGTTTC
>METF01000242.1:5315-9337 GCA_001771235.1 Candidatus Zhuqueibacterota bacterium RBG_16_48_16
AGCGCCGATGAAACGGTCTCTTTGAAAACGTACTGTGAGAGAATGGCGGAAAAACAGGAAGAAATTTATTTTCTGTCAGGCCCATCGAGGGAAGCCATCGACACGAATCCCAATATGGAAATCTTTAAGTCAAAAGATATAGAGGTCTTTTATTGCTACGATCCCATCGATGAATTTTGTTTGCCCGGGCTTTTGGAGTATAAAGGCAAACGAATTCTTTCCGCCGACCAGGTCGAGCTGAAAAAGCTTTTGGATATTCCGACCAAAACAGAGCCGGCAAAAGAGCCGACAAAAGACAGCAAAGAGCTGAAAAATCTTGCCAGGAGAATCAAGGACATTCTGGGAGAAAAAGTGGAAGACGTCATCATTTCGGAAAGACTGGTGGACAGCCCGGCAATACTTGTGGGAAAAGACAGGACAATGTCTTCTCACATGGAAAAAATCATGCAGATGTACAACCAGGGAATCAAGTTGATGCCAAAAATCATAGAGATCAACCGGACTCATCCGATGATATTGAATTTGCTGGGCATTTACAATAAAGACCCCAAAGACGCGATGCTGTCAAAGATGGTTTTCAGCCTATTCGACAGCCTCATGCTGCTTGACGGCTCTATAGACGATCCTAACCGGATGGCCGGGCACATTCAGGACGTACTGGGTGAAGCAGCGCAACTCTATCTGAAAACTCAAAACGGAGATTAGTGAAAACAACCGACGGCTATGAATAGACCGATCCGGGATTTTGGGCTAGTTCATCTTTACCAGCTTGATGGTTTTTGTCCGGCGAAGGTGATCGTCTGAATTTATTGCGATGTGAAAGAGATATATTCCGCTGGCGACGTTGCGGCCGGATTCATTAGTGCCATCCCACAAAAACTGGTGCCAGCCTCCTTCCATCTTTCCTTCAAACAGCGATTTGACTTTTTGTCCCACTGTATTGAAGATCGAGATAGTTGCCTCTGCGTTTTGCGGCAGGGAGAATTTTAACTGTGTCGAAGGATTAAAAGGATTCGGATAGTTTTGCAGCAACACAATACCATCAGGAACCTGGCCTTCGCCCTCGTTTACAAAAGCGACCTCCCGTCCAAGCAACCATTGGACAATTTTGCCAAAAACCGCCGAAGAGCTGGTTGAAAGCGGACCGGCGACCCCCTCCAATCCGAACGCCAAATAAACTATGCGGGATTGCGATACGCTATCCTCATATCGGATTCCTGCGGTGCCCAGACTGGGTATATATAGAAATGCTGTTATCGCAGGATCGAGAGGAGAGATGACGCTCTGTTCCCGCGGATTCTCAGCGCTTTCGTAAAGGCCCTCAAAACTCAAACGGGCACCCTGTCCGGCGGGATCGCCGTCCACGCCGATGATCATATAGTCCGGGGTAATGTCACCTAGAAACTGCGCATGCAGAACCCCGGCATAGAACAAGGAGTCCTGCCGGGTGCCGTCTTCCACAAGATCGAAGCCGATGTTTTGGCCTGTTAAAAACAATTTCCCGCCGTCGTCCAGATATTCCTGGATGAGGTCTTGCTCGCCGGACGTCAGAGAGGTTGTGCGATCATCACCTGTAAACCAAACAATGAGCTTGTACTTTTTAATGGCCTCCGGTGACAATAATCCGTCGTCCTGAATCGACCAGGTTTTCACAAGCACATTTGCGGCATCAGCCATTTTTTCATAAAAATATTCATAGCTATCCCCGTTATCGTCATCAACCAGAAGGATGGTTGGTTCTCCCACATCCAGGGTTATGGTTTTTGATGTCTCCCCCTGATCATAAGATATGGTCAAAACCAGGTTGATGCGCTGCGACTCGGCTTGGCTTATTGCCTGTACCGTGTATGTCTTTTCAATCGATGTGCCAAACAACTCCAGAGACATGTCGCCGTACTCAGCTTCGGATGCAACAATAACAATATCATCGTTCTGTGCTGCGAGGGTCGCATGTACGTTTTTGGCATCAGCCCCGTTATTTCTCAGACCAATTGTCAGGGACACAGTTTCGCCCTGATCCAACTTGCCGTTATTATCGCCAGTTGAATCATTGATGCTGATCGACTGGATTTCAAATTTAGGGGATGTCAATAATTCCGCTTCCTTCAAAATCCAGTTATCTTTATCAACGACCACATCAGTGGCAGGACCGGGAACAACAAAAGTAAAGGCTTGATTCCGGCTGGTATTCATCAATACAAAAGTCTCTTCAAAGCCATCGCCAAGAATGGTGATATCAACGGGCATTTCAAAAATCACATCACCAGTTTGCACCTGGTTTATTCCTCCGATAATTTGATAGGCACCCGAATCCAGCTCTTTCAAGCTCCAGGCATATTCATAAATCGGAAAACCTTCGTGATAAATCCATTGATCGAAAAACCGGGCCAAATTCATTTTCGACAGTTGTTCACACACAGCCCTAAAGTGTTCGGTTGTTGCCGTCGAGTATTTAAACCGATTGTAATATTCCTGAAGAATTTTAAAAAAAGTGCTGTCACCGACAACATGACGCAGCATGTGCAAGACCCAGGAGCCTTTTTGATAGCTCAATCCAGTATCAAAAATATCATCTTCATCAGGATTTTCGACATAAACCGTTCCAGGGCCGAGGTACGTGTCGAATTGCATGGCATTATGGTATGTCTCCTGGCCATAAGCCTGTTCGTACCAAAGCGCCTCACAATAGGTGGCAAAGCCCTCATTCAGCCAAATATCATGAAAACTGTCACAAGTAATCATATCACCCCACCATTGATGGGCTAATTCATGCGCGATCAATCCTTCGCTGCTTCCCCCCAAACTCGTGATAGTTTGGTGCTCCATCCCGCCGCCCCACAAAAATTCCGCGTGCCCGTATTTTTCATCAATAAAAGGGTACTCGCCAAAAAGAGCGGAGTATGTTTCAATCATAAGGACAGTCTTGGCGTAATTGCTCCGTACAACATTATAGTGGTCTGGGAACACATAAAATTGTACTTCCATCGAATCCTTTGCCGGCGAGACATACCAGTCCGAGAAAAATGTGTACGGATGAATCGCCAGCGAGACAAGATACGTAGCTATCGGGTATCCTTCGTGCCACCAATATGTTTTTAGATCATCCCTCTCATCCACCTCCCGCAATTTGCCATTGGAGGCGACAATCAAGTCCGCAGGCACGGTAACCCTCATGTCAACGGAATCAGCCTTATCGGCGGGAATATCCTTGCACGGCCACCAGTTACGTGCACCAAAAGGCTCGCTGAGCGTCCAGATCATCGGCTTACCGTTGTAGGTTCCAAACTGGAATGCACCAAAACCCGAATAGACGGGTCTCCCATGATAGAGAACTTTAATATTGATGAGCTGATCTTTGTTATAAATTGTATCCAACTGTGTCGTGATCAGGTGATTTTGGTGCGAGAAATTTACGGCTTTCGAATTGCAGAGAATTTCATCAACCGTCATGCTGTTCTCAAAGTTCAGATCAATGGATGACAATTCGGCTGTCAATACCCTGGCAATGACAGTGACCTCCCCGCTCAACATTTTATTGCTCGGATCGATGTCCAGGTTGATATCATAGTGGATCACATCATAATACAACTGGCTTTGGGTTTGAGAGTTATTGCTGGCCTGAATTTTTTGAAACAGGGCGGATTTGGCATCCCTTTCCTCGATGCGATATTTTTTTAGTGGCTGAATGGACTGTGCGAAATTGTTTGTAATCGAAAGGCACATTAACAAGCAAAGAAAAGGCCGGATTGAAATCACGAGTCTCACCTCATAAATTTTTGTACCCACTACATTGACAGTGTATCAACGGATGGTCTGTTGTCTATTCTACTCCCTAAACCTTGCTTTGATTCCCTGGACCTGGTTTTTATAAGATGAACAACGCTTTCTGCTGATTGTCTTTAACAAGCATCATGACGTGTCTCTCTCTGAAACACCTTTCCCTATGAGTCTTTTAGATGATGTGAAATTATCCCTATTCCCCTTTCCGCGCAACAAAAAATATCGTGTAAACAATTGATATA
>METF01000243.1:0-2815 GCA_001771235.1 Candidatus Zhuqueibacterota bacterium RBG_16_48_16
ATCCACTATTTGGTTATGGATCCACTATTTGGTTATGGCTTGTCCAGGTTGGGCAATTAGAATCATTGGCTGTTAAACAGGACCTTTTTTTATAAAAAACGCTATGACATCTCAAATGCCATAGCGTTTCAATGGGATTTCTCTTTTAAATTTTTAATTGCTGTGAGACATGCTTCTTCCGTTGGAGATTTTTTTACGCTCTTGCTCATAAGCTTTATTGAATTCTTCAATCAGCTTGATCATCTTTTCATCATCTGCAATATTTTCGTCCAGGGCGACTCGCTCTGCCTGGTGTGATAATATATGTTTTTTGTCGCTCAGCGTCATTTTCAATATCCCAAGATATTTCCCCAGGCTTGGTGTTGTCGCGAATATCGGTGCCGAAGAGGCATCTTGCGGCACGGGATTCGAGTACGATCCGCCAAAAAGCACGACATCTAACCCGGCAACAGAATTGACGATCTCTGCCAATTTTTGCGAAGTGCCATAGTACAATAATATCGTTATATCGACTTTATCTTTCACCTGGGGTAAGATAATTTTCAGAGTCTGCAAGGGATCCAATACCGTAAAATCCGGCTCTTTTTGAGCCGGTGAATATTGGGTGTTTAATTCGCTCAAGCCAATAATACAAACCGTCAATCTTGTAAACGGCAAATCCGATCTATTATCATTTGCTTTTATTCTTGTAATGGCATAAGGCAGGAAAAGCGGTTTTTCGGATTTCTTATCAACGACGTTCGCCGATACGATGTCAAATTGGGCGGCCTTTTTAAGAGATAGCAGCGGACTCAAATCGGCAAATAACTCCGGTGTGCCGATATTAATGGCCGAGTACCCTAACTCACCGAGTCCTCTGACCAGATAACCGGTTTGCAGTTGGGCAAGATCGCCGACGCCACGGCTATAGCCTCCGGCGTCAAGAATTAGGGTAAAGTCCGTCTCGTTGATATTTTGTTTTAAAAGTGTGGCTCTCCGAGCCAGCCCGCCGAAGCGGTTGGTCTTTCACCCACATGGCTCGAGATAGCCTTTTATGTCATTGGAGAAAAAAATCGTCAATTCGGCTTTTTGAGCATCAGCGAATTCGACAAAGAACATAAAAAGGCAGCTCGCCACAAAGAATATTTTTTTTGCTGACAGCATTTTTTTTACGTCCATCTGTTTAAAGTTAAATAATCAAAGATCAAGACCGCTATTGTGCGAAGACTCTTCCTTTCCATAAGTTTGTGAACAAGATGGCTTTACTCTTCTGTTATAACAACATAGTTATCGACAGCCTGAACGGACGCCGAGACTTTCCGTGTCAAGTCAAACACGACCCTTGAGAATTTTTCATTGGGATGGTATCCGACTCGACCGCGTATAAAGGCGCCGGCATTAAGCTCATAAGATTTTATTTCCGTCAACAGGAAGATATTCGGGAAATCAATAACCAGGCGCTCGGGATTATCCAGCGTTTTTGTCTCGAATTTCACCTTGCCATTACAGACAATTCGCACTGTCGTGTTATTGACTCTTTCTACCGCTTTAATCGCGGAGCCTTCCGGCATTTCCGGTTGCGCATCGAATGTGAAAAGCAGAAATTCGACCCGCCGGTTTCTGAACCTTCCTTCCGGGGTTGCATTGGTCGCGATCGGCCTCGTTTCACCATATCCCACGGGCATATAAAAACGATCCAGTGACACCTTTTCCTTGTTTGCCAGAAAAACCATGACGCTGTCGATGCGCCTTTGCGAAAGCCGGATGTTATATTCATCCGGTCCTATGGCGTCGGTATGTCCGGAAATGTGAACGCTCGCTTCAGGATAGGTATTCAGGATTTCCCCGACTTGATGCATGGTCGGGAATTCTTCTCTGCGGATATTCGCTTTGTCAAAATCGAAATTAATTCGCATACTTACAAGGATTTTTTTCTCAGTTTGCGGCTCGACTTCGATTTTTCCTTCACTTTCCGCGGCGATTTGCTGAATCCGCGCCAGCCTTTTGGCCATTTCAGCACCCAGTCTTTTGTATCTCGCTTCGGCATCTTCTGAAGCTAACCGCGCTCTTTCTGCCGCCTCCAGCTCTCTTCTCAACCGCTCGCTCATGTCAGCATATTCGGGCGAGACGCCTAAAGGCAAGACCTCCTGTGCAACTCCAAATGTAAACAATAAAGAAAACCTGTGCGCTTTCATTTCAAAGGCATCAAGCTCCGAATAAGCGTAATCCAGCCGGGTTTGCGACCTGGCCAGCCAGACCATAGGGATATTTAAACCGAAACCAACCGACCAGCGTGATGCTTCGGTGTCATGAATCTTGTAACCGGCGCGAAAAGCGAGCAAATCGCTTATTATGAATTCACCGCCGGTGTAATAGCGCATTTTTTCCTTCGTCGTCCATGCGGCATCAAGAGCCACATTGAGCTCGACGGCTTGCTCGATTTTGTACTTGTACGCGGTTCCAAAACGATAGGTCAAAGGTAAAGTTGCCTGCTGTTGATCGAATTTGATCTTTGACAGGCCAACGTTTTGAACGGTGGCGCCAAAGGACAGAGGATTAAGGCTAAACTGGGCGCCGACATCCAGTCCAAAGGAAGTATTGTGTTCGCCAACAAGGTTCTGATTGAGCAGCTTGATCCCACCTCCCAGGTTGAGATTTCTTCCCCAGACAGGTATGTATGTGCCATAAGCAAATGTAAGCAGCATATCGCCGCTCGATTGGTAGTTGCCGGTCTTGCGGAATAATTCGTCCAATTCCGCGATTTCTCCCTCATTGAAATAAGTCATATCCAGGCCAAAGACACCAAATCTGCTGGGCAATGCGAGGCCCAGCTCTC
>METF01000243.1:2833-6191 GCA_001771235.1 Candidatus Zhuqueibacterota bacterium RBG_16_48_16
TCCAATTGTGAAAATTTGCCGCGAGCATGATATTTCGCAAATTGCCCAGCCCGGCGACGTTGAAACGAAGAAGATTGATATCATCAGCCAAGGCAGAAAAAGCCTCTCCCATAGCCACCTGCCGTGCGGATGGATTAATCCTTAAAAATGCAGCGCCATGGTATCCGATTCCTGAATTATCCAGTGCTTTAAGGCCACCCGGTAGAAAGGTTAAAATCAGGATGCAGCATGCAACAACCATCCACTGGGAAGAGGTCTTTTTCAGTCTATTCTTAAACATTCTTTTCATGTTCTCTCCAATTCATATATTGGCACATAACGATAAAATTTCGATAACACCTCAGATCAGGAATATCATCTATCTCAGGACAACAAATTTTCGAAAGATCGCGACTTGCTCAAGGTTGCTCGAGTTTTCCGGGATGATATCGGCATGTACTTTGAGGAAATAGGTTCCACTTGCGATTTGTTGACCGCTATCGTTGGTTAGATCCCACCAATCTGAGGCAATTCCATAGCGTTCTTTTGGCACAACAGAGCCTGTACTAAACCGCAAAACAGAGCCATCAATCTCCCTGACCTTTTCACCGGCAAGATTAAATATCTCCATGAACCTTACTGAAATCGAACCCGTGGCCGATGCCAAGCGGAGCCGGTAATTGCTATCCAACGAGGGGTAGTACGGATTGGGCGCAACCTCGACGACATAAGGAACGCCGCCGAGATCGATAAAAATTGTGGGCTCATCAGGCAATCTAACCGACTTCGAACGCGTAACATTATCCACATACTCGGCCGTTATGCGCTGACCAGAGGAGCTTTGCAGAATGCCATCACCCTTGATGCCGTTGTTGTTTTCCTCGATAAATAGACCTTTTCGAGTGGCAAATACGTCCGAATCGTACACACCTTCGTCGTTTTGCAGCTCATACAAATAAACGACCTCTTCATCGACAGTCGCATTATTTATGACCTTCAATTTCAGCGAATCGATTCCGAACGGATTCAAGTTTTTATCCTGTTCATTGGTCACTAGAACGTAAATCGAATCACCGAAAATAACTTCTGTCAATTCTTTCCCGGCTTTGTTGGTAATGAATAGCTCTCCTGGACTGGTCTTAACGACCAACACCGCCGCCTCGGATGTGTCTTTCAGATCGTTCATGTCCTGGTATTTCACTTTGAGCGTATCGCGATCAAAAACTTCCATGGTATCGTTGTTGGCAACAACTCTATCGGTTATGACGATAGGCAATGGCTCGACAGTGCGAAAAACCGGTGGCTGCAATGCCAATTCCAATTTTTCCGTATCGCCGCTATTGGACGATGCGACGTCCAGTTCCACGATCGACTGGATGAGCTCCGTGTTATTGTCATCCAGAATGACATTAACCACATCGACTGTTTCATCTATTGGCGGATAGGTGGTCGTGGCCAGGTAGGCATACGCTTTTTCGCCCGCACTGTTAACAAATTGGATCGACGAGACCGTCGTCTGGATCTCCTCGTAAACCACTCTCCAGGAGACAAGAGCCGGGGAAACGGCCGGGTTATTTGTTCGAGGATAAGCGTTAAGGAAAATGGCTTTTACGCCTCTCATGGCACTAATCTGTTCGAGGTCGATGGTGTCGACCGGGGCCTTGGTGTTGGCAAATTCTTCATGCAACGTCAGGTAGGGGGCCTCATTTTTAACGATTCGAATCAATAACTGAACATCTTCCCGAAAAGCGGGATTTTGCGGCAGCTCCTGCTGGTAAACAAGCCTTTTCCATTTTGGGATGGCATCGCGGTTGTCGGTAATGCCGATTGGCCCGGTAAAATAGAATGGCCTGGGCTGGACGTCCGAGCTATAATAATAATATTTCACGCTGACATTGTCCAGTACCGGCGTTTCTTTGGGATTCGTGGTTTTCAGAAAAGCCTTGAATTGATAAACCCGATGTCCTTTATGGAAATCGTTGAGCTCTTGCCCGGACACCGAAAAGGTGGTATCGCCAACGGACTGTGGCCCGGACCACGCTGTTCTTGCCAGAGTTCCATCGTCGATTGCCGAGCGGAACTGCAATTGAACCGATGTTGTATCCGTACTGGTCACGGCATCCCAAAAAATCTGATCAAAATTGACATAACCGCGGGGAACACCATAAACCGGAGATATAATTTCTCCATCGCTGAAGCTAATCCTGACAGGTATTATTTTGTCGGAATCGGTTGGCCGGTAAACGACAAATATTTTTGATAAAGCCGGAGTCAACGTATTGATCTGATCGACATCGCGAAGATTTGCCAGCGGGCGCTTGAGCTCCCAGTAATAGTTCGTATCTCTGCCAACTTCGATCACCCTGTTGTTTCCGGCGTCTGCAATAATTATGTGGCCGTTGGGCAGATAATCCGCATCCTCCGGAGTATTCAAGCCCTCTCTTCCACTCCCCTGGCTGCCGTCTTGTTTGCCGAATTGCCAGGTAATTTGTTTTGTGTCGATATTCACCAGCAATACCCTGTTGTTATCTCTGTCTGTGACTAGAATTTCGTTTGTCGTTCCGACATATTCGACATCAACAGGAGAATTTAGCGAATCCGGCCCGATCTGCCAAATGACCCTTTTGCTGTCTTTGGCAACGATGATGACTCGATTGTTTCCTCTATCCGCGATGATATATTCATCCTTCCCCGGAATTTTCACTGCGTCCGCCGGGCTCGTCAGTTGATTATCCCCGCTGCCTTCAAGCCCGTTTGGATCGCCATAATCCCACAGTATTCCTCCTGTTTCACGGCCTATTTGAATAATCCTGTTATTGCCTCGGTCGGTCACTAGAAAATTGTACTGATCATTACCCTGAAATCCGTAAGAATCTACCGGCAACACTAGATCCGGGCCCTGATAGGTGAACACGACATTCTTTTCCGCTACGTTATACTCAATAATTCGGCCGGTACGGTCGGTTAGTAAGTATAAATCCTGGCCGTTCAAGGTCCTTATGTCAATATCTTCAACCGAACCGATGGCAATATCATCCGGCCACTTCCAATCGGTACCGTCGAGTGTTATATCCAGGGCAATGTCCTGGCCGTACATTTCATATATCGGCAAAAGCGTGATCACCGAGTCTATCAAAACGCCGCCGTTGGGATCGGCTTTGGTGTAATTCCACGGCGTCTGATCGGCCCAGACAACTTCTTTACTTTGAGCGAATGTTTCGCTGCTCATCAGCAGGACGCTAAGCACGAGGAAGAACAGTTTTATTTTTTTCATTAGAAGATGTTTTTTCATGATAATTTATCCGCCTGACTTAATTGTTATGTTCGATTCTAGCCATAATACCGAAAAAACGGCTTACGAACTAGGCGCGCTCCCGCA
>METF01000244.1:0-3917 GCA_001771235.1 Candidatus Zhuqueibacterota bacterium RBG_16_48_16
TCTCGCAACGCGAGGGATCAATCGCCTGGTCCGCTGTATTGAATGACAATGTGTGGAATACCCCAGCCAACCATGGCACGGTTGAATTTCTTGCAGATAATAAGTTGAAACTCGTCCCGACAAGCACCAGGAGTGGTGTTGAAAATCCGCATCCTAGCTGGTATTTGCCGGATATACCTTTCGCAATCGAAATGGATGCGACAATGGATCCCTGGTATAATAAATTAACCGGTCCGGATGATGGCTACGTTTACCAGCCAGCGCGCGCTTTTAATACCAACGGCGCACCTGATAACGACAAGGATCTTTCAGCGTTGTTATGGATTGCCTGGGATGAGACCTATCTCTACTTCTACGAGGAGGTTGCGGATAACGTGGTGCACGTGAATAATGCGACCACGTGGCAGAACGATGTTCTGGAAGTGTACATCGATCCGGATCCCACTGCCGCGATTACCACTGGTCAGCTTGGATTCCAAATGACCTCGCTTGACTCTGCCGATGCGGATCCCGCTGCTTTGGCCGGTGTTACTAATGTGCTAGGTTACAATACCACAACCGGCGCTACACCAGAGGACTATGCTCGCAAGAAAACAGACAATGGTTATGTGCTCGAAGGTCGAGTCAAATGGGAAGTGCTCAAGGACGCTACCCGTGCGATCACGCCAGCCGTTGGCAGTATCTTTGGCATGGCCACCATGAATCATGATAATGACGTCACTCAGAGAGAAGGTTCAATTTCCTGGGCAACTGTCATGAATGACAATGTGTGGAATACCCCGGCGAATCATGGTACGGTTGAATTTTTAGCCGACCACAAGGTGAAAATGACCGCGGCCAGTACCAGAAGCGGCGCCGTGAACGACAGTGCTGATGTGTGGTACAATCCCGGAAAGATTATCAAAGTCGACGTTCCGGAGCGTGAGACCGAACAAGTTCCGGTGGTCTTTGACCTTTCCCAGAACTATCCGAACCCGTTTAACCCGACAACGACCATCAACTACAATGTAGCACGACAGGCTCGCGTAAAGCTCGTGGTTTACAACGTGCTTGGGCGGGAAGTGGCCACTCTGGTTGATGACGTCAAGTCTGCCGGCAGGTATTCGGTGCAATTTAATGCAAGCAATCTCAGCACCGGAACCTACCTCTACAGGCTGTCTGTTGGCGATCAGGTCTTCACCAAGAAGATGATGCTGCTGAAATAAGCGTCATGGATAGAGGATGGTCTATGAATACCTGATTTGAGCGATTTTGCCTTGGAGCGTTCATTTGCAGGGCATCATGTCATTCTGCAAGAATCTTTGTTTTTGTGTGCAAAATTATCAAGATACCTGCTGAATGGCACTTGAATCGCTCAATTTGGCTAATAGAGTCATAGTGCACGTGGTGTTTTAGATTATTCTCTCATCCAGTTGGTGTCGATTCATAAAGCATGCCTAAAAGAGATTTTATTTAGGCATGCTTTTTTATTACCGATCACAGGATTTTGTTGATATTTTCAATTTTTTTTGACGAGGATTCTTCGATGAGGTAGGATTCACGCCATTGGATAACCCAACTTGATAGCGGAACTGACGGATGAAATTCTATCCAAAGGGGTCGTCTGCATGTATCAAGCTTCAGCATTTATTTTCTTGTAGGTTTGTTCTGCCGGACAGGCACGGGCCGGGGAGGTGGGGCTGCGCCAGCTTATAATCCGAAATACATGGCCACGCCGCAGAGAAAAATCGTCACGCCGGCGATGGCATGGCCGAAACGTGCCAGAGGCTTCAATGGCAGGTAGGAGAGACCAAAGGTGCCCATCAGTACCAGCGCTGTCATTGTGGCAATGGTGACTGCGCTAAAGAGGACGGCGACAAAAACCACACTCAGGGTGCTGTCCGTCGCGGCCGGATACATGAGCAGCGGAATGAGCGGCTCGCAGGGGCCGAAAACAAAAATGGTAAAGAGAATCCAGGGTGTTATAGTGCGATCAGCCGCTGTGTGAGCATGCGAGTGATTCCCGCGATGGGAGTGCACATGCTGATGTTCGGTGCCGCTCGCATGAGCGTGAATGTGCGTGTGTGGCTTGTTGCGGATGGCTCGGTTGATGCCCCAGGCGCCGTAAACCAGGCCAAAGGCTATGAGCAGCCACGCGGCAACATCGCCGCGGATCGATTCCGTTATTTCGAGCGTGTGCAAAGCCAGCCCGGCAAAGATGCCGATGAAACCCAGAACGACCGACCCGAGGACGTGTCCCAGGCCGCACAAGATAGTTATCCACGTCGTTTTGACGAATGACCAGTTTCGGGCTTTGGACATGGCAATGAAAGGCAAATAATGGTCCGGCCCCAATACCGTATGGACGAAGGCTATGGCCACTGCTGAGCCGAGTAATAGTGTCATATTTTCCGATTGTCAAATGCTTTATTGACCAGCGTTAGGATCCATTTGATGCAAACCGAACAGCGTGCCTTCGACGTCCTTGCAATAGACCTGGTAGCCGACGCCGGGAATGGCCATTTTCTCGGTGACCACCTGCCCGTTGTTCTTTTTAACCTTTTCGAGAAATGAATCGATGTCCTGTACCTCGACCGTATTCACCGTGCCGGAAAACAGCTCTTTCGGGACAAAGATTCCACCGTTAATTCCCGGCTCCTCGTTCGGGCCGGTTGTTACCATCCAGTAATCTATCGGGCCATCCCATTTTTTAATATCCCAGCCAAACACCGATTTGTAGAAATTGACGACCTTTTCCGGATCGTTTGCCGAAATCTCAAAATGAACGATACGCGGCATTGTAACCTCCTCGCTGCTTTATTTGATTACCGTTCCATCGGATATTTCCGACGCTTGTTCGCCCAGTAGAACACGTTAACCCATTCGGATAATTCCGCCATGAGCCCTAGTTGTCGTGCATTTTGACAGTGAAATATGTGATATGGAGTCACGTTATAGAATAGGTGGACTCAACTTATTCATTTTATTCTGATCAATACCCCCAAATCGATTCCCCAGTAATTCTCTTTAAAAGGTTCGGGAAACTGTCTTGTAAAGAATCCGTTGATGACGATAGCGCCGCCTTCCATCGGCCAATACTTTAGTCCCAGGCGCCCTTCTATTTGCATGGGGTGTTTATCAAATCTCTCAAAATATTCTCCCAAATTTGCCGTAAAACCGATGCCGGCGAACGGCCAGGTCTTTTTCTTCATAGAAAAGTGGCATTGGCCATTCACTCCTAAAATAAATCCGTCGCTGGAATTACTCCCGCGGCCATAAGACAGTAATCCGAAAGTGCCGCCAAGCTCAAAGGCATTGGAAGTAAAATATCCGATTTGGGCGGTTGGGGCGAGCATGGTGATATCCGCTTCCGTGCTTTTCAATAGCAGCGGCCCGTTCAGTGAAAACTCCATCATCCCTTTTTCCGCCTGGGCAAAAAGATTTAAAGACAAACCGGTCAGAAGCACAAACAGAACAACAGCCAGCTTTTTCATTTTTCCTCTCCTTAATTGCATGCTCATTGGTTAAAACGGCTATGACAAAAAAATTTTATGAGAAAACAAGGCAGGCTCGCAACCCCAAAGATGCGTTTTGATGGATTCTGCACTTTAAGCAATCGCACATTTCATGAGAGATTTTCTTTCAGTTGTCGAACACTACCTGGAATGAGTCTCGGGATTGTTATATGGTAATTGAAAATGTCCCGCCACAACACCCGGCACAGTAATGTCTTCATCCAAAGACTCCCAGCGCAGGGCAAATCCATCCAAACGGAGGGTTACTTCCTTTAATTGTTCGTCGGTTGCATTTTTTAGAATCCGAAAACGATCTGCCGGAAAACCGACAAGACGTCCGTCTGTCAGCTCTATAAAGATGGTTCTACCTTCTGCCCAAGCCCTGATAGCTGTCGGTTCGACACTGATTTCACTTCTGACCGC
>METF01000244.1:4033-4788 GCA_001771235.1 Candidatus Zhuqueibacterota bacterium RBG_16_48_16
AGAGGGTGTCATTCAGTAGGAATCTTTGTCTTGCAGGGAAAATATCCACAAGCTGGCAAAAGATTCTGAATAAGGACTGTCTTTCGCGGTCGGTGGTTAAATAGACGAGCTCATTTCACTACACAACAAAGATCCCTGCTGAATGACCTGAAAAGTTTCGCTGTAGCACCAGCGTTTCCTTTTCAAGCACCGATGATCATCGGAAATCCGGGGCTTGCCAGGCACCTTGTAGGATGCCTGGGAAGATTCAAGTAGAAGAACTCGATGCCCTGCCGTTTACCAGTTTTGCATGATCTCGCCAAAGCACTCCAATCCGCTCCACAGAACGCCGCCGTAGCCGTGTCCCGGCTTTGTCCAGGCGCCGGCAAGATAGAGATTTTTTATGGGCGTACTGTGCGCCAGCCTGTTCTGGCCGGAGTTGTTCACGGTTTGATTCCAGCCGTAAATGGCGCCGCGATAGTTGCTGGTGTAGCGGAGGTTGGTCAACGGCGTAGCGATCTCTTGCACCTCGATGGCCTTTGACAGCCCCGGCAATAATTTTTTCTCCACGCGCTCGATCAGTACCCCCGCCATCCGCTCTTTTTCTTTCCGGTAGGCGGATTTTTCTCCTTTGAAATAGTCGGCCTGGTATTTTTCCCAATGATCGTATTTCAATATTTTTTGTCTCACGTCTGACTTTACTTTTCACCGAAATAATTGGCGCGTCATAAAAAATTTAATGTAAGCACTCTCGGGGTCCATTAATGTGTCTCCCG
>METF01000244.1:4826-5907 GCA_001771235.1 Candidatus Zhuqueibacterota bacterium RBG_16_48_16
CGTAAAAAATTTCCGAATCGGCGATGCCGATCCTGCTCACCAGGTCCTCCTTTAATCCCAGGAAGAGCTGAAAGCAGGACAAGCTGACACTGTAGCGATCGAGCTTTGCCAGATAGTCTGTGAGAAATTCTCCTTCGTCGGTCATTTTATGGAAGGTGTCGTAAGCATTGGCATTGGATATGATGACCTTTGCGGACAATTCTTCCCCTTTCGCGGTTCTCACACCACAGGCCGTATGTTCTTTGGTCAATATTTTTTCCACCCGCGTGCTGAGTCGGACATCGCCGCCGCGTGCCTTGATGAAATGCACCAGGGCATCGCTTATTTTTTGCGATCTCCCTTTCGGATAATAACCTCCCGCCCGCAGATAACCGATGGCCGGCATGGCATAGTAATAACTGGCCAGTTGCGAAGGCGGCAGCCCGTAATATCCCCATTGCGACGAGATGATGGCCTTTAATTGCGGATCGCTGATCCTCGCGTCCACGACCTGCCCCCAGGTTTTGTTGAAGCATTTGAACAGATAAGGAAATTCCACAGGGAAACGGCTCATATCGACCTGGCCCCTGGAGCTGGAGAATTTATTTATATCATTGGATATTCCCTGCATGTCCTCGATGATTCCTCTGATGCCGGGCTCCTCATCGGGGAATAAGCCGGTCAAGGTGCTTATGTACCCTTCGACATCCCGCTGGGGAACGCGAATGTCATAGTCCGGGAAAATCACCCGGTAAAGATTGGGATGAGGAAGAAACTCGACATCGGTTATTTCGGGAAAACCGGCAATGAGGTTGTGCAGCCCGTCTCTTTCCCCCACAACGGTGGAGTGCAGGGAAACGTCAAAGACAAATCCGTCGGGACGCTTGAAGGTGGTGGCATAGCCGCCGGGCCGGTCGTGCTGCTCCAAAACCAGGGGCTTGAACCCCTGTCTGGCAAACGCCGCGCCGCAGCTCAATCCGCCAAGGCCGGAGCCAATGATCACGGCATCGAATTGGTTTTCTTCGGTATCGGCTTTCGTGCCTGTCGGGAAAGCGCTCCAATCGAGCGCCAGGACAGAAAGGCCTCCGAGCAAGGATTTGAT
>METF01000245.1:0-3149 GCA_001771235.1 Candidatus Zhuqueibacterota bacterium RBG_16_48_16
ATTCCAAATGTCAAGTACCCAAATCTCAAACAAATCCAAAATTCGAATGACCAATGACCAAAACAAATGAATTCGATGCGTTTGGATTTTCGAATTTTGCTCATTGGAATTTATCTGGAATTTGGAACTTTGGGATTTGGTTTTTTACTGTACTTCTCTTGACAAACTAAACAGCTACAAAAAAAGCTGGTTGATCTCTTGGCCTCTACGGCCTTTATTCCCAACCGCCCTCGTCGCTAAATTCTCCCGCTTCCGTCCAGGCGGTATAGTGGCCGGAACCGTCACTTGCCCATAACGCTTCATACATTTTGACCTGCCCGGCAAACTCCCGGTACTCGCCGGAATCATCGACGTTATTCAGAACCGTTTGTTTGAGCTGCAAGCTTACATCCTCAATGGCGGCAGAGACCAGGCCGTCACTACTTTTTGTGATGCTCATCCTGACAAATATGGCCGTGCTGTTTTCCTGAAATATGAGCCACTCCTGGGAGGAGCCGGCGTTGTCAGTCGTTGTCCCCTGGAGGGCGACCCATGGGTCCTGTTCTTCGCTTTGATCCCCGATATCGAGCAGACTCACTTCCCATGCTATGCTGTCGTCCTGCTGGCGAGTCCCGGTGACCGTGATTTGCTTACCCTGCAATTGAATAGCCCAAACGTAATCATTGCCATCGACGGTGGGTTCGATTTTCGAAATGGTATTCAGGTACAATTGTGCGTTTTTCATAAAGTCATTAAACGTCGCAATGGAGGCCGTTATCCTCGATGGCGCATGAGGTGAGGAAGGAGCTTTTAGCTGAATCGATTGCGGAAAAGATACCGGAGCCAATTCAACATCCACTGGCTCCTCTTCGGTGCATTGAATGAAAAAACACAAGAGTGGCAGCAGGATAAGTAGTCGCATGATCACCTCGTTTTGTATTTATATTTTACTTGCTTCTTTTAAAGATTTGGTGTTAATATAGCGCATTATCAGCGCGAAGATGATTTCGATAAAAACAGATGTCGATAATGAAAGCATTTTCTGAAAATATCACAAGCAGAATTCAAGGCCATTCGAATATAACAACGTATTCTGTTGCTCTCGGCGCTTATGCCATGACGATCCAGGTTGTTTTTATCCGGCAATTCATGTCCGTGTTTTATGGCAATGAGCTTTGCATCGGCCTGATCCTCGGCGCCTGGATGTTATGGGTTGCATTGGGCAGTTGGTTTGGTAATTGGGCGAACAAAAGGGGCGTTATCCGTCTTCGCTCGATGGCATATTTTTTACTTCTCGTTCTCACATTCCTCAGCAGCTTCTTTGGCGCTATGGCGGTCAAGAGCGTACGCCTGTTGCTCAATATCCCCTACGGCGAATTCATCGCCCTCAGCGACATCATTGTTTTCTCCGCCCTGGTTTTGGCTTTGCCGTGTCTGTGCCTGGGGCTGCAATTTTCAATACTCGCCCGGAATGCCAAGGCTCGCCAGGTTTCCGGCGATCCAGCCGCTCACATTTATGTTTTCGAATCATTCGGCAGCATGGTCGCCGGCCTGCTTCTTACTTTTGTGCTCATAAAGTGGTTCGGCCATTTGCAGATCATTTCGATCTTTATGATGCTGGTTTTTGCCATTTTGTTTTTGGCGGGAAGACAATTTCGCATGCTCCTGCCGGTTGCCGCTTCCGCGATATTGCTCTTTTCGCCGGCCATTGACAAACTGGAGAAGCAGGTGCAAAACAGTTACTGGAATTCTTTTGGCGCCGGGATGAATCTGGTCGAGACGCATTTTTCAAAATACGGCGAGCTCGCCGTTATCGACTGGGCTGGCGATAAAATTCTTTACCAGAACGGATTAAAACAGTCGCCGCTGCCGGATCCGCTCGAATCGGAAAAACTCGCGGCTTTGGTGCTGTCACAGCATGACGACCCGCAACGCCTGCTGTTGATCGGCGGCGGACTCGGCGGCCTGGCCACGGCCATGATCGACTTTCCCGTGCAGAGTCTGACTTATACCGAAATAGACGAGCGTGCATTCGACATCGCCATGTCCGGTTTGACGGAAACCGAGAGAACAAAATGGCAAAACGAGAAATTGAATGTGCTGTTCACCGATGGGCGCTTGTTTCTGCGAAATACGGACAGCTCTTTTGATATCATCGTCGTCAATATGGGCAGGCCGATTTCTGCGGCGGTGAACAAATATTATACCCGTGAATTTTTCAAGATCGCCGCGAAAAAATTGTCGCCCGCCGGCTTTTTGGCTATGTGCAATTTTCCCTCATCAGCGGAGTACCTTGCCGACGATCTGCTGCGATTGAATGCCGGCTTGTATCATTCATTGAGATCGGCATTTGACAATGTCTTTGTCGTTCCGGGGGAGTCGGCCATCTTTATGGCCAGCAACAATGAGAAGGCCTTCACTTCCGAACCGGAAATTCTTGCCGCCAGGTACTTGCAGTGGGACGTCCATCTCGATTACTTTTTCCCCCAGATGTTCTCGCAGTTTTATCAGCCGGAACGGATGCAGTACGTCAGCGCGGCATTAGCCGGTTGTGACTACAAAAGGATCAATACCGACTTTTGGCCGACCTCCTATTACTTTGATTTTCTCATCTGGACCAAGCTTGTTCGCGGTGATGTGAGTGTGGTGCAACCCGTCTCAGATATGCAAGCCAAAGACGTTTATTTCTTTCTCATTTTCCTCGTTTTGCTGGCCATGGTTTTGGTTTTCTTTAAGGTGGCAAAAAATCGGCTGGGCAAAATGATCTTTTTGTCGGTGACAAACTATTTTGGCTTTGCGGCTATCGGCTTGAACATTATTCTTCTTTTCAGCTTTCAAACCATCTTTGGAAATATTTACGAATGGCTGGGACTTGTTCTGGCGGTTTTTATGGCCGGACTGGCGGTCGGAGGGCTGTTCATAAACGCCCGGCTGGGGAAAATATCTCTTAAATTTACTTTAACGATTTTGACATCAGCGGTTATGCTTATTTGTCTTTCCCTCCCTTTACTGCTGCGATTGCTTTCCTGGTCACAATCGCGCATGTTGTTTCTGCTGCTGGTGCTTGTTGCCAGTGGTGTTATCGGGATGGTCTTTCCCCTTTTATGCCGCGGATACGGCATGCTAACGCAGGTGGATCGCCTGGGGTCGGTTTACGCCGCGGATTTGTT
>METF01000245.1:3184-4693 GCA_001771235.1 Candidatus Zhuqueibacterota bacterium RBG_16_48_16
TGTTTGTGCCGCTGTTTGGTTTGATAAATACGCTCTTTTTCACCGCTATCGGAGGCGGCATTGTTTTACTGTTATTGCGGATTTTGCCGCTTGACCTTACTGAATAGCTCGACAACGAAAATCCTTGTTTATGTACCCAATTCAGCGTGACTGTCATTCTCTTGAGAATCTTTGTAATTGTGTAATCACACCCATCGTTACGGCATTTTTCAGGAGCAATTCCCAGTTCCGTTTGCGTTTTTTTCAATTTGTGCACACTTGACAAAGATTCCCGAAGGAATGACACGCTCTTTTTAGTAAACGGAATTGATAGATTGTCATCCGACTTTTCACTTTTGCCGTAGTTTTAATGGCGATAAGAGAATTAATAAGTTTCTTAAGCTCTGCGTTTAAAAAAAGTCTTTAGCCTTTCATTGGCTGCCCGTTTCCTGAATAGCCCTTTTCAGCTCCCTGGTGAAATCTGCAGCCACCGCCGGTTTTGATAATCCGTTTTCCAGCTCCTTTATCAGCCAACTGCCGACGATAATGCCGTCCGCGCTTTTGCACGCTGCTTTAGCCTTTTCCGCAGAAGAAATGCCAAAGCCGACGGCGATGGGCAGGTCGGTCATCGACCGCAGTGAGGTGACGATCTCATCGAGCCGTTCGTCCGGTTTTTGATCGACGCCGGTGATGCCGTAATGCGAAACGCAATAGACAAAACCACTCGAGGCGGCGAGGATGGCTTTCGTCCTCCGGCTGCCCGGCTCCGGCGCTAAAAGGTAGATCAGGTGCACATTTTGCGACCGGCATTGCCTTTCCAATAGCTCGCCCTCCTCGTAGGGCAGGTCGGCGACGATCAATCCGTCGATTCCGTTCTCCTTGCAGGCAGATACGAATCGCTCGATGCCGTATCGCACGATGGGATTGTAATAGCCCATCAGCACTATGGGAGTGGCGAATCCTTGTCGAAATATTTTTACTAAATGAAAAATATCATCCAGCTTGATATGATTTTTCAACGCCCTGGCGGTGGAGCGTTGGATAATCGGCCCGTCGCCAATGGGGTCGGAGAAGGGCATGCCGAGCTCGATGCAGTCGGCGCCATTTTTTGCCAGCGCCTTCATTATCTCGGACGTGTCCTCAAGAGTCGGATCGCCGGCCGTAATAAAAAGTATCAGCGCTTTTTCGTTTTTTATCCTTAATAGCTTCAAGTGCTCAGTCAGTCTGTTCATCGTTTTCCTTCTCGATTTTCTGAATGCTGGCGATATCCTTGTCGCCGCGCCCGGATAGATTGACCAGTATGGTGGTATCTGCCGAGAGCCGGGGCGCTATTTTAATGGTGTATGCGACCGCGTGAGCCGATTCCAGGGCGGGGATGATCCCTTCGACCTGCGCCAGCTCGATGAAGGCATGCACCGCTTCCCGGTCGGTGATCGTCACATACTCCGCCCGGCCGGATTCTTTATAAAAGGCATGCTCAGGCCCGACGCCGGGATAATCCAGGCCCGCAGATATGGAATGCGCCGGAAC
>METF01000245.1:4741-5006 GCA_001771235.1 Candidatus Zhuqueibacterota bacterium RBG_16_48_16
GACGCCGACCACGCCCCGATTCAAAGAGGCCGCATGTTCGCCAATGCCGTCGCCGATGCCTCCTGCCTCCACGCCGATAAACCGCGCGTTGGTGTTTTTAAAAGGATGAAAGATGCCCAGGGCGTTGCTGCCTCCGCCAACGCAGGCGATGATGAAATCCGGGATGTCGAAGCCGTGCTCTTTCACCTGCTCCAGGCATTCGCTGCCGATGATCGACTGGAAATCCCGCACGATGGTGGGAAATGGGTGAGGCCCCACCACAGAA
>METF01000245.1:5095-6655 GCA_001771235.1 Candidatus Zhuqueibacterota bacterium RBG_16_48_16
AACGACCTCCGCTCCCAACAGCCGCATCCGGAAAACGTTCAGTTGTTGTCGCTCGATATCCTCGGCGCCCATGTAAACCGTGCACGGCAATCCCAGCAGGGCGCAGGCCGTTGCGGTGGCGACGCCATGTTGACCGGCGCCCGTTTCCGCAATGACGCTCTTTTTGCCCATCTTTTTGGCCAGCAGCACCTGGCCCAGGCAATTGTTCAGTTTATGCGAGCCGGTGTGGTTCAAATCTTCTCTTTTTAAATAAATTCGCGCGCCACCGTATTTTTCGCTCAAATTCCTGGCGAAATAGATCGGGGTGGGCCGGCCGGCGTAATTTTTCAACAACGCCGCTAATTCGGCTTGAAAACCATCGTCGCGAACGTAACGGTTGTAGCCCTCTTCCAGCTCGGCAAGAGCGGGCATTAACAGCTCGGGTACGAATTGCCCGCCAAAATTTCCAAAATAGCCTTTATTGCGCATTCACATCCTCGTTAGTTGGTGCCTGAACGAAAACTGTTCAATTTGAAAATTTGCTGTCATTGCGAGGCGTTTCCTTCGACAAGCTCAGGACAAGTTTTGCCGAAGCAATCTCCCGAAAAGCAAGGGGATTGCTTCGTCGTTCGTTCCTCACTCCTCGCAATGACACCGCTCATAAGGAGTTTTCGGTCAAGCACTATTACTACAACGAACGTCTTGTCTTGAATAAGAGATCATCAATCTATTCTAAAAAAAGAGACGTGTCATTCAGGAGGAATCTTGTCGATTCTGAGCAATGTGCCGACAAATACAAAGATTCTTCCTGAATGACAACTAAAACTTCGTTGTGGTTCTAGTTAGCGACCGGATAACATCCTGCATTTTTTTGTGGTCTTTGATGCCCGGCGCCGATTCCACGCCGGAATTTATATCGACGCCAAAAGGTGAATAGCGTTTTTTTATCTCCAAAGCACCGGGGGCGTCCAGTCCCCCGGCAACGATGATATGTGAGAAATTTTCAATGCTGTCCAGAACGGATCGGTTTATCCTTACACCGGTACCGCCATAATTGCCGGGGACGAAGGCGTCCAGCAGAAATTTCCACACCATCGAATATTCGTCGAGCTTTGGCACGGTCTCTTCTTTTGCGCGAAAAGCCTTGATAATCGTTCCGCCAAGCTTTCGACAATATCCGGGCGACTCATCGCCGTGTAACTGGATGATGTCCAGCCGGCACTCGTTGCGAATATTTCTGACCGTATCCAACTGCTCGTTGACAAAGACCCCGACCTTGAGAAAATCTTTATGTGCCTGAGATATTTTCTTGACCAAATCGGTTGTCACCTTTCTCGGACCGGCCGCAAAAATGAAACCAACGGCATCGGCGCCCAGCTCACACGCTTTTCGCACATCCTGCTCCCTGGTCATGCCGCAGAACTTGATCCACATCATCGGCCTCCCAGGTAGCGTAAAAACGACGTCCGGTCTTTTTGCCGCATCAGCGTTTCACCGATCAACACAGCGTTGTAGCCCGCCTGCTCCAGCAGCAGCACGTCCTCGCGGGTTTTGATCCCGCTTTCGCTTATCTTGATCTTA
>METF01000246.1:0-7248 GCA_001771235.1 Candidatus Zhuqueibacterota bacterium RBG_16_48_16
TGAATCACGATTTGTGTTAAAACTTTTCGCAAAGCCATCCTGCACAGTCTAAAGCCGGATTTTCTCATGCAAACAAAAATGAGGGGAAGAGAGCGTTTTGATTAACAAACATTCACTGACGATGCGACTGCAAAACTTTATTAAAAATTAACATTAATGTCAAGAAGATTTTACAAAAAATCAAGGACGTGAACGTTATTAGATCATTTTGACTTTTGCTGTAGCATTGAAATAAGACTTCCAAAGTCGCAGAGACTTTGCAAGTCTGAATTTATCTGTGTATGACCAGTTTTGAAACCGTCGCTTGCATGCCGTTAAGCATTCGGACAAAATACAGTCCGGAGGGCAATCCGGGCTGAACGCTTAGAATGGCTTCAGACGGATCGATATTCGCGGAGTACGCCACTCTTCCGAGAACATCAATAATATCGATCCGGCTGTATCTCTCCTGCCGCAAATCTATTTTGAAATATTCGCTAGCCGGGCCGGGATAGATCTTTACCTCGTGCGGTCCCCGTGCCCATAGCTGATCCTGTTTACCTTCCTCAACGGCAAGATAGTACTACAGCTAAAGTCTTGTCTTGAATAATCGATTATCAATTTTTTTTCAGATAATCTCACCTTCCCGGAGGCTATCATGGCCTCAGGGATGATACAGCCTATTTCTTCTCTTCCGTTACTTTGTCATACACGTACACTGCTTTTCTTTCGCCGCGCGGCGATTGCGAGGTATAGTCGATGGAAAGAGCTTTCCCCTCTTCGGCCAATTTCCAGATTTCGACAGTTTTAATTTCAAATGAGTTTCCCTCTCTCTCGAAAACCATTGTCGAAGCAATCGTAAGCTGTTTGCCGTCTTCGGACCAGGTGGCAGTGGATTTCCTGGTGCGCTCATTCACGGTGTTTTCACATTCTTTTCCATCCAACGTCAGTTTTTCAGTGCTGGTAAATTCCTCACCGGATTGTCTCTGATACAGCTTTTCAAGCGTCAGGTCATTGCCCTGCTGGGTGACGGTCATTGTTGCAGCAATCATCCTCCGACCGCCTTCACCGGCCTGGCTCTTGTCATTGTTGAGCGCCCATTTCCCGGAGAAATCAACCTTTTCAGCTCCTGCGTAGGTTGCGGAAAAACACACGACGACGATCAGAAAAAAAAATGTTAAAGCTTTCATGTCTGTTCTCCTTTTAAATTGTACTCTTACACCAAACTTCCCGGAGGCAATCTCAGCCCTCGGCAAGTTACGACTAAAAGCCTTAATATGCAAGGATACGAATCGACGCCGGCTCCAGGCCGTCGGAAATCGCCTTGAAGGATATCTCCCCCTTCTTTTCTTTTGCCTGGACGACAGCCAGACACATACCGTTGAAGGCCTTGCGGTAACTGGCCTTGAAAGGCTCATGGCTGATTTGGTGGCCGTTATCGACACCGGCAATGAACCCTTCTCCGGCGATCTCGAAACGGATCAGGTTGTCCGCTTGCGGCACCATTACGCCGTTCCGGTCCACTACCCTGGCCGTGATGAAGGCAAGATCGACGCCGTCGGCTTTGATCTCCGTTCGATCGGCCTCCAGTCGAACGGCGGCTGCGTCTCCGGCCGTACGAATTTCTTTTGTCATCGATTCACCACCCCCGTTCCAGGCAACCGCCTTGAGCGTACCGGGAGCGTATCGAACCGGCCACATCAGGTGCAGGTCGTCCGGCGATTTTTCCTTAGCGCCCAGCGATTCGCCGTTCAGAAACAATTCGACCTGTTTGAAATTCGTAAAAGCCCATACATCGACCGTTTTGCCTTCCGGCCAGTTCCAGTGCGGAAAGATGTGCAAAACCGGTTTGTCCGTCCATTCACTCTGGTACAAATAATAGGCATCCTTGGGAAAACCCGCCAGATCGACAATTCCGAAATAAGAGCTGCGCGCCGGCCAGGAGTAAGGCGTCGGCTCGCCCAGGTAATCAAAGCCGGTCCAGATGAACATGCCGGACAGAAAGTCATGATTCCTGATGAGCCGCCAGGTTTCCTCGTGAGTCGATCCCCAGCCGACGCGGCAATTGTCATAGGCCGAGCATGTGAAATCCGCATTCGTCTTCACCGGCCTGTCCCAGCGCACCGGCCACACCCGGACGCTATCCGAGGGCATATCATAGTATCCTCGCGTCGCAATGGCCGAGCCTGTCTCCGCAGCGATAAATTTCTGGCCGGGAAAGTTGTCTAAGAAATTAAGAAAATCCTCGTGGTGATAGTTAAAGCCCACCAGGTCGAGAGCGCCGGATTTGTAAATATTGTTATGGGGCTTGGGATCATTGAGCGCTGAAGTCACCGGGCGGGTTGTATCCAAATTCCTGACAATACCGGCCAGCTCTTTGGCCATTTCAATGCCCGACTCATCCCATTGCTCGAGGATTTCATTGCCGATGCTCCAGATAAAAACGCTGGGGTGGTTTCTGTCGCGACGGATAAGGTCTGTCAGATCGCGTTCATGCCATTCGTCGTAATAAAGGTGATAATCATAGGGGTTTTTGTTTTTCTTCCACATATCAAAAGCTTCGTCCATGACGACAAAACCCATCCGGTCGCATAGATCGAGCAATTCCGGCGCCGGCGGATTGTGCGACGTCCGAATGCCGTTGCAGCCCATTCCCTTTAAAATTTCAAGCTGGCGCTCCAGGGCGCGGGTGTTAACAGCCGCTCCCAGGCAACCCAGGTCGTGGTGATTGCACACGCCTAAAATTTTCGTCTGTTTGCCGTTGAGGAAAAATCCCTTTTCACTGTCAAAATAAAAGCTGCGAATGCCGAATGTCGTTTCATAATCATCACAAACCCGGCCGTCGCACCTGACCAACGAGACAGCCCTGTAAAGATAAGGATTTTCCAGCGACCACAAGTTCGGCTTGCCCACGGCCAGCTCCTGGGTGATCTCACCGACACTGTCTTTCGGAATTGCCTGGTCGGAATTCACCGAGGAGACTTTATCGCCATTTGCATTGTAAATAATCGTCTCTAGTGTGATCGACCGGTCATTGTCCGAGCCATTTCGCACGGTCGTCTTGATCGATACTGTGGCTTTTTCTTCATTCACCTGCGGCGTGGTGACGAACGTGCCCCAATGATCCACAAAAACCTTCTCCGTTTTCACCAGCCAGACGTTTCGATAAATTCCCGAGCCGGAATACCAGCGGGAATTGGGCTGTTGCGAGTTATCCACTTTTACAGCGATGATATTTTTACGCTCACCGTGAAGAAGATGGGGCGTCAGCTCGTAGCGAAAAGAGCTGTATCCGTAAGGCCTTTTCCCCAGGTAAGCGCCGTTAATCCAGACTTCGCTGTTTTGGTAGACGCCGTCGAAATCGATAAAAACCATTTTCCCCTCATCCGACCGGGGCAGGGCGAACTCTTTGCGATACCAGCCGATGCCGCCCGGCAAGGCACCGCCGCCGGGGGTCGCGGGATGATCCTGGCTGAATTCTCCCTCGATGCTCCAGTCGTGGGGTAGATTCAGCGTCCTCCAACCGGATTCATCGAAAACCGGATTTTGTGCTTCTTCAACGTCACCCAGGTGAAATGTCCAGGCCTTGTTGAAATTTTCAATGCTTCGCGCCCTGCTTTCCACAGGGGCACAAGGAACTGACAAAATGAAAATAAAGAACAACAAACAGTTAATCCAGGTCAGTTGATATTCCGTTTTTTGCTTGTACATGAAACCTCCCTTGTTATCCTGAATAATTCACAAAAAGTGATTCCTAAACAACATTACAAATGGTAGCTGTCATTGCGAGGCGTTTTTTGCCGAAGCAATCTCCAGCGTATAGGCGAGAAATTGCTTCGCTGAAAAGCACTCGCAATGACAACAAGAGCCTCTTGTAACCCTGACAGGGTTCGCAACCCTGTCAGGGTTTACTGTATTAATTAGAAAACCCATTATTAGTCAGTCCGAGAACCAATTCAAGTCCGCCCAAAAAATGGTTATTTCCGGGCCAGGTTCAGCACGACGTTTTCATCGACCTGAAAAGCCGTGCCGTGGCGGATTCCCGCGGGCATGTTCAAATCATCCGACGCATCCGTCCAACCGGCCAAATCCTTTGAAATGAGAAGGCCAAATTGATGGGTTCGATACTTGTCAAAATAGAGAAACCACTGGCTCCCTATCCGAATGGCGGTGGGACCTTCGGCCCAATAGTCGCCGGTGATCGGCGCCGACGCCTGGGAATAGGAGCCTGTCAGCTTATCCGCATAAGCCACACGGATATTCTTTTCCGCTTCCGGCCTCAGGGTTTCATTTTTCAAAAACATGACATGGCGGCTGCCATCCTGCACCACCGTTCCATCGATGACGCTAAAACCATGATCGTATAAAAGCTGCGCCTGGGAATAATTTTCAAAATCCGCCGTGGTTACATAATAGAGTCGATGGTTCAGGCTCACATCCGGGCCCGGGTCGCCGGTATCATCGGTCTCGGCAAAACGGCCGGGGATGGTCGTCGCCCAATAGATCACATAGTGTTTGGCCGTCTCATCATAAGCAATCTCCGGGGCCCAACAATTGACCGCATCCGGCTCGTGCTCCATGAGCGGCAAAAACTCCTGCTCGGACCAGGTCACCAGGTCCTTGCTGTGGGCAATGCCAACGCCCTTTTCCCACCAGCCGGCCGTCCACACGAGATGGAAAACATTGTCAAGTCCCAGGAGGATAAATGGGTCTCTCATCAGTTTTGCCTGGCCCACACGCGGAGCCAGAAACGACGCCCCGTTATTCAAGGCGCTCCAGGTATAGCCGTCATAGCTTATGGCCAGATGGAGACCGTCTTCCCCGTTTCCGGTAAAATAGGAGAACAAATAAACGTCCTTGGTCTCCTTAGCCTTTTCGACGTTCTCCTCGGAACAACCCGGAGAAAATGCGCATAAACAGGCGATGAACATGCTATGAAAAATGACGGTCGCTGTCTTTTTCATTTTCCTGCCTTTTTGTTCGGTGAATGGTTATTTATATCTCGCTTTTAGCTTTTAGCTGTTAGCTTAGCCCTGATCGGCCTGGATTTCCAATCCAGGCCGCCCAATAGAAAGGGGCTTCTGCCCCATTCATTCATGTCATGATCGATTCTGTATGGTCTCATCTTTTCTCGCTCTGTGTCTCGTTTCAAATGGCGGGCTGGTAGCCCTTATCCATTGCCGAACCAGAATAGAAATCCTGGGAATCAGTTAGTAGTTCAAGCTTTAGCTTGCTTACCAGCCTAAAGGCTGAACTACAAACTAAAAACCACCCCCAAAAGATAAATCCTGTAAATCCTTGTGATCCTGTTATCTTGTCCAATAAAATTCAAAACAACATATTCCTGTGATTAGCCCTATTTTACGTGAACCACCTCAGCCGAGCCATCGTACCTGACCGTAACATCCGGTTCCGTTGCAAAATTCAAGGCTCTTTTTTCGTCCTTCTTCACCCAGACGATCTGAAACGTCCGCTCGTGCAGCATCCCGTCAAATTCACCTTTTCTCTCGCCAATGGTTAGAAGATGCTTTGCATCATCGTACTCGAAAGCAATCTCGGCAAACTCGCCCTTTTCATAATTATAATTGACATTCTCATCTTCATACAAGGTGAACCGGCCGTCCGCGCCGGTGTAGACCATCAACCGGATCGGGTCGGCGGGCTTTTCATCGCTGTACTGCATGGCCGGGCCGAAGGGAATGATCGAGCCTTCCCTGGCAAAGAGCGGAATATCGGAATAGGGCGCCTCGGCCTCGATAGTTTGGCCGCCGGAATAATATTGCCCGGATTTCAGACCGTACCATCCGCTGCCGGCGGGCAAGTAGACCTGGCGCGTTCTGGCCTTGTATTCTGCCACCGGGTTCACCAGCAGCGCCGGCCCGAACATGAATTGGTCGCCGATATTAAAAACCTTGCTATCCTGGCCAAAATCCATCACCAGGGCGCGCATGATGGTATAGCCGTGCTGCGTCACCATGCCTGCCAGGGAATAGATATAGGGCATCAACCGATAACGCAATTGGTCATAAGCCAGCATGGCCTGGTAGGCCGGATGATCCTCCGGGGCGATGTTGAACATCTCACGGTAGGGGAACTGGCCGTGCACTCGGAACAAGGGACAAAACGCGCCGAGCTGGAACCAGCGGGTATTGAGCTCGCGCCACTCTTCCAAATCGTCCGGCTTGACGTTGCGCTCGAAACGCGGCTCGACGCCAAAGCCGCCGATGTCCGTCGTCCAGTAAGGAATGCCGGAGAGACAAAAATTCAGTCCGGCGGGGATCTGCGCTTTCAGGTCGTACCAGCGGGTGGCAATATCACCGCTCCAGGTGGCGGCGGCATAACGCTGTTGCCCGGCAAAGGCGGAGCGGGTGAGAATAAAGACCCGTTGATCCGGGCTGGTCTGCCGTTGCTTTTCATAGATGCCTTTGGCATTCATCAGCGAGTAGGTGTTCAAATATCGCGCAGCCGTGCCCAGCGCCGTCGGGCCGATGCGCAAGCGGGTTTCACCACTGGATAAATTGGACTGCAAATCCGGCTCGGTCGAATCCAGCCACCAGGCGTCGAAGCCCTTGCTGAACAGTTTTTCGCCGATCTGCTTCCAATAGAGGTCGCGGGCGCCTTCGCTGTAGGCATCGTAAAAAGTGGAGACATATCCGGGGCCGACCCAATCCCGCTGGCCCTTCTCGACGTTGCGCATATAAAGCCAGCCCTTTTCCTTGAGCTGGTTGTAATGTTCGGTGCCGACGTAAAACTTGGGCCAGACCGATATCATGATGTGGGTATTCAGGTCGCTGTGAAGCTGATTGACCATCCCCACCGGATCGGGGTAACGGGTCGAGTCAAAATCGTGGCTGCCCCACTGGTCTTCCGGCCAGTAGAACCAGTCCTGGACGATGTTGTCAAGCGGAATCCGGCGCTGGCGAAATTCCTTGACCACATCGAGCAACTGCTCCTGGGTCTGGTAGCGTTCGCGGCACTGCCACAGCCCCATAGCCCATTTCGGCATCATCGGCGCCGCTCCGGTGATCTGGCGATAGCCGGCAATGACCTGATCCGGGTTTTCACCGTGAATGAAGTAATAATCGATCTGATCCCCCACCTCCGAATAAAGCGACAGGCTGTTTTTATAAACCTCATCTTCGGGCGTAAGACACTTCAAGCCAATATAACCGCCGCTATGCACCCATTCGATTTTGATCGGGTAGCGCTTTCCCGCCTCCATGTCCAATGTGGGCAGGTGGGTCCAGGGCAGCCAGTTCTGCCGCCAGT
>METF01000246.1:7292-8374 GCA_001771235.1 Candidatus Zhuqueibacterota bacterium RBG_16_48_16
GAACAGTAGAGTCTGAATTTGTGGACGCCGGTCTGCGTCGCCTCGATCTCGCCGCTCCAGCGCACGCTCCTGACGCTCCGGAGAAAGCCATCGGGAAAAGGATCGTTGACATCGCTGAACTCGTGTTCGATCTTAAATTCGGAACGAGGGGTGAAAAGGTCCTGAAAATCGGCATCGGCAAAGTATTCGGCGGTGAGTCCGCCTTCCATGCCATCGTTGCTGACTAATTTTAAAGTGGACAGAGATTCAAAATCGCGGATGTCGCCGAATTTGGTGCGCGAGTTATTGTCCCACAAAATACCGTAATTGTGGCTGGAGACCAAAAAAGGAACCACGGCAACGATGTTGTATTGCCACAGATCGACATCATGGCCCTTGTAGTTCATGATGTCGTTCTGATGTTGCCCCAGGCCGTAGAACGCCTCATCCGCGGGAGAATCGAATAGCTGCTGAATGTGCCAGGTGTTCTCGCCCATCACTTCAGCGGCAGTGAAAATCTTGCTGTCGTTGTTTTTTTCCTGCAAAATCAATTTTCCGTCAGCGCTGTAAAAAGCCACGCTGCCTTTTTCTTTATCCACTTTTGCCGTCAATTTCGAAGTCGAGATGACGACCTCGCCTCCCTCCTCCTTCACCGACCATTTGACTGCCGGCCATTCGCTCTTGTCCACCATCAGGCTCGGCCGTGCCGAAAAGGACTCTCCCGGCGCAGCTATGACGCGAAAAATATCCTCCTCACAAACCTGAATTTTCACCAGGCCGGCGTCGGTTTCTTTTGCCTTTTTGAGTTGAATGACCACACCATCGGCCTGCTTTTCAAAGGCGTTAGTGAGACCACTGCCTGAAAAAAGGACGGCGAGAATGAATAGGAACAGCCATAGTTTAAAAGCCATTTTTCTCTCCTCATGAGTAAGCCATTCGCTTTGGCTATCCTGCATTATTCACAAAATCGGGAAAATGTGCGACGCACTTGGTTGATACAGATGAGCGTCGAAAAACCTGCTCTGAATAGAGTATCTTCCTCAACTGCCATAAGATCAAAAGTGCCTCGTACATTTTGGAGACCTTTAAACTAAAATAACAAA
>METF01000247.1:0-3057 GCA_001771235.1 Candidatus Zhuqueibacterota bacterium RBG_16_48_16
ACAGCCGCCTTGCGCAAAAAGATGGCAAAGTCTCCTTTTTTCGCCTGCAGCGGCACGTAGCTGGTCTTATGCGATTTCATTTGCCAGGGTTCCTGCTCCACATCGTCCGGTGAGGGCAGGGGAACACCCGGCCCGGTGTCGACAATGCGACCACCCTGGACCGACTCTTTTTCAAGCGCCCATTTGGGAAGGTACAACCCGACGCTGCTTCTGTCCTCCCCCACGTCGGGTACGATGAGCACCCGATCCCCGACGACCTCGATTTCTTTATTGCCTTTTTTCATTGGAATTCAATCCGTTTTTATGCGGACACTTTAGCAAAAATCTTCTCAATAAGCAAGAGAAAATGGCCGTTAGGGAAAACTCTTGGATATTTGATTTCAATCCATATATTTCCGCTGAACATAGAAAGGAGGCATGAATGAAAAGTTCTTTCACAATCGCACTCGTAATAGTGGTTACGGTTTTTTTAATCGGATGTGGGCCAAACGCAGAGGAGAAGAGATTGAAAGATTTTATCGCCAATCATGTTGAAAAAATCGAGACACTTCAGAAGGAGGCAAACCTCGCGTATTGGAACGCCGCGCTGACCGGCGATGAACAGGATTACAAAAAGTACAGCGATCTCGAATTGGAAATCCGCAAGATTTATAGCGACCCGGCGGATTTTGGCCTGCTGAAGGCGTGGAAAGAATCGGGACAAATCAATGATCCCTTGCTGGCTCGGCAGGTGGATATGTTGTACAATAGTTACCTTGAGAATCAAATCGACCCCGATCTGCTGGGTCAAATCGTCAGCCTGGGCGCGCAGGTCGAACAGAAATTCAGCACTTTTCGGGCGACGCTTGACGGCAAAAAAGTGACCGTCAATGAAATCGACGACATCCTGAAAACGGAAACCGATTCGCGCAAGCGCCGCGAAGCCTGGATGGTCAGTAAACAGGTTGGTGATGTGGTGGCGGCCGATCTCATCGCCCTGGTCAAGCTGCGAAATCAGGCGGCTCAAAAGATGGGATTTGACAATTATCACACCCTGTCGCTGACGGCTGCGGAGCAGAGCGTGGAAGAGCTGGATAAGATCTTTGACGAATTGTACCGGCTGACGGCAGAGCCTTACGCCAATATGAAGGAAGAGCTGGACGACGTTTTGGCGGACAATTACGGGGTTGGCGTCGAGGGACTGATGCCCTGGCATTATCACGATCCGTTTTTCCAGGAAGCGCCTTTGGTGTATGAATTGGACCTGGACACCTATTATGCCAATTCTGACGTCAGGCAACTGGCCGCTTCCTTTTACGATGGAATCGGCCTCGATGCGGAATCCATCCTGGAAAAGAGCGATCTCTATGAAAAGGAGGGCAAAAATCCACACGCCTTTTGCACGGACATCGACCGCCAAGGCGATGTGCGCATCCTGTGCAACGTGAAAAATAACGAGCGCTGGATGGGCACCATGCTGCACGAGCTGGGACACGCCGTATACGACAAATTTCAGAATCAAAAGACGCCCTATTTATTGCGGCAGCCGGCGCATATCTTTACCACGGAAGCGATCGCCATGTTTTTCGGCCGTTTGAGCAGAAATGCGCTGTGGATGGAAAAGATGCTGGCGCTGGACGATTCCCAGAGAGTTGAGCTGGAAAAGGTGACCAAAAAGTACGCGCAAATGCAGCAATTGATATTCGCCCGCTGGGCCATGGTCATGTACGGTTTTGAAAAGCAGCTTTATGCCGATCCCGACCAGGATTTGAATGCGCTCTGGTGGGATACGGTGGAAAAGTTCCAGTTGGTGAAAAAGCCCAAGGATCGTAACGCACCGGATTGGGCGGCCAAGATTCATTTTGCCATAGCGCCGTGCTATTACCATAATTACCTTTTGGGCGAATTACTGGCCTCGCAACTGCATGATCACATCGTGCATAAAGTATTGAATCTCGATTCGGACGCCGATGTGAGCTATGTGAATGAAAAGAAGGCCGGCGACTATCTGGGGAAGAATGTTTTTCAAGCCGGGGCCGTTTACCCCTGGAATGAGATGATCAGCCGGGCGACCGCCTCGCCGCTTACGCCCGCCTGTTTTGTCCGGCAATATATTCAGTAGAAATCAGCCTGGAGTGAAAAACGAATAAATTGGCGGACAACTTTACCCGTATCGCCCACGATTTTATCAAGAGGACGCCGGACGGCACGGAAAAGCAGATCAATCCTTTCACCGGAATCGAAGTGTGGATCATTCCCGGCAGGAAGAACCGGCCGCTGTTCACCCGGATCGCCGAGCATGCCGCGCCCATCGACCCGAAGGTGGTGCGGGAATGCCATTTCTGCCCGGTCAATTATTTTATGACGCCGCCGGAGAAATCACGTCTTGAGAAGGCCAATGGCCGCTACGTCCTGAAGGAGCGGATCGAGCCGCAAGCCGTGATACAGGGATACGCCGAATTCCGGCGTGTTCCGAATCTGTTCGAGATCGTCACTTTTAGCTATTGGCAGCAAAATTTCGATCTTCAGCTTTCCGAAAAAAACCGGGACTGGCGACAGCGCTATATGTCCGACAAGATCGGGCGAGAGCATCTGCTGGGCGTTGTCAGCTTGAAACTGCGATACTCTGGATTGACGGAGAAGGAAATCCAATCGATTGGCGAAGAAGAAAAACTGGCCATGACCGATGCGTTCTTCGGCGGCAGCCATGAATTGATCATTTCCGGCAAACATTTTCGCGACGGCGCCGCGTTGAGCAATGAGCTGGCTTCCGCCGGCCAGCTCTCCGCCGAGGAACATTACCAATACATGGAATACACCATAAACGCTATTGATGACATCTATGCCAATAACCGCTACGCTCGCTACATCAGTATTTTCCAAAACTGGTTGCGGGAAGCGGGCGCCTCTTTCGACCATTTGCATAAACAAATGGTGGCCCTGGACGAGTGGGGCACAACCATCGAGCGGCAGCAGGAAAGGGTCTATAAAAATCCGAATCTTTTCAATGATTACGCCGCCAACCTGGCTCTTTATCATAACCTGGTGATCTGTGAAAACGACTATGCCTTTGCCTAT
>METF01000247.1:3070-3180 GCA_001771235.1 Candidatus Zhuqueibacterota bacterium RBG_16_48_16
ACAACCACCCGACCGTGGCCATTTACTCAAAAAGCGTTCATTGCTCGCCTCTTTCCCATACAGCGGAGGAGCGAAGGGGCATGAGCGACATCGTCCACGCCATTCACGCG
>METF01000247.1:3666-7488 GCA_001771235.1 Candidatus Zhuqueibacterota bacterium RBG_16_48_16
TCGTTCAGGCACCAGCAATTTCCGGGTGAACCATTACACATCAACGCAACAACCTCATGTTCCTTTGCAGTCTCATCGGGTGCGTGGCTGTTTCCGTCTTTTCCTGCAAAACGCCCTTCTCCACCCGCGAGCCGGAAAACCCCAGTACGGAGCAGTCCTCCTGGATTCAACCGACCTCGCCGGCCATCGTGTTGGTCAATTTGCGCAACGCCCTCGCGGAAAAGAACGTGACCAACTATATGCGCTGCCTGGCCGACACCGGTTATGCGCCCAGGCCATTCCGCTACGTGGCCGATCCGGCGGTGGCCAATTCCAATCCCGGACTTTTTGACAACTGGGGCTATGAACGCGAGCAAGTCTACATCAACCAGCTCAAGCTTTTTCTGCCCAAAGATTCCACCAGCGCCTTGAATTTGACCCCCCTGAGCGAGACGCCGACCCAGCAGGACTCGGCGGTGTTCATTCAGGCGTATCACCTGGTTGTCAATTACAAATGCGACCAGCCGGAATGTTTCCGCATACTGGACGGACAAGCGGAATTCAGGTTTGTTCGTAATAATGAAGATTTGTGGTACATTCACCGCTGGGAGGACAAATCGACCGGCGACAATCCTACCTGGAGCGTTCTCCGGGCTTATTTTGGCAAGTAATGGTTTCACAACCGCAAGAACGGCTATAGCAATTTGAGCACTATGAAACGGCGAATTAAGAAGCATACCGATCCGGCAGCCTCACAAACTGGTTATGCCGGGTACATCAACCTAAAGACCGGACTTGGCCTGTCGGCTGTTATATTACTATTGATCAATCTTTTTGTCCTGGACAACGTGCCGAAAATGCCTCGCCGCGCCAGGGACTTGGCAACCAGAGATGTCCGTGTCTACCAGGTCTTGAAAAACGTCATGCAGGAATACAATATCCGCGAAAGATGGCAACGAACCACTGACGGCCTGACCGAGGTGACCATCCCCGAAAATTTCCAGTTTCTCAACATGTACGGCCGCCTGGATCAGGAGCTGGGTAAAATCGGCTACCGGCTGCTGGATTGCCTGGAAGACTCGCGGCGACATCTCTATGAAATGAACATCGGCAATGATTCCGGGATCGTTCATCGGCTGACGTTTGTGGTCAAAGAGTCGCTGCCCGGGGTGGCGGGCTATGTGGCCATTATTATCGATGATTTCGGCTACAAGTATGACGAGCTGACCAAAGAGTTTATAAATTTTTCCCGGCCCCTGACGATCTCTATCATCCCCGGTCTTCGTGAAACCCAACGCATCCGGCGCGACGCGGAGCTTGCCCAAAAAGAGGTACTCATCCATATTCCGATGGAACCGCTGGAGGAAAAATATGATAAGGACGATTATATTCTCCTCACCGACATGCCGCCCTCGGAAATCCACCTGCGCATGCAAAAAGCCCTTGCCGAAATCCCCAACGCTGTTGGAGTAAACAATCACCAGGGATCGAAGGCCACAGCGGACGAAAATTTGATGACGGTCGTTCTCAGTGAGATCAAGGCCGCAAACAAATTTTTTATCGACAGCCGCACCAACAGCGAAAGCTTGGCTTATGACGTGGCAAAGAAAATGGGCGTGCCAACTGCCGCGAACCAGGTTTTTATCGATGCCAAAGACGATGTTGATTTTATCACCCAACAAATGGCCAGGTTGGGCGAGATGGCCGGTGCGAACGGCAGGGTCATTGGTATCGGCCACGTTCGAAAAAATACCTTTAAGGTGCTGACCAAAATGATCCCCGAGCTGGAAGCCAGGGGGATTGAATTTGTATTCGTTTCTTCATTTACGGGCTGATGCAGGCTTTTAGCCCACAGATCACGATTCAGCATTTTGGCTCTGGCTCATTGACAGATGTGCGACGCACTTTTTGAAATGATAGAAAACCAGGTGCGTCGCACATTCAGTCAATCCATGAATTATGCAGTTTAAAGATTTTTTATAGAAAAAAATTTCTAATAAACAGTCAACAACGGGAAGCTAATTTTCAGGAAAGGATACCGCATGCCTCGACTCTGTTTGTGTGTCAACCAGGTGGCGCGATTACGGAAATACAACAAATCCCGTGAGCCCGATCCGGTGGATGTGGCCATTGCCGCCGAAGTGGCCGGCATTGACGGCATTGTGGCCCAACTGCGCGAGGATCGATCCGACATCACCGACCGGGATGTGCATATTTTGAAGGAAGTGGTCAAAACCCATTTTAACCTGGCGGTGCCGTTGAAAGAAGAGCTGGTCAAAAAAACCATCAAGGTTTTGCCGGATATGGTGACCCTGATGCCGCCGGTTTCGGACGATGCAGCAGCGGGAAGCAGTCTGGATGTTGTATCCAACTATGAATACGTGGAGGATTCGGCCGCCGCACTGCGCGCCAATAATGTCGTGGTCAGCGTATTCATCGATCCCGACAGTCAGCAAATTCGTGCAGCGGCAAAAGCGGAGGTCGATTATGTGCAGCTCAACACCACGCCCATTGCCGGATTCGAGGACTTGAACAGCATGTCCGATTATATCGAAAGACTGCGCGCCACGGCGATTGCCGCCAACAAGCTGGGTCTTGGCATCTCTATGGGCGGCGGACTGAACTACCAAAACCTGCGCGAATTCGGCGATCTCTCTTTTGTCGAGGAGATAAACGTCGGCCGCGCCATCCTTTCCCGAGCGGTGCTGGTGGGTATCGGCCAGGCGATTGGACAGATGAAGGCGCTGGTGCGGAACGGCGGGAATGGAATGTGAAAAGTAAAAAGTTGAAGGTCAAAAGGTCAAAGAACGCTTTTAAAAATTTTGAAGTGGAGCCATTAGAAGACAGAAACCAACACTACAAGATAAGCGCGAATTATATATGCAAGATGAGTTATAAAGATTGGGTTTAAAAAATTATGTAAACCTTCAATCTTGACTATATAGAATTATTACGTTATTTTTAAATTTAGCAGGTTACTTGCTAAAGAAGGCAAAACTATCTGTATGAGGAAAGAATGAAAGAAAGAATTTCAGTAAATCCCAACATTCATTTTGGAAAACCCTGCGTAGCTGGCACTAGAATTACGGTCCAAAATGTCCTCGAGTTAATAAGGGAAGGGGTTTCTTTTGAAGAAATCATACAAGATTATTATCCTGATCTTGAGGCGAAGGATATTCAAGCCTGTATTCAGTATGCAATCGATATTCTTGCCGCTGAAGATGTCCACATATCAGTTGAAGTAGCATGAAGTTACTGCTTGATCAGGATGTTTATTCTGTCACAAGAATCTTTCTGAGAGAATTGGGACATGACGCTGTCCCTGTAGCCCACTTGGGCCTTTCGAAGGCATACGATTCGGATTTACTTAAGAAAGCCCAAGAAGAAGATAGGATATTTGTTACGAGGGACAGAGATTTTGGTAGTCTTGTTTTTGTAAGCGGTTTGGGGGCAGGAGTAATTTATCTGCGCTTATTACCCTCAACCCGGCATGCTGTACATGAAGAACTTGAAAGAGTGTTAAGCACGCATACTGAAAATGAATTGAAGAAAGCCTTTGTTGTGGTCGAACCGGGAAGGCACAGGTTCAGAAAAGTCCTGGATTAGAGATAAAGAGAGAATTAGTCTCATGCCTGGCTATCGTCGAGCCTTTGTTCCGGAATGGGATTTAAGAGCGGGGCAAAGCAAGTTATCTTAACAACGGATAGCTGTTGATAGCGTGCACGGCTCATCGTGCTCTGCGGGGGATTCTCTTCCATAGTCCACAGGCTGGGATGCTATCCCGCCGTTCGGAGGATGGTGCAACTTTTTCATTTACCCCATAGGATACCGAAATGAAATCCG
>METF01000248.1:0-1306 GCA_001771235.1 Candidatus Zhuqueibacterota bacterium RBG_16_48_16
TGGCGGAGAGAGGCCTTAAAAACCTGGTGTTGGCCCCATCGGCCTTGTTTCCCGTGCACGAAAAGCTGGCTCAACATATCGGGAACGGTGTCATTTCCCATGTAGAGGGATCGATGAACGGGCCGGTGGGCAGGGCTTGCTCGCTGGGACAAATGTGTAAAACGGCGGTGCTGCGTTCTCACGGCGGGCGATACCGTGCTCTTCAGGATGGCGATCTGCATGTCGATGTGGCATTTATTGCTGCTCCCTGCGCCGATCCGCACGGCAATGCCAATGGGCTGTTCGGCAAATCCGCCTGCGGGCCGCTGGGATTTGCCCTGGCCGATTCGCTGTATGCCGACAAGGTGGTGATCATTACCGATAACCTGGTCGATTTCCCCTGTTACCCCTGGAGCATTGAAGGCGGAAACGTCGATTACGTGGTGCAGGTGGATGCCATCGGCGATGCCGGGCAGATCGTATCGGGGACGACGCAAATCACCCGCAGCCCAACGCGACTGCTGATCGCCGAATATGCGGCGCAGTTTGTTGCCGAAAGCGGCATCATGAGCCAGCCGCACTTTTCCTTTCAGGCCGGCGCCGGCGGCGTTTCGCTGGCATTCGTAAAATACATGGCCGAGCTTATGGCGCAAAAAGGGGTGGTCGCCGATTTCGTTCGCGGCGGCTCGACAAAATTCATGGTGGAGATGCTGGAAAGCGGGCTGACCAGATTCATCTTGGACGGACAAAGCTTCGACCTCGACGGCGTGCGATCGCTGAGGGAGAATCCCCGCCATATCGAAACCAATCCTTTCGTCTCCTATAATTATCATTCCAAAGGCTGCTTCGCGCAGATGGTCAAGGTGGCCGTTCTGGGGGCGACGGAGGTCGATGTGCATTTCAATGTCAATGTCAACACCCACTCGGATGGATGGCTGCTGCACGGCATTGGCGGCTTTACCGATGCAGCCGATGCGCAGGTGACCTTGATCACCGCGCCGCTGGTCAGGAACCGCGTCCCTATCATTGTCGACGACGTCACCACGGTGACAGCGCCGGGGGAAATGATCGATGTTGTGGTGACGGAACGAGGCATTGCCATTAATCCCCGGCGTTCGGACCTGATGGATGCTCTCAAAGGCAGCGATTTGCCGATCAAATCCATCGAAGAATTGCGCCATATCGCCGTCGCTATGACGGGCGTTCCGGAAAAGCCTGAATTCAGCGACAGGATTGTCGCTCTGATCGAATTTCGCGACGGGACGATCATCGACGTGGTGAGACAGTTGGTACCGAGGGAATAATGGGCAAGACCCTGCCAGGGCAA
>METF01000248.1:1337-7040 GCA_001771235.1 Candidatus Zhuqueibacterota bacterium RBG_16_48_16
GGGTTTTCACCAAAACCCTGGTGCCTTGGTTGGTCTTCATTCAGCCCGCGAAACACATGAAACAAACAAAATAATTCCTTTCGTTTATTTTGTGTGTTTCGTGGGCTGAATAATGATGTGCGGCAAGAGTCGCTATTCGGCTCTTAATGATTTGAGATAGGCAACGACGGCCACAGCATCTTCGTGGTTAAGCCTGAATTGCGGCATCGGCGGACGCAGGCGTTGATTGTCCCCATAGACGCCGGTTTCGAGTACGGAAACCGCGTTTTCTTCACTTATATTCGGTAATCCGGCAATTGGCAGGGCGACGTCTGCCCAATTGGGCACCTCAAATACTGGCTTAAAGAGGATGGGAGAACCTTGCAGCCAGTTCTCCCGAACAGGCTCACCCATTTCGTTCATGGGCGTGTGACAATCGGCGCACATTCCCACGTTTTCCACCAAGTAGCGTCCTCGTTCAAGCCGCTCTGCGACGGTCATTTCCTTTTTGCTTTCTTTGGCGCAGCCGGCAATGACAACGAAAACCAGAACGCCGAGATAAACTGCTCTATTCATCTTTGAAACCTCCTCATGTTGTGTTTTGAGAATCTCATTGAAAAAGGTGCCTGGTTTAACAATGCGGTGGTTCTTTTTATTCTCCGGGGTGAAAAAGTCTTATGGGTATTCGGACGAAGCGATTTTTTGAAATAATTGACCTGAGATAAGATAAAGTACTTATAGATTTTGAGTTGACTTTTTATTTGAAATAGGCTATATTGACCGGATTTGTAACTCATTAGTCTTGGAGGTTTTGAATATATGCAAAGGAACCACCTGATAAAGCTTGTATTCGTGATCGCCCTGGTCGTAGTGGCCTCTGTATCGCTTTATCCGACATTCCGGATTGGCAAACTGCAAGAGAAGGAGCAGAATCTTTCAAAACAAGTCAGTGATATGACCGGTCTGGGATTGGGAGAAATTAGCGGCGCGTTGACCGAAGGTAATCTCGAATCGTTGATTCGCGCGAAAAGCCAGGGAGATACCTTAAATCAGGCGTTGAGTCTCGGCAGCAAACTGATCGCTTTAAAGACGAAAATCAAGAATATTGAAGGAAAAGCCATCCGCAGGGGACTTGATTTACAGGGTGGAACCTACCTGGTATATGAAGTCGATTTGCCGCAGCTATTACGAGGCGAACTGGCGAAAAATAAGGATGAGCGTCTTGAAGACATTCTAAAGGCGACGCAAACAGAGCTCGAAGAGTCGGGAGGCACGTTTTTTGATGTATTACAGGACAATTTTGCCAGCCGCAATATCCACTTGAACAGGTACTATGGACGCAGAGGCCAGGCCGATGATGATATTATCAAGGAGCTGAAAGAACAGGCGGATGATGCGATAAGCCGGACGCTGGAGGTCTTGCGCAACAGAATCGATCAGTTTGGTGTCTCCGAGCCGTCGATTCAAAAGGAAGGAAACCGGCGAATCGTCATCGAGCTTGCCGGAATTCAGGATATCCAACGCGCCAAGTCAATTATCAACACGACCGCCCTTCTTGAATTCAAGCTTGTCAAAGATCCGGAGATTGTCTGGTCTGTATTGAGCGATATTGATCGGGTATTACGGACGAAAAGAAAAGGTCTGGATCAAAAAGAGGCGGTCCCCAAAGCGGACTCGGCCAATGTTGCTGATGGCGGGACGGCTAAAGAACAAGAGGTGAGCTTGAACGACCTTTTCGGCGGCGATGCAACCGAAGAAACGGCAGAAGAGGATACAACTTTACTGGTCGATCAGAGCACCTTTGAAGAAAGGCCTTTTACTTCGTTACTACGAGCTTTGTCCGGTCGGTATTCTAACGTCATAACCGTGCCAGCTCAGAATATAGGCGCTGTACAGCGAGCGCTGCAGTTACCCGAAGTACGGTCAGTCATCCCGGCTGAGGCCGAATTTGTTTTTGCGCGCCAGACAATTTCCCCGGGCCAGGACCAGGGTGAGTTTCAGAGACTCTATCTTCTCAAGAAAGAGCCTGAATTGCTCGGCGCCATGCTCAAGACGGCCGATGTGCAAATTGGCGGCGGAGACAGCAACTTTTCCGCGGGAGAAGCCGAGGTGCACATGGAATTGAATGGCGATGGCACCAAAATATTCGCCAGAGTTACCGGCATGAATGTTGGCAAACAACTGGCCATCGTTTTGGATGGCAAGGTTGCCTCGGCACCCAATATCAAAGAAAAGATCCCCTCGGGCAGCGCCCGCATCGATGGCATGGGCACGATGGATGAGGCAAAAGATTTGGCCCTGGTGTTGCGGGCCGGTGCGCTTCCCGTGCCCCTTCATGTCATCACCGAAAATACCGTCGGGCCGTCCCTCGGCCAGGATTCGATAGACAAAGGCCAGCAGTCGGCTATAATCGGCTTGATTCTGGTGGTCCTGTTTATGGTCATCTATTATCGCGGATCGGGTGCGATTGCCGATTTTGCGCTATCTTTAAATATCGTTTTCGTTTTGGCCGTAATGGCCGGTTTTCACGCCACCTTAACCATGCCCGGCATTGCCGGCATCATTCTCACAGTCGGCATGGCCGTCGATGCGAATGTGCTCATCTTTGAACGTATTCGTGAGGAGCTTAGAACCGGAAAAACCATCCGCGCGGCGATTGATGCGGGCTACAACCGCGCCTTTAAAACCATTCTTGACGCTAACGTCACCACCCTCATTACCGCCGTCGTCCTTTACAGCTTTGGCACCGGTGCCATTCGCGGATTTGCTCTGACACTATCGATCGGCATCATTGCCAGCATGTTTACGGCCATTGTTGTAACGCGACTTGTTTTTGATATCATCACCTCAAGATATGCCATTAAAAAGCTGAGTATATGAAGCAGAGGATTTTAGTGAACCAGGTGGAATGAAATTTGGTTTCGTGAGGAGATAGAGACGACATGCAACTGTTCCGTGAGACGAATATAGACTTTTTAGGAAAAAGAAAGCTTGCAGCATTAATTTCGGCCGTTGTCATCCTTGCCGGCATCATCTCGCTGATCGCCCATGGCGGACCGCAATACGGCATCGATTTTACCGGAGGTACGTCGCTGCAACTGGCATTCGAAAAACCAATGACGGCGGGCAAGCTGAGAAGCTCGTTAAGCGCCCTGGGCTTCGGCCAGGCTGAAATAAAAAAGATCGGTTTCGAAGAGGAGAACGAATTCATCATCCGGGTGGAAAAGCTGGCAGAAGGTGTAAATATCGCCGAGATTATGGAAGAAAATTTTACGGCTAGTTTCCCCGACAACAAGTATGACATCCGCGCCGTTATGGAGATCGGACCTAAAATCGGCAGCGAATTGCGCGAGGCAGCGCTCTTAGCTGTCTTTATATCATTGATCGGTATTTTAATATACATTAGCTGGCGATTCGAATTCAAGTTTGCTGTAGGTGCCGTTGTTGCCTTGTTTCATGATGTTCTCGTAACACTTGGATTTTTCTCATTGCTCAACCTCGATATTACCCTGGTTATCGTTGCCGCTTTCCTGACCATCGTCGGTTATTCTTTGAACGATACCATCGTTGTTTACGATCGAATACGGGAAAACCTCAAGATCTTGCGCCGCGATGCCTTTGAAAACGTCATCAATAGAAGCATCAACCAGACGTTAAGCAGAACGATTATCACCTCGGGCACGACATTAATCGTGGTCGTTGTTCTTTTTCTCATCGGCGGCGAAGTCATTCATGACTTTTCCTTTGCCCTTGTCGTCGGCATTATCGCCGGAACCTATTCGACCGTATTCATCGCCAGTCCCGTTGTCATCGCACTTCAATCCCGTTTTGCCGGTCAGAAAGGCAAGAGACGGATGTAATAAACCTGCTTTAAGGAGCTGTTGAATGGAATTAAAGCAATCGGAGCGTAAGGGGGTGGTCATTTTTGAGCTTCAGGGTAAAATTATCGGCGGCCCGGATGCGACGCTGATAAACGATAAAATCCACGATCTCGTTGAAAAAGGCAAAAGCAAAGTCGTTGCCGATCTTTCGAAAGTCGAATGGATGAACAGCTCGGGATTGGGTATTCTGATCGGGGCATTAACCACTATGCGAAATGCCGGCGGTAATTTGAAACTGGCTGCCATTACGGATCGGATTAAAAGCTTGCTCACGATTACCAAGCTCATCAATGTTTTCGAGACACACGACAGCATTGATGAAGCGGTGAAAAGCTTTCCATCGTAAAATCTCCTTTTAGAAATTTGATAATCCTTTAACAAAGTCTCCGACAGGAACGCCGGTCGGAGTTTTTTATTGAACGGGAAAACGAATGGCTGTAACAGTTATCGTTGGCGCCCAATGGGGCGACGAGGGTAAAGGGAAAATTGTCGATCTTTTAAGCGAAAACGTCGATATCGTTGCGCGCTACCAGGGCGGCCCCAATGCCGGCCATACGGTGGTGATCGATGGGGAACAAATCATCCTCCATCAAATCCCTTCCGGCATATTGAGACCGCACACGGCCTGTGTCATCGGCAATGGTGTGGTTATCGATCCGCTGGTGCTGGTGGAAGAAATTGGCCTGCTGCAAAACAAGGGCATTTCCGTAACCGGACGGCTTTTTATCAGCCACCGCGCTCACCTGATCATGCCCTATCACCGTATCCTGGATCAGTCGAAAGAAAAAGTCATGGGCGAGACCAGGATCGGCACGACCGGTCGCGGCATAGGCCCGGCTTATGTGGATAAATACGACCGCAGCGGCATTCGCATCGTCGATCTGCTGGACCGGGAGACCTTGCGGGCCAAGCTGGTGCAGAATATCGGGGAAAAGAATCAGTTGCTGCACCATATTTATAAAAGCGCAGAGCTTGATACCGAAAAGATCATAAACGAGTACATGGAATTCGATAAACTGATCGATGAGTACGTGACCGACACGTCGGTTTTTATCAATAATGCCATCGACGCCGGTAAAGAGATTTTGCTGGAGGGAGCGCAAGGCACGATGCTCGACGTGGATTTCGGTACCTATCCTTTTGTCACCTCTTCGAATCCCATCGCCGGCGGGGCATGCGTCGGCATCGGCATTGGCCCGACTAAGATAGACCGGGTGCTGGGCATAGTCAAAGCCTATACCACGCGGGTGGGTCGAGGCCCCTTCCCGACGGAATTCGACCCGGAGTTCAGCGACAAGATCAGGTCGCTGGGCAGCGAGTTTGGCGCCACCACCGGCAGGCCGCGCCGCTGCGGCTGGTTTGACGCGGTCATCGTCAGGCACGCCGTGCAGGTGAACGGCCTGACCAGCCTGGCGATCACCAAGCTGGACGTGCTGGACACGCTGGAGGAAATCAAGATCTGCACCGCCTACCGCTCTGGCGACAGGGTGTTGAACCATTTTCCGGCCGAGCCGTGGCTGCAGGAGAGCGTCCAGCCCGTTTACGAGACGCACGCGGGATGGCAACAGAGCACCGCAAAGGTAAAAAGTTACAGTGAGCTTCCGGAGATGGCCAAAAAGTATTTGGGCAGAATAAGCGAGCTGACGGGCACAAAGATCGATTTGGTGTCGGTGGGATCGGATAGGAATGAGACGGTGGTGTGCTAGGCTGGCTATTCAGAGGTTAGGGTTTCGCACGCATATATCTGTTTGAACTTAATAAGTAATAGAATATTTTAGTATTGATTTAAAATTACTTGCCCCCAAAATTAAGAAAAAATGGAAATTAAATTTTTATCAATTAA
>METF01000249.1:0-243 GCA_001771235.1 Candidatus Zhuqueibacterota bacterium RBG_16_48_16
AAGTCCTCACCGATGAGTATCTGGAGAAACAACGGGAACGGTGGCGCAAGCGCATCAACAAAGTGTATCTGCGCGATAGCCGGGGCAGGATCATCAGCATGCGCTATTACCGGACTGTGGAGAAAACCGGGCACGTCGTGCGGGTGAGCGAAATGGACGGACAAAAGCTTATCAGCCGGATCGATGCGCGCAGTATCGAGTGGGAGGACAGCCTGTGGGTTTTGCACGAAGGCTATATTCGCC
>METF01000249.1:273-7122 GCA_001771235.1 Candidatus Zhuqueibacterota bacterium RBG_16_48_16
CATTCGATCGATTGGTTCTCAGGGACACAAACCTCAGGCCGGATGATTTTGCGAAAATTTTAAGAAGACCTGAAGAAATGTCATTCAGGGATTTGCAGGTCTTTATCAACGAAATCCGGCGGAGCGGCGGCGATCCGGCAAAATGGCTGGTCGATTTGCACCTGAAAATCGCCATCCCTTTTGCCAATTTTATCATCATCCTTTTCGGCGCGCCGCTGTCATCCAGAAAGAGGCGAGGCAGTGCGGCAACCGGTTTTGGCATCAGCCTGGCGATTGTCTTTGTCTATTTCGGCATCACCAAAACCGCACAAACCCTGGGGCATATCGGATTTTTATCCCCCCTGTTTGCCGCGTGGGTTGCAAACATTATATTCGGCGCGGCGGGATTGATTGTTTTGGTAAAAACGCGCAAGTGATAGATTTGTATTGTCTATATGCCCACGAATCACACGAAACAAACAAAATGAATGAAAAGAATATAAAAGAATTCATAGTTTTCATGTTAAGCCCTTTCGTTTATTTTGTGTGGTTAGTGGGCTGAGTGATTACTAAGAGAATTTCCATGGAGAGTTCCTCGCCCCCTAGGACTTTTCCAATTGCGCGAGAAGATTCTCATAGCGTGCAGATACATCCGCCAAGCTCTTATAGGCCGTTTCAATATCCTTCAACACCTGTGTATATTCCTTTCTGAGCGGGCCGACCTGTTCCCCGTTTTTATATAAAAGCGGATCGGCCATGCGGCGCTCTATCTCGATCCTTCGCGCTTCCAATCGTTCGATCTCACACTCCATGGCCTCGACCGTTTTCTTTAGCTCATTTCTCGCCTTGCTCACCTTTTGCCGGGCTTGAGCTTCCAGCCGTTTTTGCTCCCTGGATTTTCGTGCTGCCGGCTCGGTTGGCCCTGTTTTTTCCGCTGTAATTTCGGGCACGTCGCTTTGCCGTTTTTCCAGATAGTCCGTATAGTTCCCCTCGTAAACCTTCAGGGTCTTGTTATTCACTTCTATGACGCGATTCACCAGCTTGTCGAGAAAATAGCGGTCGTGCGAGATCAGCAGCAAAGTCCCTTCATAGGCATTCAGCGCCTTTTCCAGCGCTTCGCGCGAGGCCATGTCCAGATGGTTGGTCGGCTCATCCATGATGATAAAGTTGGCCCCGGAAAGCAGCATTTTCGCAAGCGATACACGAGCCTTTTCACCCCCGGACAAAACAGCGATCTTTTTAAAAGCGTCGTCGCCGCTGATGCCAAACAGGCCGAGGATATTACGGATGAGGGGCAATTGCGCGTTGGTTGCCGATGAGGCAACTTCCTCGTAAGCCGTCGATTCCAGCCGCAACGCATCGACCTGGTGCTGGGCGTAATAGCCGATGGACGTCCGTTGGCCGAGTGTTAACAACCCTCTCTGTGGCTGCAGCTCGCCGACGATCAGCCGCGTCAGCGTGGTTTTGCCGGCGCCGTTCAGTCCGACCAGGGCAATTTTTTCGCCGCGAAATATCTCCAGGTCAATATCCTCAAAGACCCATTCCGTATCATAGCGAAAACAGAGGCTTTCAATTTTTACCACGTCCCGATAGCTCGGTCGATCGACCTGCAAAGCAAAATGGAATCCGGACGAGGCCGCTGTCATCCTGTCGATCTCTTCCAATTTGGCCAGCTTTTTTATCCGGCTTTGTACCTGAACGGCTTTGGTGGCTTTATAACGGAACCGGTCGATGAAGTGTTGCTGCCTTTCCCGCTCGGCCTTTTGCTGCTCCCATTGTTTTTGCGTCCGCTCGATATTCTCCTGTTTGGTCTTTTCATAAAAAGAATAATTGCCCGGATAAACAGTGAGCTTTGCGTTTTCCAGCTCGGCAATTTCCTGGCAGAGCCGCTCGATAAAGAACCGGTCGTGCGAAACAATGACGACACTTCCTTTGAAATTGAGCAAATGCGCTTCGAGCCACTCCAATGACGGCAAATCCAGGTGATTGCTCGGCTCATCGAGCAATAGAAGGTCCGGATTGAGGAGCAGGAGCTTTGCCAGGTGAATGCGCATCCGCCAGCCGCCGCTGAACTCGGCCGCCTCGCGAGCAAAATCCTGTTGCTGAAAACCCAGGCCCGAAAGAATTGCCTTCGCTTCGGTCTCTATCGTATAGCCGCCCATGGCATCGAACCGCTGCTCAACAGATCCGAGCTGGCTCAATAATTCGTCATGATTTTCCAGGGCGTTTTGCAGCTCACGATGAAGTGTCTGAATTTTGTCGTCCAGCTCGATCAGCTCACGATGGCCTGCCAACACCAGCGGCAAGACTTTTCCCCGCTCATGAGCAACCTGCTCCTGCGGCAAATAACCGATGCTGTAATCGCGGGGGCGGGTCATGCGTCCGTCCTGGGGCGTTATATCATGGTGGATTATTCTCAACAGCGTGGTTTTCCCCACCCCGTTCGGACCGATAAGTGCATAGCGCCGTCCGGGATTGATGATCCAGTTGACGCCGTCTAAAAGCGTTCTCGGGCCAATGGCATAGGTCATGTTGTGGAGATGCAGCAAGAATCCTTTTCCTTAACCTGGACAGACCAGAACGAATATGGAACACGGATTTAACGGATGAAACGGATAGCACAGATTCTTTTTGGCGGGGATTAACAGTCGCAATTTGGGCAAAGGCTCTGATCCGTAACGAAAAACTATCATAATCGTCTTGAAACAAAAGTCAATTCCGTATGGCTCCATTCAATCCGTTTCATCAGTGTTCTAATAAAATTTACGCTCAAGAATGGCAAAATCTGATCAAGATACAAGCAAGAGTTGCATTAGAATTCGGAGCAATTATAGATGATACGGTAAAGGCATTTTTCGCTCCGGCAGACGACTTTGCATTTTTCCTGGATTAATTTTTCGCCGCAAACCGGACAAACGTCATCGGCAGCAGAGGCGGGTATATCTATCGCTCGATTTTCGTCATGCATTATTTTTCTTCCTGTACCTCAGCGGCTATGGCCATCCTTTCGCCTTCATCGGAGGAGATTATTCGCGTCTCTCCGTGTTTGAGCTGCCAAAAAAGACTTTTATCCAACCCCTGTTTTTCCACTTCCTCGAACAACAGGCGCGGCGGCTCATCCAGCGGCTCATCGGCCAGGTCGAACGTGCCCCAGTGAATGGGCACGAAAATCTTTCCCTGCAAGTCCAGGTAAACCTGAACGGCCTCCGCCGGATCGACATGCACGCCGGCCATGAACCATCTCGGCAGGTAAGCGCCAATGGGAACGGCCACCAGATCAAACGGGCCGAGCTTGTTGCCGATCTCTTTGATCCCGTCGAAATAACCCGTATCGCCGGTGTAATAAAAACTGCCGGACTGTCCCTTCACAGCCCAGCTGCACCACAGGGTTTTGTTACGCCCTTTCAAAGCCCGACCCGAAAAATGCTGCGCCGGGGTGCAATAAAAGTCGATTTCGTCGATGGTTGTTTTATCGCCCCAATCGAGCTCTTTAAAGCGGCGAATGCCCTGTTGCTGCAAAAAAGCGCCAACGCCCAACGGCACCAGGTAAAACGGCTTGTTGCCCAGCCGGCGTATGGTCGCTTTATCCAGGTGATCGTAATGATCGTGGGAGATCAGCACAATATCGATGCCCGGCAAATCCTCAAATTTTATGCCCGGATCTACGTACCTTTTCGGCCCGGCAAAGCCAACGGGAGAACAGCGCTCGCTCCACATCGGATCGGTCAGGATGTTCATTCCCTGCATTTGCAGCAAAAGCGTCGAATGGCCGATCCATGTCACCGTAAAATCGGCCCGGTTGTCGCGCAGGCATTTGCCGTCATTTTCTGCCATATCAAACCGGTACGCCTTTGGCTTCTTCGGGCTTTTGCCGCGCATTCTGTCGAGCTGCCATTGAAGCACATCGACAAAGCCCTTTTCTTCAAAGCCGGGGAAGGGATTTCGAAAACCATTTGCCGTGTGATGGGCCGGCGCACCTGTCTCGGAAGCATGCATCATCGTCGTCACCGTCATGAGGGTAAGAAAAAGTCCTGATGTGGGTTGTCTACGGATTTTCATACGGGTCGCTTTTGAGTAACATCGGTAGTGAAAACGCGGGAGACGTGGCTATTATTTCTGTAAAAGGACGACAGCACGAGAGGCCTCGGTAACACGCATACCGATCACACAACCACTAAAACCTATCCTGGGAGATTGAATCGATAAAATAAACCCCAAGAATTTGCCAGGCACACTGGTAAGTGCCTGGCAACTTTACTGGCTAGATAAACTGATTAATTATGCTCTCGTAAAGCTCTTGTTTGCCGCTGATGCGTTTAGGCTCGCCTGATTGAACGGCGATTTTCCGCAAGTCTTCCAGTCCCAGCTTGCCTCGCTCGAAGGCCGCGCCCTGGCCGCTATCGTAACTGGCGTACCGTTGTTTCTTCATTTTCGGAATATCGGATTCTACCAAAATCTTGTGCGCGATCATCAGGCCACGCGCCAGCGTGTCCATCGAGCTGATGTGGCCGATGAAAATGTCTTCCAAATCGGTCGAGCTGCGGCGGGTTTTGGCATCGAAATTGAGTCCGCCGAGTATTCCGCCATTGGCCAACAAAACCATCAGGGCATCGACGGCATCATAGATGCTGTGCAAGAATTCATCCGTGTCCCAGCCGTTGAGCGGATCGCCCTGGTTGACATCAAGACTGCCGAGCAGACCCGCATCCGCCGCCAGTTGCATTTCGTGGGCAAAGGTATGCCCGGCGAGCGTAGCGTGATTATTCTCGATATTGATCTTGAAATCCTTATCCAGGCCATGATGCCGGAGAAAACCGATGACGGTGGAGACGTCAAAATCGTATTGATGCTTGGTCGGCTCCATGGGCTTCGGCTCGATCAGGTAGATGCCTTTGAAGCCGATCTTGCGGCCATAGTCGCGCGCCTTTCCCAGGAAGGTCGCCAGATGCGCCAATTCCCGCTTCACGTCGGTGTTATACAGGGAGAAATAGCCTTCGCGCCCGCCCCAAAAGACGTAATTCTCGCCGCCGAGCGCGACGGTTGCGTCCAGGGCTGCTTTCACCTGGGCGGCAGCGTGCGTCAGAACCTGGAAATCCGGGTTGGTGGCCGCGCCGTTCATGTAGCGCGGATTGCTGAACACATTGGCCGTGCCCCATAGCAATTTCACTCCCGATTCGGCTTGTTTCTTTTTGGCTAAATCGACAATCTCTTGCAGATTCTTTTCCGATTCTTCGATATCTTTTCCCTCGGGGGCAATATCGCGGTCATGGAAACAATAATAGGGGACGCCCAATTTGGTGATAAACTCAAAGGCCGCATCCAGCTTGTCTTTGGCCGCTTGTTTTTTGTCCTTACTTTCCAGCCAGGGGAATTCATGCGTCCCCTGGCCAAACGGATCTTCGCCGGTGGCACAGAAGGTGTGCCAGTAGCAGACGGCAAACTTTAAATGCTCTTTCAGCGTTTTGCCGCCGACAACTTTATTTTCATCATAATATTTGAACGCCAACGGATTCCTGGAATCCGCTCCCTCGTATTGTATTTTGCCGATTCCCGGGAAATACTCTCTGTTTCCGATCGTGACTTTGATAGCCATTACATCGTCCTCCATGCGTAAAAGTGATTGGTCTTTTAAAAATTTTAATTCTTTGCCAAGGTTGAATTTGATCGTCCCTTGTGAAGGAATCCCTCAAGACAGAGACCGATTGTCTGCTGGTAAGTCAGCTTACCTGGCAAAAGTGTACAATAATAATTAAACAGGGGGATAATTGCAAGAAGAATAATTATGCGACATGATGAGAAATAACTCGCAACTAAAAAGATAATTAATATCTTTACGAGGACACTATCAGAGACGACAAAACGGGAGGAATCATAATGAAAGCATTGACACAATCTGTAAAAAGTCAGCCTCTTTCAACATGGCAACTGTCCATACTGACAATGATGCGAGTCGCTATCGGTTGGCATTTTCTTTACGAAGGCATGGTCAAACTCACCAATCCCAATTGGACTTGCGCCGGATTTCTCAGCGAATCAAAATGGCTCTTTTCCGGCTTGTTTCATTGGATTGCTGGCAACCCCGCCGTTTTAAAAATCGTGGATTTACTCAACATTTGGGGCCTGCTGCTTATCGGCCTGGGACTCTTTTTCGGATGTTTGACACGCCTGGCGACATTTTCCGCCATTGGCCTGTTATTGCTCTATTATATCGCCAATCCCCCATTTGTGGGATTAGCGAATTCACTGGCGACGGAAGGCAGCTACCTTGTAGTTGATAAAAATCTCGTTGAATTGATTGCTCTGGTCGTCCTGATCTTTTTCCCCACGGGCTCATTTTTCGGCATCGACAGACTTTTGGCAAAAAAAAGAAAAAGTGAATTCTCCTCCCCGGTTCATGAGCCGCAGGTAGAAAAACAAACAGCAACGAAGGCAACGGCATCGATTTCCTTGGGCCGAAGAGAGGTGCTAAAAAACCTGGTCACCTTGCCTCTGTTCGGCGGCTTTGTTTATGCCTATCTTAGAAAAAGGGGATGGGAGAGCTACGAAGAAAAGCACCTGAAATACGCAGCGGATATGCAAACCGATGCGCTCTCCGGTGCAACGATAAAGACTTTCCGGTATTCCACGTTAAAGAACTTGAAAGGCAAAGTGCCTGCTGGCAATATCGGCAATCTGAAGGTGAGCCGGTTATTACTCGGCGGCAATCTCATCGGCGGTTGGGCGCACGCCCGCGATCTCATCTATGTTTCCAAATTGGTCAAATCCTACCATACGGATCGCAAGATTTTCGACACGCTCAGCCTGGCGGAACGGTGCGGCATCAACACGCTGCTGACCAATCCGCAATTATGCCGCGTCATCAACGAGTAT
>METF01000249.1:7317-8651 GCA_001771235.1 Candidatus Zhuqueibacterota bacterium RBG_16_48_16
CTTCCGGCGGGCATTGGGGCGCATCAGTTGGCAACGGTGCAAGCCTGTGCAAGCTATGGACTGAAGCCGGACTTTTGGGTCAAGACGTTACATCATATCGATTACTGGTCGGCCAGGCCAGCCGAACAACACGATAATATCTGGTGCGTCAATCCTAAAGAAACCATCGAATTTATGAACGGGCTGGAAGAACCCTGGATTGCTTTTAAAGTTTTGGCCGCCGGCGCAATTGATCCGAGTGAGGGTTTTTCCTTTGCTTATAAAAACGGCGCGGATTTCATTTGCGTGGGCATGTATGATTTTCAGCTCGTCGATGATGTGAATATCGCAGTCGATGTGCTGGCGAGCGATCTGGGAAGGCAGAGACCCTGGAGGGCGTGAAGTAAGGTTGTAGTCCTGGAACAGGTGGACTAAAACTTTAGATCGCTAAAAAATCACAGTTTTTAACAGAAATATCATAATATTCTTTTTTGTTTACACCATCGGAATTCTTATTTTCGCAAAACCCAACTCATGATAAATCAGGAAGCAAAATGAAACGATCGATTTTTCTTATCTCAATCATTCTGGTATTTGGCTGCGCCTCCCGAGTTGTCAAGCTCGAGCAGTATTCGATGTCGATGAATCTCAAAGTTGCTGCCGACAGCTCCGTTACCATCGGCGACGATGAGAACATCCACGGCGTATTGTGGCTCAATCCTATATTAAAGATGGAGGGCGTTAATGCCGATAAAGTCAGGCTGATCCAGAATTATGGCAGGTACTTTGTCTGCGCCGATAACTTTAAGCATGTCTGGATGGTCGAACCGAAAGGTGACGGCTTGTCCGCCAGTTATACCGCCATCGATGCCACGCCTGCTGATAAAGCCGACGCCTATAATGAGATTTCTCTATCGCGCTACGGCTCCAGGGAAAATGCCTGCGTTAGATTCCGGTTCAATGGGAAAGAAGTATTTATTGACAAGAAAGGCGGCGTAAATGAAAAGTGCGAAAAGTAAATTGTTATTGTTAGTCGCGCTTTTATGGGCGCAATTCGTTTTCGCGCAAGACATTCAGGAGCTGTATGAGGAAGCCAGACAGGCGCTGCTAAACGGTAACCACGAAATAGCACTGGAAAAGGTTGCCGCAGCCGAGGCACAGATTGCGGACGATCCCAATCTCGATCCCAACGGCGCCTTCATGCGCAGCTTGCTGCCGAAAATTGAAAACGCGGCGGATGCGATGGCCGACATCACCAAAGCATTGGAAGCGCTTTACAATTCCAGCCAGACCGAATTGATATTTCCGCATCTTCCACCATCCCTGGAGGCAGTGGATCAGTACACGCAACAAGC
>METF01000249.1:8696-9206 GCA_001771235.1 Candidatus Zhuqueibacterota bacterium RBG_16_48_16
TTCCAGCCATGAGATCGATCCTGGCTTTCGCGACGGCCTGCGCAGCTCCCCCGCTTTCAAGCAGATCGAGCAATTCGCATCAGTCGGTGTCCTTGACAAGCTGTCGGAAAAATTCAGCGAAATTGCTGTGGTGCTGAGCGATTCGATCCATGCCATTAGCAATCGCTATCAGGCGGTGGAAAGCTCTTTGAATAGCTTGAAAAAGACAGCAGCGTCCGGCAAAGCCGAACGCCAAAAACTGGAAGAGCAACTGGCGGTTTTGTCACAGGAACGCATGAGCTATATGAATACGATTTCGGAAATGCTCATGCGCGAAGCCGCGGCAGAAAATCAGCAGACGCGTTCGATCCTGATGGAAGAGAATATCGACAATGTGTTCGACAATGTTATTGCCTCTGAGATCAAGCGCATCCGGGAAATGGGCGAAGTGGATTCGGTGGAATATAAAGAACTGCTGAAGGACTATGAGCGCATTGAAAAGTACAACCAAATATTTGCCAGAAATAAGGT
>METF01000250.1:0-372 GCA_001771235.1 Candidatus Zhuqueibacterota bacterium RBG_16_48_16
CGGTCGCTTTTCACATTTTCCCCATCGATAAACAGATCGTACTCGCGGTCGAATTGGCTCTCGACGTATTTGATCGCCTCTTGCTGGGCCTGGTGGTTTTCTGTCAGACTAAAATCGACATAAGGTTCATTCTGGAATTGAGAAAGCATGAGTGTCCTCCTGTAGGTAGAATAGTAACCGATTACAGGGTAATCTAAATGTTTTCTTTAATAGCATTTCAAGAAGCAGGATCAAAATCAAATCTTAAAAATCAAACATAAAAATGACAGAGCAAAATGCGAAATTATCTTTTCGCCTTCAAAGTCAATAAGCTGGATGCTAAAACAGGCTCTTCCTGCAGATGAATACATGATAATCTTTTAACCGCCGAGA
>METF01000250.1:397-1620 GCA_001771235.1 Candidatus Zhuqueibacterota bacterium RBG_16_48_16
TCTCTAAATCCATCTGGGAACCTTCTCATTCCGTCCTTTAATTTTTCCCTCTGCGAATTCAGTGGCCTCTGCGGTTAAATATAAGTACGGATTCCCCGGATGAATCCTAAAATATTTCCTGTTCGTGTTTAAATTCATCTTTGGATTTTGATTTGTCATTTTGCACCTTAATATTTGATCTTTGATCTAACCTGCATTATTCATAAATTTTTGCCACGAAGGCGCCAAGTCACAAAGGATCACAAAGTTATAAAAAAGAAAAGAAAGATATTTTAGAACTATATTTTTGCATCGATTCATGACAGTTGGTCGAGAAACTTAATGTCTTCAAAATTTTGTGCAACTTGGTGCCTTCGCGACTTTGTGGCTATGAATTATTCAGGCTAAAAATTGTTTGGCCGAAATCCTATGAGTCATTTAAACACCCTCTGATCGGTTACGTAAAATAAGCTTGATGAGATCGTCAGCTTCGCCGGTATCTGTCAATTTCCCGGTAAAATGCGTCAAATGCCAATGCCATCAGTGTGGCGGCCACATCAGGATTCACTACCGTCGCGGCCAAAGCGCTCTGGTCTTGCTGCGGAATCGACAGGCCGTACATGAGCAGGATCGATGTGGCGATGGAGAGCGGCAGCGCCAGGATCACTTGTTGGAGTTGTGACCGGGATATATAGTCTGTCGACAAACCAAAGTATGGCGAAAATTCCTTTAAATGTTCCAACAAAAGTCCGAGGATGAGGGCGGCCACCTGGTCGAGCTTTTTTTCGTTTAACAGCTTGAATGCTTCCAGGCCAAAACGTGCATCATTTTGATCGGCGACGAAATCTTTGATAATGGATTCCAGCCGCTCCGGGCCAAGCTTAAAATCATCACGGGTCAATTGCGTGTTCAGGTAGAGGGCAATCTTTTGCGCATGTTCTTTTTGCTTCGCTTCGGGGCTGGTTATCAGATCGTAAACCGGCATATTCAGGGCGAACCATCGATTTTGCGGCGCATCGTTATTCTCGACAAACCGTTCTTCCGCATCGAGGTAAAGGTTCTCGAAATCCATAAATTCGCGCGGAGCCAACAGGTGATGCACCATCGCATCGAGCAGGGTTTCTTCTTCCCACTCAAAATCGTCGTTGAGCGTCTGTGTCAGATTTTGACCGGCCTGCTCGATGAATCCTTCTTTGTATGCCGCCAGGGCTTTTAAAAACAAGTGCTCCTTTTGACCGGGATGC
>METF01000250.1:1636-9235 GCA_001771235.1 Candidatus Zhuqueibacterota bacterium RBG_16_48_16
CGAAAGAAGCCAGTGCCTTTCCGGTTTCTCCCTTCATCAGCCAGGCCTCTCCTGAAGCGAGATGATTGTCCTCTTCGTTTCGGAGAATGTTATCCGCCGTCACCGCCGCCTTTGCCGTTTTGCCCGCGGCTATCTGGCAGCGCATCAGCAGGACGAGCGTTTCGCTTTGGTCGGGAGTGCCCAGCAGGTGTTCCTCCAGCACAATCACGGCCTGGTCGTACTCTCTCAGGGCGACGAATGCCAGCGATTGTGTTAGCGGATCTGTTTTATTCTGTGGTTTTTTGAAAGCCATAAAATCGTATGCATTCAAATCAGGTGACGATCAACGAAGCCTGGCAAAAATTTCTTCTTTTGTGGGAAAAAGTCCGGTGGCTTTTTTTGAGTATATCAGCTTGCCATCTTTTTTCACCTCGAAAACGCCTCCCCCGGATTTGATCAGCTCGGCATCGATGCCGAACGCGCGTTTGATCTCTTCAGCTAAACTAGCTGCTTTGGGATAATAGTTTCAGACAACACAATATTCGATGGAAACATGCATGATTTGTTCTCCTTTATTAAATCTTTATCACCTAAAGATCTTAAAATTTGAGTCAAGTTTTAAGGCTTTGGCAATTGCCAAATCCTGTAAATCAGAAAGATAGTCCGGATTTTTTTGACAGGATCACAGGATGATAGAGGATAAAACAGGATGAATACCTGATCGGCAACGCTCAAATGTTTCTCAAGCTGTCTATAGCTCAACTTTACCAAACTTTAAAAGTTTAGTAAAGTTGGTTCCTATTCGCTAAAATTCGGAAGCATCCTCACAGATTAACAAGGCAACTATTTTGATCAACTCAATAAAAGTTATCAAAAACACGATCCTGTAAATCCTGTGAAATCCTGTCATCCTGTCCTCTTGATATGTCAAGTTTCAGTCTTTTTTTTCGGTTTAAGGCGAAGCTTCGCTACAAGTCATAAAAAAATCTTGCATCCTATTTCAAATTCTTCGGATTCAACGCCTTTAATTCATCCAAAACAAACAGCCCGTCTTTGCGGATCAGCACATCGTCGAAATAGATTTCTCCGCCGCCGTACTCGGCCGTTTGAATGCACACCATGTCCCAGTGCACCTCGGAGCGGTTGCCGTTGTCCGCCTTCTCATAAGCGCCGCCGGGTGTGAAATGGAACGAGCCGCCGATCTTTTCATCAAAGAGAGTATCCAGCATGGGTTTGGTGATATAGGGATTGACGCCCAATGCAAATTCGCCGATGTACCGCGCCCCTTCATCGGTGTCCAGCACTTTGTTCAGCGCCTCCGTTTTGTCCGACGTTGCTTCGATGATTTTCCCGTCTTTGAATTTCAGCCGGATGTTTTCATGCGTGTTGCCCTGGTAGATGGTCTTGGCCGTATAGGTCAGCTCGCCGTTCACCGAGCTGCGAACCGGCGCGGTGTACACTTCGCCATCGGGAATGTTTCGCTCGCCGGCGCATTTCACCACGGGGATATCTTTGATGGAGAAGGCCAGATCGGTGCCCGGCCCGGTGATGCGCACCCTATCGGTTTTTTCCATCCAGCTCACCAGCCCGTCCATGGCTTTCGACATCTTGCCATAATCCAGGGTGCAGACGTCGAAATAAAACTGCTCAAAGGCTTCCGTGCTCATCTGGGCTTGTTGCGCCATGGACGGATGAGGCCAGCGCAAAACCACCCATTTTGTTTTGGGGACACGGATGTCGACGTGCACCGGCTTCCACCAGAATTTTTGATAAAACCTCATCCTCTCATTTGGCACGTCGGAAAATTCGCTGATGTTGTGATTGCCTCTCAGGGCGATATACGCCTGCATTTCGCTCATCCGAGCCGCTTCCCACCGGCCAGCACTGCTCATCAATTCCTGGGTGGCCATGGCGTAAAGCTCGCGCAGGATCCGGTTATTTTTAACGGTGACAAAGGGGATGCCGCCTGCTTGTTCCGCAGCTCTCATGATGGCGATGACCACTGCCTCGGGAACATCGATGGCTTCGATGAGCAGCTTTTCGCCTTGCTGCAGTTTTGTCGAGTGTTCGATCAATAATCGGGCTAGTTTGTCGTAGCGGGGATCTTGCATTCATTTCCTCTTTTTGGCAGGTCGTGGGTGATTCCTACATAAGCATTGTCACTCAATCTGTTGCTGCGGAGGTGCTAATATAAAAAATAGTAATTGCATTGTCAATAACGGCATGGGCTTGATTGGATTGGACACAAGAGCCGGTCTTTCCGGTAAATGAATACCTATTATCTTTTAACCGCAGAGAAAACCGAGAGCGCTGAGTTATTATTCTTAAAATCCATCTATTTTCTCAAATTTCATATCTCCGCCCTCTTTATTTTTCCTCTGCGAGTTTTGCGACCTCTGTGGTTAAATGCAAGTACGCATTTCCCGGATAAGCCAAAAAATTTAAGAGAAATGAATGAGGTACACTCCCCTGGTGTTTCTGCTTGAATTTGTGGGTGATTTTGACTATAATTTTCAAGTTCAACCCCGGACACGCTGTAACAAAATTGGATCCAAATTGAGCGATTCAAGTGTCATTCAGGAGGAATCTTTGTATTTTACGCACAAAAACAAAGATTCTTCCAGAATGACATGATGCCTTGCAAGAAAGCGTTCCAAGGCAAAATCGCTCAAATTAGGTTGGAATTAAGGGGGTGTGAAAAAATAAATTGGCATTCTTTGAAGCATTGTTCGACTGTTTTAACTGAGCTTGGGAAACGCAGATTCCCAAGTTATTCTTTCACACCCCCTAAGCTCACCGGCTGGCAATGAGCATCATCTAACTTTTGACCAACAGAGGTCTTGTGGTGGCGAAAAAGGAGTGTCCTTCGTGCGGCGTGGCTATTGACAAAAAATATCATGCCTGTCCCTTATGCGGCTACGAATTTCCCGCGCAGAAATCGATTGTGAAATATGTGGCCATTGGCCTGGTGATCCTGTTCACCTGGCCTTTGCTAAGGCTGCTTCTATCCATTCTCAAATAAAATTTCGGGATAAAGCCAAAATGGGATTCCATGTCCGAATATACAGCGAAAGACTCGTTTTGAGGCATCAATGGCGCATTTCTCGCCAAGTGGATGCTTTCAAAGACAACGTATTCATCGAAATCGAACGAGACGGAATTGTCGGACTGGGCGAGGCGGCTCATAATCCGCGCTACGATGAATCGCTGGATTCGACGCGCAGGTTCCTGGATGCAGCCACACCTGTTCTCGAAAGGTGCCATCCGAGACATTTCCAGCACGTCATCGATGAAATAGACATGCTGGCGCCTGGACAGGGCGCGGCAAAAGCGTGCGTGGAGATGGCGCTGCTCGACTGGATAACAAAACAAGCCGGATGGCCGTTGGCCAGGTATCTCGGCGTAGACGAACAAAGAATGCTACAGACCTCGTTTTCCATCGGTTTGGATGAGCCGGAAATCATCCGCAAAAAAGTCCGCGAGGCGCAGGATTTCCCGATTTTGAAAATCAAGCTGGGCACGGAACATGATGATGAGATCATCGATGCCGTGCGCTCGGAGACGGACAAAATATTACGCGTCGACGCCAATGAGGGCTGGAAGGATAGAGAGCTGGCGCTGGAGAGAATCCGCTGGTTGTCCGGCCTGAATGTCGAATTTGTCGAGCAGCCGATGCCGGCCGACCGGCACGATGACATGAAATGGCTGCATCAGCGCGCGCCGCTGCCGCTTTTTGCCGACGAAGCTGTAAAGAATTCACGCGACATCCCCACGCTCGTCGGCGGCTATGACGGCATCAATATCAAGATCGACAAGTCCGGCGGATTGTTAGAGGCACTTCGCATGATCTCTCTCGCCCGAACCTGCCCTATGCGCGTCATGATCGGCTGCATGGTAGCCAGCTCATTGTCCATCACTGCGGCGGCGCACCTGGTGCCCCTGGCGGATTATGCCGATCTGGACGGCAACCTGCTCCTGCAAAACGATCCGTTTGACGGGATAAAGGTCGAGAAAGGCTGGCTCAGACTTCCCAAGCGAATTGGATTAGGCGTTGAAAAGAAATCGCGCCATTGAGTATTGTAACTGTTTAGTTAGTCAAGAGAAGTGGAGGTAAAGCACTAAATCCCAAGCGCCAAATTCCAAATAATATTCAATCTCCAATGATCAATGACCAAAACTGTTTTTTTACCGCCAGCGTTTCAAACATTGGTCATTGGGTTATTGGTGATTATTTGGAATTTGATGCTTGAGGTTTGGAACGTTACTTTGCCCAACTTCATTTAGCCAGATAATTACGACAGATTAAATTCTTCCGAAAGGCATAACAATGCTAAGCACAAGCAAAGAGAAAAAAGTGAAAGAGCTTATTTTGAATCATCTCAAGACCGTCAACCAGTGCGTCCTTAAAGCCCGGGATTGTATTGCCGTCTTTATGGATGGAGATATTGAAGCGGCGGAATCGTTGCGTGTCAGCGTCGACCGTCTGGAGGACGAGGCCGATGATATCCGACGCACGATTGTTTCCTCGCTGGGCGAAGGCGCTTTTCTGCCGATCCTGCGCGGCGACATCCACAGCCTGGTCAGCCTGGTCGATGACATAGCCGGTCTGGCCGAGGATCTGAGCGATATGGCGCTGGGTGAGCGGCCTCACATACCCGGCGAGTTGATCCCCGGCATTCAGGAGATCGCTGAAAAAACAGTCGGACAATGTCAGCAGTTGTGCGATATCACCGTCGAGTTTTTAAGCAAGGCCAGGCTCAGGCGCAAACGGTTCGCGGAACAAATCCATACCGTGGTGACCGCCGAACACGACATCGATGAGATCGAATGGCGTTTGACCCGCGCGCTTTTCGATTCGAATCTGCCGCTGGCCGATAAACAACACGCCAAGCAATTTATCACCCGTTTAACACTCATTTCCAATAAAATCGAGGATGCATCCGACCAGGTCGCCGAGCTGACGATTAAAATGCAGGCCTAGAGTTGAAAAGGATTGGCGAATAAGAATGTGGTATTTTTCCAGTGGAGCATTCCTCGGTTGGGGATTGGGCGCCAATGATGCCGCCAATGTCATGGGCACCGGGGTCGCCGCCAACCTGGTGAAATACCGGACGGCGGTTTGTCTTGTCGCGGTATTTGTGATTGTGGGAGCGGTCGTCGAAGGCCCGAAGGTGATGAACACGGTCGGTTCTCTTGCGAAATTGGACATTAACCTGGCGTTCCTCGCTGCTCTATCAGCCGGATTGGTGATGTTCATCATGTCCGGCCTGGCCCTGCCAATATCGGCCTCGCAGGCCATCGTCGGCGCACTGATCGCCATCGGCTTGGCTAATGGCACCGCTGAATTCTCTCTGCTGAGAAAGGTCGTTTTGTGCTGGATTTTGACGCCCATCGGCGCCGCGGTCATCAGCGGGATCGCTTACCGGCTGTTAGGCTTTCTATTGAAACCGGTTTTATCCGATATTACCTTGCGAACGGTTTTATTGAGGATTGCCATCGTCGTTGCCGGCTGTTATGGCTCGTATGCCCTGGGAGGCAATAACGTCGCCAACGTGTCCGGAGTCTATGTGGGCGCGGGCTACATGTCGCCGCTGGGCGCCGCGCTGTTTGGCGGTTTTTTCATCGCCCTGGGCGTTTTGACCTACAGCAAAAAGGTGATGATGACCGTCGGCAGGGACATCTTTCCCCTGGACTCCTTCACGGCGTTTGTCGCGGTGCTGTCCCAGGCGATTACTGCGCATATTTTCACCCAAATCGGCGTGCCTGTCTCCAGCTCGCAAGCCATCGTGGGCGCTGTCATCGGCATCGGTTTGGTAAAAAATATGAATGCCATCAGCGTGAAAATTGTTGCAAGGATATTATTTGGCTGGATTGCGACGCCGGTCGTCGCAGGCGCGATGTGTTATGCACTTTTGATTTTGAGTGGATTTTTCAGGGCCTGAAATCTTGAGCCGTGCAGAGAGACGTTTATTTGTAGACTTACAAATTTTGGCAGCTATTTGGATATCTGCCACAAAGTCCCAAAGACACCAGGGTTCACAAAGGCTTCTTGTGAGCATAAGAATTTCATGGAGGAGCAGGATGTGAACTTTTTTAAAATTTTATCAAAATAGTCTTTGGTGTTCCTTAGTGGCTTCGCGACTTTGTGGCTAAATAATGACAAGAAACAAAGGAAAAAACTCTTTGAAAGTACTTTTATTCGACATCGACGGAACATTGATACTTTCCGGCGGCGCCGGCCTGAGAGCGATGAATGCCGCCTTTGAGCAAATGTACGGCGTTAGGGATGGTTTGGTGAACGTTCAGCTCGCGGGCAGAACCGATACTTCTATTATCAAAGAAGCGTTGTCCGCCAACGGCATCCGATGTGAAAGCAATCAACTGGAAGGTTATAAAGAGGTCTATTATCGACTGCTCGTGGACGAGATGGCCACACCCGGAAACAGTAAATACCTCATGCCGGGTGTAGAGAATTTGATCGATGAGTTGAAAAACAGAAAAGATATTTACCTGGGATTATTGACGGGCAACTGGGAGAAAAGCGGGCGGATCAAGCTGCGCCATTTCGGCCTGGATGCTAGTTTTTCCTTCGGCGCTTTTGCCGAGGATTCCGAGTATCGCGACCGCTTGCTGCCGTTTGCCCTCAGCCGTTTCGAACAAAAGTATGGCAAGCGACCGCAACCCGACCAGGTTTACGTCATCGGCGATACGCCGTCGGATATTTTGTGCGCGAAACCGCACAATGCAAAATCAGTGGCCGTCGCGGCCGCCCACTATTCTGAGGAGGAATTGGCATCCTATCAGCCGGACATCCTTTTTAAGGACTTGTCCGATACCGATGCCGTATTGGAGGCAATCGGTTGAATCTAACTGCATGGCTAAAAGAAGTCAAAGTGGGTGAATAACGAATGATGAACATCGAATATCGAATGATGAAGGTCGTTCTAAATTCGACTTCATTCGATGTTCGGTATTCAAGCTAATTTGGAGGACCCATCATGAAAACCACGATTGTCAAAATCGAAAACCCCAACGAATACAATATCGTTTTGGGCCAGACGCATTTTATCAAAACCGTTGAGGATGTCCACGAGGCGTTGGTGGGCACGGTTCCGGGGATCAAGTTCGGTTTTGCCTTTTGCGAATCATCGGGACCGCGCCTGGTGCGTTACACCGGCACCGACGACGAGCTCATCGCGCTGGCGAAGAAAAACGCATTGGCTCTTGCCGCAGGACACGCTTTCATTCTCTTTCTCGGCAACGCATACCCCATAAACATCTTGCGCACCTTGCGCGACGTGCCGGAGATCGTCCGTTTCTTCTGCGCCACGGCCAACCCTGTGGAGGTGATCGTAGCGGAAACGAAACAGGGGAGAGGTGTTTTAGGCGTCATTGATGGATGGAGCACCCTCGGTGTGGAAAAGGAAAAAGATATTGCGGAACGCAAAGAATTTCTCAGAAAGATCGGTTATAAGCTTGGATGATTAAGGTGTTTCCCCCTTCTCCGCCAGCATTTTTTCCAAAGAGCCAATCCTTTCCTGCTGAAAGGTTATTTCATTCTGTAGCGAGTCTGCCAGTGACTTGTAAACATGCTGTTGCGCCAGCAGGGAATCGACATCG
>METF01000251.1:0-125 GCA_001771235.1 Candidatus Zhuqueibacterota bacterium RBG_16_48_16
TGGCATTGCAGGTGACCTTTGCCGGTCCACAATGTGGGGTGGATAAATTTCATTATTTGCAAAAAGCCGCGATATTCGTCCTGCCCTCTTTTGCCGAAGGTTTTCCTGTCGCCATTTTAGAGGCG
>METF01000251.1:250-3941 GCA_001771235.1 Candidatus Zhuqueibacterota bacterium RBG_16_48_16
GCTGCTCAAGGATGCCGGTCTTGCCCAAAAAATATCCATGACCAACCGAATGGCTGGTAAAAAGTACGATATTGATGTTGTCGCGGATAAAATCGGGAAAATATACGGGAAGCTTTTAGGCTGATTCATGCACAAATCATAGCAGTGGGAACGAAGCATTCTCCCCAGAGAATCTCTTATTCTGAATCTTGCATGGAAGGCTTCGCCCTACTGAATACGAAAACGATTCGATTACCGTCGTTAAGTCAACATGATATAAGGTGTTTGTAAATATTTTTTTACCTTGCATTTTTTCTCTATTTTGACTATAATATCCACCTCATTGCTCTCAGGACGCCCTTGTTTGCGGGCAGGTTTTATGTCCTTTTAAAATTTCGAATTATTTATCTGGAATCCACTTCGCCCTGTTGACGGTGAGAAGGAGGTCGATCATGACAAAAGCGAATATCATCGACATCATTGCCGAAGGTACCGGGCTGACCAAAGTCGAGACGCAGGCTGTCATAGACGGCTTTTTGGCAACAGTGAGTTATGCTCTAAAAAAGGGTGAACGGGTCGAGTTGCGGGGATTCGGCAATTTTCGAACGGTACAAAGAAAAGCACGAATTGCCAGAAATCCTGTGACAAAAGAGCCGATCGAAGTGCCGGAACACAATGCGGCTGTGTTCAGAACGTCAAAGGATTTGAAAAAATATATTAATGAAGACGATGAAGATGAGCTTTTTTAATAAAAACGCTCTTATCCTGATTGGAGGTGATAAATTTGCCAAGCGGTAAAAAGCGAAAGCGGCATAAAATTGCTACTCATAAACGAAAGAAGCGATTGCGAAAAAACAGACACAAAAAGAAAAATAAATAGACACAAACAGGGCTGAGACTTTCTCTTAGCCCTTTTGAGTTCTTGAGACATTGTTTTCCACCAAAACCCGCCACTCTTTATTACATTTACCCGAATGAATTTTGCAGAAAACGATACTTATGAGAGTTCCGTCTATTCTGTTTCGGAATTGACCAATGAGATAAAGCTGATTCTGGAGACCAGTATTCCGTCTGTCTGGGTCGAGGGGGAGGTCTCTAATTTTACTCACCATCAATCCGGGCATATATACTTTTCCCTGAAGGATGAAAATGCACAAATCGCGGCGGTCATGTGGCGGAATCGAAATCGGACGCTGTTTTTCGCGCCGCAAAACGGCATGAAAGTCAGGGCGTTAGGGAACGTGCGGGTTTATGAAAAGCGGGGCAACTATCAATTCGATGTGATTCAAATGCTGCCGGCGGGTGTCGGGGAGCTGCAATTGGCTTTTGAACGATTGAAGACAAAACTGCGCGATGAGGGACTCTTCGATCCCGAGTTCAAAAAGCCATTGCCCGAGTTCCCTTCGCGAATCGGCATCATCACCTCTGTTACCGGCGCGGCTGTCCGCGATATCGTGGACATATCGTCACGCAGGTTTCCGGCAGCGCAGCTTGTGCTGAGACCGGCAAAAGTACAGGGGGAGGACGCCGCGCAAGACATTGCTGCCGCCATCGATGAGATGAATGAATACGGCGATGTCGATGTTTTAATCGTCGGCCGCGGTGGCGGCTCTCTTGAAGACCTGTGGGCGTTTAACGAAGAAATTGTGGCGAGGGCGATATTTCGCTCTGAAATTCCAATTGTCTCAGCGGTGGGGCATGAAATTGATTTTACGATCAGCGACTTTGTCGCCGATCTCAGGGCGCCCACGCCTTCTGCTGCCGCGGAGCTGATTCTTCCGGATAAGGAGGACATCAAACAACACCTCAGCGCATTGTTAAGTAGTATGCACTCCCATGTTCGACAGTCGATTAACACGCAACGCAATAAGGTCGAGTATCTGTTCACCGGCTATGCCTTCAGACGTCCCGTAGATGTCCTGAAGCAACATCGACAGCGGCTCGATGACCTGCTGCGGATGTGCCAGATTTCGATCCATCATCGATACGGCCTGAACAAGGGGCGATTGTATCAATTGCAGCAACAGTTGGCCGCATTGAATCCGCAATCGATTTTAAAACGCGGCTACAGTATATGTTGGAAAGAGGTTGACAAAAGCATTGTCACGGACGCGGCGACCCTGGAAAACCGGGAAAAAATCGGGGTGCGATTCGCCAAAGGGTCGATAAAAGCCCTGGTTTCGCGGGTGGATGAGGATAAATAGTGCTTGAACGAAAACTCCTCATCGGCGATGTCATTGCGAGGAGTGAGGAACGAACGACGAAGCAATCCCTTTACTTTTCATGAGATTGCTTCGGCAAAACTTGTCCTGAGCTTGTCGAAGGAAACGCCTCGCAATGACAGCAATTTTCAAATTGAATAGGTTTCGTTCAGACTAATTATTTACCGACTTGCGAAGAATAGATTATGAAAAAAGATGATTTTGAAACATCATTAAAACGGCTGGAAGAAATTGCCGAAAAGCTGGAAAGCAGTACCTATAGCCTTGAAGACTCTCTGGCACTTTTTGAAGAAGGGACAAAGCTATACGACCATTGTACCGAGATTCTCAATAGCGCCGAAAAGAAGCTGTTGATTTTGACGAAAAATAAAGACGTTTTTGAATTGACAGAAGAAGATGATTTGTGAGAGTCAGGGTTATCGAGAGGATAGGCTTTTCCAGCAATTGATCAGGTCCACTTTTTGGACAGGACAACCGGATCGAGCTGGATTTAAAAGGATGAACAAAGATTTTGAGTGATTTATTATCTCACATCCATTCACCCGAAGATATCAGGCATTTCGACGTGCCGAAGTTAGCCCAGCTCTCGCGGGAAATACGGCAGTTCATCATCAGCTCGGTATCGAACACCGGCGGCCATTTGGCCCCGTCGCTCGGTGTCATCGAGCTGACCATGGTGTTGCATCATATTTTCGATACGCCAAAGGATAAGATCATCTGGGACGTGGGACATCAATCCTACGCTCACAAGATCCTCACCGGCAGGAGAGAGCTTTTTCAAACAATAAGACAGCACGGCGGCATCAGCGGCTTTCCTAAAATTTCGGAAAGTGAGTACGACGCTTTTGGTGTGGGACACGCCAGCACGGCCATCTCCGCGGCGCTGGGAATAGCGTGCGCCCGCGATCTGAACGGTGAGGATTTTCGCGTTATCGGCGTTGTCGGGGATGGGGCATTGACTGGCGGTCTGGCTTATGAAGGCCTCAACAATGCCGGCGCCTCGGGCAGAGATATCATTATGGTGCTCAATGATAACAGCATGTCCATATCGCCCAGTGTGGGTGCGATTTCCAATTATCTGACGACAATTATCTCGAATCCCATTTACAATAAGATTAAAGACGATGTGTGGGAATTGACCTGGAAAATCGATTCATTAGGTCCCCGGATTCGTTGGGCTGCGCGGCGAATTCAACGCAGCCTGAAGGGCCTCATCATTCCGGGCGAAATTTTCGAAAAACTGGGTTTCCGCTATTTCGGCCCTATTGACGGGCATAACATATCCACCCTGATTCGAATTTTCCGCGAAGTGAAGAAATTCAAAGGCCCTATTTTGGTGCACGTTCAAACCAAAAAGGGCAAAGGGTACAAGCCGGCGGAAGAGAACGCATCCGTTTTCCACGGCCTGGGCCGTTTCGATGCCAGGACCGGCGAGCTGCTGTCGTCGTCGGAAATTCCGACCTACACCGCTGTATTTGGCGATACGCTGG
>METF01000251.1:3985-26267 GCA_001771235.1 Candidatus Zhuqueibacterota bacterium RBG_16_48_16
GCTATGTCCATTGGCACCGGCTTGTGCACTTTTGCCGAAAAATTCCCGGATCGCTTCTTCGATGTCGGTATTGCGGAACAACATGCTGTCACCTTTGCGGCGGGACTTGCGGTAAGGGGGCTTCGCCCGGTTGTGGCCGTCTATTCCAGTTTTTTGCAGCGAAGTTTCGATCAAATCATCCACGATGTGGCCCTGCAAAAGCTGCCGGTCATCTTTGCCATCGACCGCGCCGGGCTGGTTGGCGACGACGGCCCCACGCACCACGGCGTTTTTGATTTATCCTATTTGCGCTGCATTCCGAATCTCGTCATCATGGTTCCAAAGGATGAAGAGGAATTGCGCCACATGTTGTGGAAGGCGAGCGTTTATGCCGACGGCCCCATTGCCATCAGGTATCCGCGCGGGCGGGGACTCGGAACACCGATTACGGATGTTTATAAAGATGTGCCAATCGGTTGTGCAGAGGTGATACAAAAAGGCAGGGATCTGGCTATTTTGGCGCTCGGCCCTTTTGTCGCTCAATCGGTTTGTGCGGCACAAAAACTCAGAGAAATCTGCAGCATCGATGCGGAAGTCGTCAACATGAGATTTGTCAAGCCGGTGGATACGAAAATTCTGGAGCAGATCATTTCCCGCTTCAAGCTGATCCTTACCGTTGAAGAGGGTGTATTAAAAGGCGGCCTGGGAAGCGAGGTGGCGGAATTCCTCGCCGACCGCAAAGCCTCTTATATCGAGCTGATCCGGTTGGGCCTGCCCGATCGCTTTATAAGCCATGGCGATCGGGATATTCTGCTGTCTCAAGCCGGACTGGACGTGGATGGCATCGTAAGGGCGGTGAGAACCTCAAACAGTTACAGCGATCTCATCAAAAAAAAGAAATTTAAGGATTTTTTTACCTCACATCGATCCTGAGACAGGTATGATTATCGGAATCGCCGGAAATACCAGCAAACCGAATGTGAAAAAAGTCCTATGTGATTTCGTGGACTATCTCCATTCGATTCATGTCGGTTATGTGGTTGCTTCCGAGCTAAAGAGCTTTCTCAGGCTGGAAAACGACCAGCCGACAGTGCCGCTGCAAAAAATCGGCAATCATTGTGATGTGGTGATTGCCTTTGGCGGCGACGGAACGCTTTTATATACCGCCAGCAAAGTTGGCGAATCGGGCGTTCCGATTCTGGGGGTCAATACCGGTGTGCTGGGCTTTTTGACGGAAGTCGTTGTCGATGAGCTGCGCTCCAGTATACAGGAGCTGGTTCAAGGCCACTATGCCATCCTTGAAAGAATGGTTTTGGATGTGGCGGTCGAGAGGCCGGGAGGAGGCTTCACATACCAGGCACTGAACGACGTCGTCGTGGATAAAGGCAAAGGCGCTCGCCTCATCACCGTCGAGGTGAGTGTGGATGATGTTTTTTTGAATCGCATTCGCAGTGACGGCGTCATCATCGCCACGCCGACCGGCTCAACGGCTTATTCTTTGTCCGCAGGTGGCCCGCTGCTGGAACCGACCATGCAGGCGGTGATCGTCACGCCTATCTGTCCCCATTCTTTGACGGTCCGGCCCATCGTATTATCGGGCGACCGCGAATTGAAAATCTGCCTGTTGTCCGGGGACAGCATGGCGCAAATCAATATCGACGGGCAATTTCAATTCAACCTGTCCCGTGAGGATGTGGTGCGAATAAAACGGGCTGAATATTCGTTGAAATGGATTTCTATGGGCAAGAGAGATTTTTATGAAATTTTACGGACGAAATTGAACTGGGGTGCGGATTGGGTCAACTTTCCTGAAAAAGGAAACAGCAAGTGAAATAGGTCAGCAAACACAGGTTCTTGAATCACCTGTATGATTTAAACAGACAATTTCTAATTCGAATATCCTAATCCGGATAAGCGCCGTTGGATGTTTGCTATCCTACGGGGCAAGCCAGAACCAAAAAGTTGATTGTTATTTATGGCAGATGACTATAAGCTCTAACGTTGAGATCGCAGAGAAAGATATTCGATCCTCGTTGATAACCAGGACTTCAGCGGAACTTTTCATGTCAGCTCCTTAAGGAATGACACTCTCTCTTTAGTAGACGGAATTGATAGATTGTTATTCGACTTTTAACTTTCGCTGTGGTTGTGAGGAGCTATAAGAGAATTAACGGATTTTTTAAGCTCTCTGCATAATATCTCTGCGTTCATACAATTGTCTTTTTATTTTCGTGGTATCCGTTCAATCTCATTTTAAGGAGGTTCCACCTTTTTCATGTTAACATCCAGCGCCACAACCCCACTCATGGAGCAATACCTCGGCATCAAGGCAAAGCATCAAGACGCCGTATTGTTCTTCCGTATGGGTGATTTTTATGAAATGTTCTATAACGATGCCAAAACCGGCGCCGAGGTGCTGGGCATTACCCTGACCAGCAGGGCGCACGGGAAATCGGCCAATGTCCCCCTGGCCGGATTTCCGCACCATGCGTTGGATACCTACCTGGCCAGGATGATCAAAGCGGGATACAGGGTGGCCATTTGCGAGCAGGTGGAAGATCCAAAGCTGGCCAAAACGATTGTCAAACGGGAGGTGCTGGAGGTCGTTTCGCCCGGTACGGCCGTAGCGGATGAGCTGCTGGAAACAAAACGCAATAACTACCTGCTCTCGATTTATATCGATCAGAAAAACGTCGGCCTGGCCAAGATCGATGTGTCCACCGGGGAGTTTCAGGTGGCTGAAATCGGGCATGGTGAAATTGGTGAACAGATCGAGTCCATTCAGCCAGCGGAATTGCTGCTTCCCGCCAATCAAACGGAAGAAATATCCGGCCAAATAAGAAGCCGTAATCAGATCACCATCACCAAACGGGACGACTGGAGTTTCGGATTCGACTATGCCCGTGAAATGCTCACCGGGCATTTCAGTACTCTCTCCCTCAAAGGTTTTGGGGTAGAAGATTTGCGCGCGGGCGTTTGCGCAGCGGGAGCGATCCTGGTCTATCTGCAGGAGAGCCAAAAGGAAAAACTCGCCCATATCAACAAAATCTCCCGTTTTTCCGATAATGATTACATGATCATCGACAGCATCACCAAGCGGAATCTTGAATTGTTCAAGTCCATGAACGCGGGATTGCGCAAAGGGACGCTCATCGATACCATCGACAAGACCAGAACGCCGATGGGCGGACGCATGCTGGTACAGTGGCTGGAGCATCCGTTGTTGGAAATCGATGCAATCAACAGACGCTATGACAGCGTCGAAGAGCTGGTGAAAAGTCCCGATAAAAGAAAAAAGCTTGCCGATGTGCTGGACGGCTCCGGCGATTTGGAACGGCTGGTTGCCAGATTTGCCTGTAATCGCGCCAACGCACGGGATGCCAAATCGATCCTGGCGACGCTCAAGGTGGTCCATGAGATAAAAAAAATGAGCGACGGTTATAGCGCCCACTTGACGCAGGAATTGATGAATGGTTTGGATGCGTGCACCGCATTGGCCGACGAGATTGAAAAGGCCGTCGTTGATACGCCGCCGCTGTCCCTCACCGATGGCGGCATTATCAAGCGGGGCTATGATGCTGAATTGGACAAGCTGCGCCAGATCGTCTATTCCGGCAAGGACTGGATTGCCAGGCTGCAAAAAAAAGAGCGGGAGGCAACGGGCATTCCTTCATTAAAAGTGAATTTTAACAAGGTATTTGGCTATTATATCGAAGTGACCAAACCGCACATCGCAAAAGTGCCTTCCCATTATCATCGCAAGCAGACACTTGTCAACGCCGAGCGGTTCATCACCCAGGAGCTCAAAGAGTATGAAGAACAGGTGCTGGGTGCGGAAGAAAAAATGGCAAGCCTTGAATACGAGCTATTTGAGAAGATCAGGCAAAATATCCTCGGTTATACGGAGGCATTGCAAAAAAACGCGCATCACCTGGCCGAGGTCGATTGCCTGGCATCCCTGTCGACGGTTGCTTTTGAGAGGGATTATAACCGGCCCGAGCTGCATGATGGGGATGAGATCGTCATCCGCGACGGCAGGCACCCGGTGATTGAAACACTTCTTCCCCCCGGCGAGCAGTTTGTGGCCAATGACATTAAAATAAACAACAACGAGGAGCAGATCATCATTTTAACGGGGCCGAATATGGCGGGTAAATCCACGTATTTGCGGCAGATCGGCCATATCGTTATTTTAGCCCATGTTGGCAGTTTCGTGCCGGCAAAATCCGCCAGCATCTGCATCGTCGACCGGGTGTTCACGCGGGTCGGGGCCTCCGATAATCTGGCTGCCGGTGAGAGCACGTTTTTGACAGAGATGAATGAAACCGCAAACATTTTGAATAACGCAACGCCCAAAAGCCTGATACTGCTGGACGAGATAGGGCGCGGAACCAGCACCTTTGACGGCCTGTCCATCGCCTGGTCTGTGGCGGAGTATTTGCATAACAAGCCGGCCGTTGCCGCAAAAACCATCTTTGCCACCCATTACCATGAATTGACGGAACTCGAGCTGGTACTGTCGCGTGTAAAAAACTACAATGTTGCCGTTAAGGAATGGGGGGATCATATCGTATTCCTTCGTAAAATCGTCGAAGGCGGCTGCGATCACAGCTATGGCATTCAGGTGGCCAAACTGGCCGGCCTGCCCCGCCGGGTCATCGACAGGGCCAAAGAAATACTTGCCAACCTGGAGAAAGAAGCGCTCAACTCGGCGGACGTGCCCAAGCTGGCGCAGCATCACGAAAAAAAAGAGACCACATCCAGCCAGATGGATTTATTCGCAGAACTGGAACAAAGTTTGCGGAAGCAATTGTCGGAAATCGATCCCAACAAAATCACGCCCATCGAAGCCCTGGCAAAATTGGACCAGCTCAAACAACTGGCGCATCATCTTGATAAATAGACGTTTTTTGTGAGAAGATTTTCAGGAAATACAAGCTGCTTTCCTGGTGCCCAAGAATCTGACATATCGCATTTTTTTATGTCGCATTTTGAAACAAGAGTGGTATTTATTCAGCCCACGAAACACGCGAAACAAAAGAATGAATGTTGATTACTTTCGTTTATTTTGTGTGTTTAGTGGGCTAAATGGTTACCAAGAATGACTCTATGGAACAAGCAATTTAAACGGAGCTGAAAAGTGATGACCAAACGTGTGTTTAAATATATAGCTGTTTTGTCGTTTTTATCCGGTTATCCATCTCTTTTTTCTGCAGAGATTGCCAAATACGCCGGCGAGTTTATGAGCACCGGAGTTGGCGCCAGGGCGCTAGCCATGGGTGGCGCCTATGTCGCTGTCGGAGGCGATGTTCTTTTCGGCTACTGGAATCCGGCTGGCCTGGCATCGATTCGTTATCCAGAGGTTTCCGCCATGCACTCGCGGCGTTTCGGAGGAGTTGTCAATTACGACTATGGCGGTTTTGCGACGCCTTTCAAATCCTCTTCGAGTCTGGCGCTATCCTTTATACGTCTGGCCGTCGATGACATCCCTATTACGGCGTTACCGCGTCCCGATCTTGACCTCAATGCGATTTACGAGGATGAGAACGGGCAATCCCTGCCGAACCGACCTTATGTGGAAAAGACGGTGAATGATGCCGAATGGGCCTTTTACCTGAGCTATTCGGCGATGAAAAAGTCTAGCTTTGCTTATGGGGCAAACGTCAAATTCGTCAGAAAAGGTGTCGGCGATAATTCCGCCTGGGGCATTGGCTTTGACCTGGGTATGCGCTGGAATCCAGTGAGTGATTTGTCCATCGGTGTAAACCTGCAGGATGTCACCACGACGTTGCTGGCCTGGAACACCGGAAAAAGAGAGCTTATCTCGCCGACGCTGAAAACCGGCATTGCTTACCCATTCGAGCTACCTCTGCTTGATAGCGATCTCCTTTTTGTTTCGGATGCCGATCTGAGGTTCGAAGGCAGGCATTTTGCCGCGCAAACTTATGTTGGCGATATGAGCATGGATTTCCATGTTGGTGGGGAATGGAGCGTACGAAATTTATTTTCTCTTCGGGTAGGATCGGATATAGGGCATTTTACAGCCGGCGCCGGCATAAAGCTGCCGAGATTGGATATCGATTATGCGTTCCTCAGTCACGATGAATTTGACGCGACGCATCGCATATCATTCCGTTTGCGCATCGAAGAGGAAAAATTCGGGCGTCGATGACGGTTTCCAAGCAATCCCTAAGTGATAAAAATTCATTTGACTATGACCATTAGAATCACTAATATAATGGCCAAAATTTACAGGGTTTCTGACTAGAGGATTCAGAATGCTATCAAGTATGACGGGATATGGACGAGGCGTTTATCACAGTGAAAATCTGGAAATCAATGCAGAAGTACGATCGGTGAATAATCGTTTTTTGGATGTAGTCATCAAAGTGCCAAAATCTTTGCTGGACTATGAGCAAAAGATCAGGGAACAGGTGGCCCACTCCATTTCTCGCGGTCGATTGAATGTGTGGATTACCTTTTCCGGCGGCGAGGAACAGTTTCAGAATCTGGCGCTGAATAAGCCGCTTCTTTCGGCTTACACGAGATTGGCAAAAGAGATTCAAAAGGAATTTGACATCCAGGGGAGCCTGGATATAAACCGGCTGTTCGATTTGCAGGATGTACTTGTCCTGAATGGTGCTGGCACAGCCGACGAAGAAACCTGGAAGCTTGTACAAAAAGCAGTAATCGAAGCTCTTGAACAGTTATCGGACATGAGGGCCAGGGAAGGTGCAGAGCTGAAAAAGGACATAGATAAGAGAATCGCGCTCCTCGATAAAGCTGTCACTAGCATAGAAAAATTGGCCAAAAGCAGGCCCGTCGAAGAGCTGGACAAATTACGCTCCAGAATTCAACCGTTGATAAAAAATGAAATTGTCGATGCGAGCCGGTTAGAAATGGAATTGGCCATTATTGCCGACCGCCTCGATATTACCGAGGAATGCGTTCGATTCCACAGCCATAATAAGCTTTTTTCAGAGTTGCTAGAGAGCCATGAATCTTCCGGACGGAGGCTCAATTTTTTATTGCAGGAGATGAACCGGGAGGCGAACACAATCGGCTCGAAAGCAGCCAGCTCCGAAATTTCTCATCTTGTTGTGGAGATCAAGGAAGAAATCGAGCGCATTCGCGAACAGATACAAAATGTGGAATAGAGCCGCTCAGCCGGATCATTCAGGAATTAACCAGAACAATTCATTCGTTTTTTGAAGCTGCGAAATGGCATACTGGTCGTTGTTTCATCTCCTTCAGGTGGTGGAAAAACAACGGTGATTCGACATCTTCTCAAGGACAAGAGCCTGCCGTTTGTGTTCTCTGTTTCGATGACCACCCGCGCAAAAAGAAGCAGGGAAAAGGATGGCAAAGACTATTGGTTCGTGAGTGAAGATGAATTTTTTGAGAAGGTAAAGTCGAACGAATTGGTCGAATACGAAAAAGTTCATAACTATTTTTACGGCACGCCCAAAAAACCCCTGGAGCTTTGGCAGAATGAAGGGAAAGTCGTTCTGCTTGATTTGGATGTAAACGGCGCTTTAGCAATAAAAAGGCTTTACCCGGATTCGAGTTTGGCTATTTTTCTCAAGCCAAAGCATCCTGACGTATTAAAGCAGCGGCTGTTGAAAAGGGCGACCGAAGACGACCGTCAACTGAATGTCAGGATGTCCCGTGTTGAAATGGAAATGAGAATCGGTGAAGCGTTGGATTATTCGGTGGTCAATGATGTGTTGCGCAAGACGGTCAGCGAAGTGATCGACATTATCAAGCAACACGTACAATTCAAGTAAAAATTGTATCCATTCAGCCACCAAGAGTCGCAAAGCCACTAAGGAACACAAAAAATTTTTGTGAACCTTTGTGTCTTCGAGTTTTCGTGGCAAAAAGTTACGATACTAAATAGATACGAAAATTAATGGAACATTTCTATTTATAAATTCACGGAGGTTTTGAATGATAGAAACACTTCCCCTGGACGAGTTCGACAGGCATTTTGATAACATTTTTGAAGCCATCGTAGCGGTGGCAAAACGAGCCAGGCAAATCAATCAAATACAGAAACAGCTCATCGATGCTGACACCGACGCGCTGTCGAACGGCGACTTTGACGATGAAGGAGTGAACAAAGATTTCATGGATGGGCAATATATAAAATTGCCCAAGCCAACGACCATCGCGCTTCAGGAGATGCTGGAAGGAAAATTGCAGACAAGGTATCCTGAAGCAGAATAAATAGACCGATTTTGTTCGTAATGTTTTCTGAAAAAAAAATACTTATTGGAATTGCGGGGGGAATTGCCGCTTATAAAGCCGCGGAGCTTGTAAGACAATTTAAAAAAAACTCGGCAAAAGTGCGGGTGATGATGACCCAGGCGGCATTGAATTTCATAACTCCATTGACGCTCGGAACCCTGTCGGAAAACCCGGTTCTTCTCGATCTTTTTTCCCAGGAGGAAAACCAGTCAACCGTTCATATCGATTGGGCGCGCTGGCCTGATGTGATCATCCTATGCCCGGCGACACTCAATGTGGTGGGTAAAATCGCTTCCGGCATTGCCGATGACGCCGTAACGACGACCATCCTGGCATCGACGGCGCCGGTGATATTCTGTCCGGCGATGAACAAAGAAATGTATGCCAATAAAATTTACCAGGCGAACCAGGAAAAGCTTATCAGCAACGGCTATCATTTTGTCGCGCCTGGAAAAGGAGAGCTGGCTTGCGGAGAAGAAGGGTGGGGGAGGCTGGCCGAGCTTGAAGATATTTTGTCCGAGGCAAAACGTGTTTTATTTGGTGATCAGGCGCTGAAAGGCAAGAAGGTGCTCATAACCGCCGGTCCCACGCGCGAGCCTATAGACCCGGTGCGTTTCATATCCAACCGATCGTCAGGCAAGATGGGATTCGCCCTGGCCGAAGCGGCGGTTATGCGGGGGGCTGATGTCACCCTGGTCAGCGGTCCAGGCTGTCTAAAGCCTTTTCCGGGCATTCGATTCATCTCCGTGCAAACCGCAACGGAAATGGCAAACCAGGTGGCCGGTTGCCTGCCTGAAGCGGATGTGCTGGTCATGGCGGCGGCCGTAAGTGATTACCGCCCCAAAGTATCTTCGGCACGGAAAATCAAAAAGGACGATGTCGGTTTCGCCATCGAGATCGAAAGAAATGATGACATCCTGCTAAAGGCGAGCGAAAACAAAGGCAGCAGAATTCACGTCGGCTTTTCCGTTGAAACGGAGAATGAAATCGAGAATTCTCTGTGCAAGCTGCGAAAAAAGGATCTCGATCTTATTGTGGTGAACAATCCGTTGGAGGACGGCTCGGGATTTGAATGGGATACGAATAAAGTTTGTTTGATTGATAAAGCTGAGCGTGTGGAGCGTTATCCTTTATTGAGTAAATCGGAGCTGGCCGACAGGATTCTTGACAAGATGATAGGGCTTTTGAAAACCGAGCAATGAATCGCACCATTAGATTATTCTCATAGAAAATATACCTGCCTCAGCGTAGAGTTAAAGCATTCTCCGAACAAATCGCAAGACAACAAAGTTCTTATCTCACAAAAGATGTCTCCACTTCACTGCTTATGAATTTTGAAGAATATCAACACCGGATTGAGCAATTTTTAAAGAACGAGATCGAGCTTTATGGCGATGAGCTGGTGCTGCCCAGGGACGCAGTTCAAGCGCTCTTTGATGTTCATGAGTCCCAGGCGGATTGGCAGAGCATCGGCGATCTGGCCCAATTCCATTCGGCGATCAAAGATTGTTTAAAATGCCCTCTCGGCGGGAACCGCATTAAATTTGTATTCGGCAGTGGCAATCCCGCTGCCGAAATCATGCTCATCGGCGAAGCCCCCGGAGCGGACGAAGACAGGCAAGGCCTTCCCTTCGTCGGCAAAGCAGGACAACTTTTGGACAAAATATTGGCGGCCATCCAGCTCGATAGAAACGAAGTCTATATTGGCAATATCATCAAGTGCCGACCTCCGCAAAATCGCGATCCATTGCCCCAGGAAATCGAGGCGTGTCTCCCTTATCTGCACAAACAGATTGAATTGGTCGATCCAACGATTATTTTATGTCTGGGCCGTATCGCCGCCCAGACGCTTTTGAGAACTACCGAATCGTTAGGCCGGTTGCGTTCAAAGGTGCACGACTATTTTGGCAGAAAGCTGATTGTGACGTATCATCCCGCAGCGCTTCTGAGATATCCGCAATACAAGCGGGATACATGGGAGGACGTTCAGCTTTTGCAAAGGATTTATATTGAATCAAAAAAATAAGCTTGGGATATTTTGCTAAATGGCAAAAGACAACGACACGATAGGTCGCATGCCGCCGCAATCGATAGAAGCCGAAATGGCTGTCCTGGGTTCCATGCTTATGGAGCCGGAGGCTGCAAATATGGCAATCGAAAAACTTGATGAAGCGTGCTTTTATCGCGAGGCGCACAATAAAATATTTCGGGTTGCCACCAGCCTCTACCTTCGTAATGAGCCGATAGATATCCTGACAGTGTCTACGGAGCTGGAAAAGAAAAACGAATTGGAATCTATCGGTGGGCGATATTATTTGACCGAGCTGGTCGAACGGATTCCTTCGGCGGCGAATGTTGAATACTATTGCAATATTGTTTTGGATAAAGCCGTATTGCGGAAAATGATCGCTGTTTCCTCTGAAATCCAGCAGGACTGCTACGAAGCGGCAGAAGAGGCCCATGATATTGTCGACAAGGCCGAAAGCAAAATTTTCGAGCTTGCCGAGACCCGCCACCGCAAGGACTATCATCACATTAAAAAGGTCCTGCAACAGACTATGGAGACCTACGAAAGTTATCATGGGCGTGCCGGCGGGATCACAGGCGTACCGACGGGCTACAAAGAGTTGGATGAATTGTTGTCCGGGCTGCAGAAATCGGAGCTGATCATTCTGGCGGCCAGGCCGTCGATGGGCAAAACGGCTCTTGCACTCAACATCGCCAGAAGGGCAGCAAAGACGGGTCGCCCGGTGGGTATTTTTAGTCTGGAAATGTCATCGGTGCAATTAGCCATGCGAATGCTCTGCTCGGAAGCGCGGGTGGATTCTCACAAGGCGAGGACGGGCAAGCTCCCCGATAACGAATGGATGAGACTGAGTATGGCCGTTGGGGGCTTGGCAGATGCCCCGATCTACATCGATGACACGCCGAGCATGAACATACTTGAGCTCCGCTCAAAAGCCCGGAGGCTGAAAGCGGAATTCGATATTGCCCTGTTGGTGGTGGATTATTTGCAGCTCCTTCATGGCGTAGGCAAAGTTGAGAGCCGCCAAATCGAAATATCCATGATCTCACAATCTCTGAAAGCATTGGCAAAAGAACTGGACATTCCTATTCTGGCTTTATCCCAGCTCTCCAGGGCTGTGGAATCGCGTGGCGGCGAAAGACGGCCGTTGCTTTCGGATTTGCGGGAATCCGGTGCCATCGAACAGGATGCTGATGTTGTCATTTTCATCTATCGCCCGGCAGGCTACGGACAAGTGGAACCCGAGATGGAGCGCGTTGCGGAAATAATAGTGGCCAAACAGCGAAACGGACCTACGGATAGAGTGGAGCTTGTGTTTCTCAAGGAATATGTTCAGTTCGAAAACAAAGAAGAATATGCCGAACATTTGCCAACGGTTACGCCTGACTTGTTTTAGCCCGCATAATTCATGAATTGACTGAATGTGCGACGCACTTGGTTTTCTTGCTGTGAAGCAATAAGTAGGCATGACTTCAGTCATTTCAAAAAGTGCGTCGCACATTTTTCGCTTTTTGTGAATGAATTATGCAGATTAGACCTCTGACGGATTTGGCATTATTTATTTTCAGGAATACCGGTCTGTGAGCGTTGTTTAATATGCTAGAAAACATATAGTTGGTACTTACGGATTGAGCCGTTTTTTATGGATACCGCCTCGACAAAAGTGTTTGAAGGCCTGTTGCGCCGAATAATTCGATATAACCATTCGGTGGATACCCATTTGCTCAGGCGCGCCTTCGAATTCAGCTTTAGTGCGCACAAAAACCAACTGCGAAAGTCGGGGGAGCCATATTTTGCCCATCCGTTAGAGGTGGCGAAGATCTTGACCAATTTAAAGATGGACTATGAGACCATTGCCGGTGGAGTGCTTCATGATGTCGCCGAAGATACCGATATTACCATACAGAAGGTAGAGGAAGAATTTGGTCCGAATATCGCACTCCTGGTCGATGGTGTGACCAAGATATCCGAATTAAAGCTATTGGAATTCGAGGAGCGCCAGGCGGAGAATTTCCGAAAAATGCTGCTCTCCATGGTGCAGGACATAAGGGTCATTCTCATTAAATTTGCCGACAGGTTGCATAACATGCGCACCCTGGAATATCTGCCGCCCAAAAAAGGTCGGAGGATCGCTTTGGAGACCCGCGAGGTATACGCCCCCCTGGCTCATCGGCTTGGTTTAGCCAAAGTCAAGTGGGAGCTGGAAGATCTCACGCTAAAATACCTGGAGCCTGAAATTTATAATGACATCGTCGGCAGGGTCGAGGGAACTCGCATGGAAAGAGAAAGCCTGATCCGTCGCGTAACCAGACCGATAAGGAATAATCTGGTTGAGGCAAAAATTCAGGCTCATTTTGAAGGCAGGCCAAAACATTTTTATAGCATATATAACAAGATTACCAAAAGAGGAGTGCCCTTCGAAGATATTTATGATCTTCTCGCTATTCGCATTGTTGTTGACAAGGTCGAAGAATGCTATCACGCTCTGGGGATTGTCCATTCTCTTTACACGCCCATACACGAACGATTTAAGGATTACATTGCCACTCCCAAAATGAATGGCTACCAGTCGCTTCACACCACCGTCATTGGCCCGGAAGGCCGGAAAATCGAAATTCAGATTCGCACGGAGAAAATGCAGCGAACTGCTGAGGAAGGGATCGCGGCACACTGGCGCTATAAAGAAGGCAAATTAAAAGAGGACGACCTGGACAAGCATCTGCACTGGCTGCGCCAGGTATTGGATACGGAAGAAGCGCAGATCGATTCGGGCTCCTTTATGGAGCACTTGAAGATAAATTTGTTTCAGGATGAAGTGTTCGTTTTTACCCCCAAAGGCGACCTTTACCGACTGCCCGCTCAATCCACACCGGTTGATTTTGCTTTTGCAGTCCATACGGATATAGGAATGAACTGCCTCGCGGCAAAGGTCAGCGGTCGTATCGTACCGCTGAGCTACCAATTGAAAAGTGGCGATGCGGTTGAAATTCTAACCTCGTCTAACCAGACACCGAACGAAGATTGGCTGAAATTCGTTGTAACGAGCAAGGCAAAAAGCAAGATAAGGAGATATATTAGAGACTCCCAGCTCGAAAACAGCATCAATCTCGGGCTGGAAATGCTCGACAGGGCGTTGAGCCGCTACTCAATCAAGCTCAAAACGTTGAACCTGGATGAGATTGCCAAAAATTTCGGATTGAGAGAAAAAACCCAGCTATTTGCCCAGGTTGGCCGAGGTGAAATTAAGACCGATGCTGTGATCAGAAAAATTGTGCCTGAGAAACAATTAGAGTTGCCTGAGCAATCCGTCTTTAAAAAGTTCGTTGACAGGGCCAGGAAATCCAGTCGCGGCATTCGCGTTGCCGGAATGGACAACATCATGATTACCTTTGGCAAGTGTTGTAATCCGGTACCGGGCGAGCCCATAACGGGAATTGTCACCCGGGGTAAAGGCATTGTCATTCATACAAACATCTGCAATAATTTGCAAAAACTGATGCAGGAGCCGGAGAGAATTGTCGATGTATCCTGGGATGTTGAAAAAGGCTCGCGTTTCTTAGCCGCTGTTTTTGTGCTCGGAGAACGGCGGAACAAATTCCTGAGTGAAATTTCCGATTCAATCGCCAATTCGGACTGCAATATTGTTGAGGTTGCCATGAATTCCGAAAATTCACTGGTCAACTGTAGCTTGAATATCGAGGTGTATGACCTCGATCATTTAAATCGGCTTATAAGTAAAATTAAAAAGATTCCCGGTGTGATTTCTGTCGGACGTTTACGCGATTGATACGCTGAATAATGGCACAATTGTTAAAATTAGCCACTATTTTTTTTACAGTGTTACAATTTTTATGTTTGATTTTTATTCATGGTATTGTAAATTAGAAAGTTCAGGCATCAAAAAAAAAGCAAGGAGAATACTCTATGGTGACAGAATCCAAAAAAACGATAACCAAAAAGGATGTATCAAAGAGAACGGCAAAAATAGTTAGCGAAAAGATCTATCTCACTGAAAAGGTTGTTGATGGTGTTTTCCAGGCACTGCGTGAATTCATGTCTGAAGCTGATCCGGAAGTCCGTATAGAAATTCGAGATTTTGGCGTTTTCGAGGTCAAAAAAACCAAGCCAAAACCAAAAGCAAGAAATCCCAAGACCGGCGAAATCATTTATGTACCTGCTCGGCGGAAGACGCATTTTAAGGCTGGCAAGCTATTGAAAGAGGTTCTCAAACAGCCACTTGAGAATGAAGATTGAACGTCAAGGCTATCGGCTCGATAAAAGGATTCCCTGTTGCCTATTATTAAGGACTTGAAACATGAGGCCGGAACAATACCTTCCGGACGCATCATGGGTGTCGATTACGGACAGCGAAGAATCGGACTCGCGCTTTCCGATCCGACACAGACTTTATCATCGAGTTTGATGACCATTACTAATAAAGGGATCAATGCCGTTGTAGCGGAATTGCGAAGGATTGTTACTGAAAATTCAATACCCGCGATTGTCGTCGGCATGCCGTTGAATATGAATGGGTCGGTTGGGCCTCGAGGAGAAGAAACCATAGGTTTCATGAATGTCATTAACGATCGACTCCAACTGCCTGTTATTCCCTGGGACGAACGCCTGACCAGCGTGAGTGCCCAGCAGGTGCTCATACTAAGCGGAAAATCTCCTTCCAGGAATAAAGATAAAATTGACCGTATTGCCGCGGCAATACTTTTACAAACATTTTTAGATCGGTTGAAGATTCTTCGATCATCCATGATAAAAGATGATGCTGATACGAGCTGAGATAAGATAGTTATTTTTGTCGCGATGGCCATTCATTTTATAGATGTTAAAATGCACCCTCGAACCTTCTTTATAAGCAATCGTTCTTTGTTCATTACTTTTTTCTCAGGCGTCAATGAGAAATAATTTGGCGCTTTCAGCATTGACAGGGATATTGGTCGCCCTTTCTCTCCCGCCTTTCAGGATGGGATTTCTTGCGTATGTGGCGCTGATCCCTTTTTTTTTGCTCATCGAGAATAAATCTTTAAAAGAATCCTGCGTTTGGAGTTATGTCACCGGTTTATGTATTAATGTGACATCCCTGTTCTGGATCGGCTGGGTGACCATCCCGGGGCTTGTTGGTGCGCTCCTGATACTGCCTTTGTTCACGTCACTTTACGGCATCTTGCACGCATTTTTATTCCGCCGGTTTCATCAAGTCGCTTACCTGATTTCCCCTTTTCTATGGACGGCATTCGAATATATACAGTCCTTTGGCGAAACGGCGTTTCCGTGGGTGACATTGGGTTACTCCCAAACCTACTATACCAAGATTATCCAGTTCGCCGAGTTCACCTCGGTTTATGGCGTCAGCTTCCTCGTTGTCACCTTGAATGTGCTGCTGCTGTTTTTGTGGAAAAAATCGACTACCAGGAGACAGAAGAGCATCATAGTCGTGGCGGTTATTGCGCTCATTTTTTTTCCATATTTATACGGCCAAAAAGTGATGGTGAGCCTGCCAATAAAGGAAAAATTATGCAAGATCGCACTTTTGCAGGGGAATGTCGATCCGTTTGAAAAGTGGCAAAAATATACCGATGAAGATAACGTGCGCATCTATGAAACTCTAATTCGGGAAGCGGCGGCGAATCGCCCCGATTTGATTATTATGCCTGAAACCGCCATGCCATTTTTTCTGCGATACGAGCCACAGTATTTGCGAAGGTTGAGGCATATTGCGGATTCCCTGGATGTAGCAATATTCACAGGCGGCCTGGACTATGAATACAACCGGGGTGGACGTAATCATCATTATAATGCGACGTTTCTCATCGAGCCGCACTCGCTTGGTATCCAATCTTATCGAAAAATGCAGCTCGTCCCGTTTTCGGAAAAGGTACCCTATCGCAATTATTTCCCTTTCAATGTGCTCAAAAATTTGTTATTCGATATGGAACTTGGCATAGGTGATTATAGTTCAGGAGAGGATTATACGGTATTCTATCTTCCGATGAAAGATGAGGAAGAGAATGCGGACTCGTCTTCGGTCAACATTACCCGGTTTTCTTCGGCGATATGCTACGAGTCCGTCTTTCCGGATATCAACAGGCGCTTTGTAAAAGAAAATATCGATTTCCTGACCGTCGTGACCAATGATGCCTGGTTTGGCAAAACCTCGGCGCCTTATCAGCATGCTCAAATCGCCGTGTTCCGGGCCATTGAAAACAGAATATCGATAGCACGGTGCGCCAATACTGGTATTTCCTGCTTTATCGATCCTTTTGGTCGGATTCGCAACGAGTCAAAGCTGTTTGTGAAAACCATTGTTGTGGATGACATTTCTCCCCGACTGGCGACCACATTTTATACCACGCACGGAAATGTTTTTGCAAAAATTGTCTCACTTGTATCAATTGTTGTCTTCATCGTTGGTATATTTAAAAAAGCGTTTCACCGGGATTGAAAAATTGACATCGAGATTTCGTACAACAATTTTTGCCATACTGCTGGTCAATGCGACTTTGAGCCATTCCTCGCTTTGTTTGGCTCAAAGTGAGGGCAGTGATTTTCGTTTTGCGAATTCGTCCGTTATGACACGGCTTCGCGGAATGGGCAACGCATTTACCGCGGTTGTGGACAAAACCAGCGCGGGTATGTTTAATCCCGCTTTGATCGGATTTATACCGCGCTCAAAACCGAACGGCTTTTCAATTCTGATCAACCCGGCTGAAACATTTTCGGGAATCAGGCAATACGACGATCTTGCGGCCAGGGAACAGTTGAATGGCCTGGATTGGCTGAATGCCGCGGGATTGGTGGTGCGGTCCGTTTCCTTTTCCCATACGGTCTTTCGCACGTCGCTTATCTTATCTGAACCGTTGTCCTACCCTCCGTCTTACCGGCGTGGAAATGACTTTATCGATTTATCCGGGTTATTGGATTGGAACTTTGGCACACTGGCGACCAGTCTGCAGTTGGCCCAACAGGTGGCTATTGGCGCTGCCGTCTACTTGATAACAGCCGACGGCTTTGCCGACAGGAGAAGAAGTTACGGAAGCTCCTACGGTGTTGCGCTGCAACCCACCGCTCGCCTGACTATCGGCATGGCTTATTCTGACTTAAATAATGACGTTGCCCTTTTGTTTCAACCGGTGGATCGAATTTTCGATGAAACGATCAACATCGGCATTTCCTACAAACCAATCGATCAATGGCTCCTGGCCCTGGACATTCGCAATGCGTCGGACGATCAAAAGCCCGTTCAGAGAGAGCTGCATGTTGGCACGGAGCTTAGCCTGGGTTCATTATTGGCGATTCGCTCGGGAATGTACCGTATAGCCAGGGACAAAAATGTCTATTCCGTTGGTTTAGGGGTTCTTCCCGCCGATCTTTTATACGGCCTAAAAAAATACTTTCATCAAAATGAATTTTTACTAAATTACAGCCTTTGTGTTGAAAATTTTGGTGACAGTACGGATTATAAACAGTACCTGATGCTGAGTATCAGAATTTAGGGAACTATTGCCCTGGGTTTGAGTAATACAGGTGTAAAATTTCCCAACCTTTGCCTTGCCGCAGAGATCATATCAACACAGGCAAATAATCTTTCCATCTCCTTTGATAAATCCGCCGAGTCTTTCAGTTTATGGTGCGGAATAATTTGAGGAAACATTTAATTTTCGTGATCGTTATTGGACAATCAACCTGAACGGGCCATTGAAAAGAGCTATCGCATTTTTGTTATTTTGTCAAATTCTTATCTGTTCTCAACGTGTGTTGAGTGAGAGCCAGGTAAGAACCAACCTGGAGGTGATTCAGGCTCTTTTTTCCAAAATTTTGCTGGCAACGCTGGCGGAGATCGATGGCGATTCAGCACGTTTGTATTTCCAGCCGGCGAAGACGGACGCGGGTTATAACTGGATTATTGAGGATGAAATAAAAAAGCTCCCTTCCATAGGCCGGTTCGCTGCTGTTTACCGTTTGTCGAAGGAGCAAAATCCGGACAGCACAAGCTGGTTTTTATTGCAATACAATCCGGTCGATTTGGCCATTCTTTATCAAAAAGATAAACGTGATTCAAAAAGCCCAATAAACCGGCTCGTTTCCTGTTCGTTATCTCTTACGGTATATGATGGTGATGGAAAGGTCGTGGTTTCGAAAGTTGCAAACGATTCCATATCGGATAATATCAATGTGGATCAAATCGAAAGTGTCGAAAATAAACACTACGCCTTCACTGTGGGGCCCCATCCCCGGAAAAAGTTTTTGAAAAGCTTGATCGAGCCAGTTCTTATTTCGGTAATAACCGGCGGCATCGTCTATTCGTTTTATACTTTTCGCAGCAAATGATGAAAATGACGGGACATTTTATGCAAAAGCTGAAAAGCGCGGTATGGTATCGACTTTTTCTCTCTGCAATAATCTTTTTGCTCTTCGCTTGCGGCACAACGAAAATACCCGCAAACCTGACAGCGGATGAAAGGCTTGAGCTGGCCATGAAGCTTTTTGACAAAGGCGACTACTATGATGCCAAGACGCAGTTTCGTATCATTACGTTGAGCTATAGCGGCAGCACCATTGCCGATAAGGCACAATTCTACCTGGGCGAGTCGCACTTTAACATGAAAGAATACATCCTGGCGGCAAGCGAGTACGAACGACTCATCAGGGTTTACCCAAACTCGGAGTATGTCGACGACGCAAAATATAAATTGGGTCTGAGCTATTTTGAGCTGTCACCTAAATATTCGCTGGATCAGGAATACACGATAAAGGCTCTGCGGCAATTCCAGGAGTTTATGGAAGATTACTATGCAAGCGATCTGACCCCACAAGTCTCGAAAAAGCTGATGGACATCCGCAACAAGCTCGCGAAAAAGGAATTTTCCTCGGCTGAGCAATATCGGAAAATGGGGATTCATAGCTCGGCGATTATCTATTACAAGCTTGTTTTGGAAAAGTATTACGATTCAAAATTTGCCGCCAAGTCGCAGTACTGGATGGGAGAGTGCCACAGAAAACTCAAGCAATATGACGAGGCTTTGGCGGCGCTGAAGCTTTTTGTTGAGAAATATCCCCAGGATGAGAATATCGCCAAAGCGAGGGAGAAAATTGCCGAAATAAACAACAGGCTAAAGGAGCAGCCTGCGGAAGCTGGTCAACTGAGCAATTCCGATCTGCGATAATGCTGATTTCAGAGTTGTCAGCTTCGGAAGAGGAGTGATCGTTGAGAATCGGATTATTCGGAGGCACATTCAATCCCGTTCATATCGCTCACCTGATTATAGCCGAAAGAGCTCGAGACGAGCTGCATCTCGAAAAGCTGATATTCATGCCTTGCGCAATCCCCCCACATAAAACAACGCAAAAAGTTGCTTCCGCATCGCACCGGCTGGATATGTTAAAGCTGGCCACCCGCAATCACCCTCGTTTCGAAGTCTCTGATTTGGAAATTGCCCGCGGCAATGTTTCCTTCACCGTGGATACATTACAGGCGCTGCACGGCATGTACTCCTGCTCAAAGGAGGAAATGTTTCTCATCATCGGGGAAGATAATGTCGTCGAATTTAACACCTGGAAGAATCCGGACAAAATATTGCGGTTGTGCCGCATCGTGGCCGTCAAAAGGCCGAATGTGAATTTAAGCGAAAACGATCCGGTGCGACATCCGGATTTTTTCTATATCGACGCTCCTTTGATGGATATCTCTTCTTCTGATATCCGTGAGAGGGTAAAAAACAACAAGACGATTACTTTTCTCGTGCCCGCTGCCGTCGAAGAATATATTGTCTCCCACCAGCTTTATCGTCAGTCTTGATAGACTTGATAAAAATTGTAATTCCAATAATTCTTTAATAAATTACCACCACTGAGGTGCACTCTGTCACCCACACTCAATTATGCGTCCATCGATGAACAGGAAAAAAACAGCCGAGTTCCCTGATTTCGTACATTGTCTTTTTTGGGACTGTGACGCCCGAATGCTGTCCTGGGAAAAGCATAGTGATTTTATCATTTCCCGCATTCTTAATGAAGGACGTTGGGATGCCGTACAATGGCTGCGCTCAATACTTGGCGACCATAAGCTAAAACAATGGCTGATAAAAAGAAATGGCCCCAAGTTGGATCCTCGTAAGCTGCGTTTCTGGGGGCTGATACTCAACATCGACGCAGAGATGGTAAACGAATGGCTGCAATCGAAAAATCCTCGCCTCTGGCAAGAGAGAGTATCGCTGCATGGGGAAATCCGCGGCGTAAGGGTTACATTCCTTGAGTATCGTTATCCGCATCTGAAGAAGCCGCTCAGGCTGAAACAACCGGGGTGCGATCTTGCTTCTCTTGACGATCTCTGCTGCATGAAATTATCGGCAATTGCACAACGCGGCTCGCGAAAGGATTTTATCGATATATACGCCCTGATTAAGAAGCATATAACTCTCGATGAAATGATTTCATTGTATCAGAGAAAGTACAAGACCACCGATATTGGACATCTCCTGTACGCCCTGGCATATTTTACCGATGCGGAGAATGAACCGATACCTGTGCTTCTCCGGGACATCGATTGGGAAACTGTAAAAAAGACCATTCAAAAACAGGTTAAGAGCATCGCAAAATAGATTCAACGATCTCTGGGGTTTGGGAACTGTGTTTTATTTTTATGGGGCATGGCAAACTGTAAGTTATGCCAAAGAGTGCTTTGAGTGCCTGGAGGAATGAGAGTGCCTGGAGTACTTGGAGTAGTTAGAGTGTCTTGAGTGATGGCCTCACAAAGACACCATCTTAAGGCCAGTCATTCAAGCCACTCAAGTCACTCATAACTCAAGCCACTTCATTTTGATCCTGATTCTTAGATGCGGCTAAAACACCCGGATCACCCTGTGAGTGGTTGCCCCTCCGCCAATAATTTTCTTGATTTAAATCCGAACAAACCCTATTTTTGGCAACCTTTTACCAGCAAAACCTGACTTAAACTGGTCTCGATGACTGCTCGCCGGCTACATGTCCTTCAAGTCTGCTCGTCCCGCTCATGGGGTGGGATGGAAATGCATGTAGCGGTTCTTGCCAAAGAATTAAGCAAGCGAGGCCACCGGGTAACAGCGCTAGCCGCCAGGAATAGCCGGTTATTCGCTGAGCTGGAACGGCAGCACATTAGCACGCACGATTTTTCACCCAAAGCCTATTTCGATGTATTCTCGACCATAAAACTGATCGAGCTGTTAAAACGCTCTTCCATTGATGTCATCCACGCTCATTATTCAAAAGACCTGTGGAGCATCGTAATGGCGTGTAAATTTTCGCGCGCTATCCCGGTTGTTTTTATAAAACACATCGGCACGCAAAAGCCAAAACGCGATCCGTTGCATCGCTTTATCTACAAAAACGTTTCTCATACGATTGCCGTCTCGCAAGTCATCAAGGACAATTTATTGAATACCCATCCGCTAGATGCCAGCCGCGTCAGCGTCATTCACCATGGAATCGACATGAATTATTACAGACGCTCCCGCGGCGACAGGGAAAAAACCCGCTGCGAATTTAACATCGGAGACGATGACATTCTCATAGGCACGATCGGCAGGCTGCAGGAAGGCAAAGGCCATCTGGAGTTTTTAGAGGTGGCGGGCGTTATCGGCAAGAGATATCCGGCCAGCCGCTTTATCATTGTCGGAGGGCCGACGCACGGCGAAGAAGATAAAGCGGAAATCATATATAAGAAAGCAAAAGAGACCGCGCTGGCAGACCGGCTTGTTTTCACCGGCTTTCGAGCGGATATTCCCGCCCTGCTTTCTGCTATGGACATATTTGTCTTTCCCTCGCGGGCGGAGGCTTTTGGCCTGGTGCTGATCGAGGCCATGTCTGCCGGACTGCCGGTGATAGCGAATCGCAGCGACGGGATTTTGGATATTATCGAAGATGGGGTAAACGGCCTGCTGATCGCGCCAATGAACATCGATTTGTGGGTGGAGCGTGTCGAAAGACTCATCCGGCATCCGGAGTTGCGCAGCCGCCTGGCAAGATCAGCCGTTGAAACCG
>METF01000251.1:26290-30244 GCA_001771235.1 Candidatus Zhuqueibacterota bacterium RBG_16_48_16
GAAATGGTCGTGCAGGTCGAGTCGATTTATAACAGTTGTCTTTCTGCGCAAAGCTAAAAAAGTCCGGGGAAAGGATTGAAAAAGAGACGGAGCGAAAGTCTCTGGCAAAAAGGACATGTTACGTAGGAGTGAGCCATGGCAGAGGAAAGAATTATTCGGTTGATGAAAAAAGTGCCGTTATTTGCCAAGATGAAAGACACGGAAGTGTCGCAAATTTCGGATCAGTGCGTAAGGAGGGAATGCATCAAGGATCAGGTCATTCTTGTCGAGGAAGAAGTCGGACAAACTCTATTCATCATACTCCGAGGCACGGTCAAAGTCACTCGCACCAGCGACGAAGGTAAAGAGGTTATCATTACCATTCTGAAAGCAGGGGACTTTTTTGGCGAAATGTCATTACTCGATGGCAAAGGTCGGTCGGCGACGGTGATTGCCATGGATGAAGCGGAGCTGTTGACTTTGAGAAGGAGCGAATTCCTGCTTTTGGTCGAAAAATTCCCACAGCTATCCATCGAATTATTAAAAGTTCTGGCGCACAGAATTCGCAATGCGGATGTCCAGATCGAAAACCTCACACTGCAGGATGCGGTGGGACGGATTGGCGCGACGCTCATTCATGTCGCCGAGCAGACAGGCTACCGCCGGGGCGAGAGCATGATCGTCCAAAAACTTCCGGTGCAACAGGACCTGGCCAATATGGCGGGTACGGCGCGAGAGACTATTTCGCGCGTCATGGCGATGTTCGAAGCCAAGCGACTTATCGAGCGCGAAGGGCACCGGGTTGTCTTTCCCAATTTTGAGAAATTTAAAAGTGACTACCTGGAAGTCAGCCGGTCATCAGAGTAGCTTATTAATGTAAGCAACCACGAGGCTGTGTTTCGAGCTTTATTGGACAGGATAACTATTTTGATTAATTTAAAAAATTTTCAAAAACACTATCCAGTAAATCCTGTGAAATCCGGTAATCCTGTCGGCTTTATGTATCGGGTTTCAGTCTCTATTTTCTTGTCGGTTTGAGTCGGAGCTTCGCCAGGACTTGTGAAAAATCTGGAAATAAAAGTCCGGTGCCAGGATGTCTTGCACGCTCATCGCGCGGCTTCTTCGCTGGGAATTGAAAAGCAGTGGACGGTCATCCAAAAAGACACCTACTTTCAGGTGCCGAGAGGCAAGCTCAAGCTCAGGGAAGTGGATGGCTTTTCTGCCGAGCTTATTGCTTACTCTCGACCACAGGAAAACGAGGGCAAGATCAGCCACTATGATATTATTAGAACCGATCGACCGCAAGAAATGACCGCACTGTTGAGCAAGGCACTTCCGGTCGAATTGATCGTCGAAAAGGAGCGATCTCTTTATCTCTGGGAAAACGTGCGAATTCATATCGATCTGGTCAAAGGGCTTGGCGCTTTTATCGAATTTGAAGCGCCAATCAACGAGCCTGTGGATGAGCAAGCCGCCCGGCATAAACTGGATCACCTTATTCAAACATTTAACATACACGATCAGGATCTCATTGCGGTTGGCTATTTTGAATTGCTCAAATCGACGAACAAGAAAGGAATTTAGACATGGAAGAAGTAGAGTTGTATGTTCCCGGCCGGTTATGTTTGTTCGGAGAACATTCGGATTGGGCAGGCGGATACCGGAGGATCGACGCCTCGATTCCTGTCGGTTATTGCCTGGTGGTCGGAACGAATCAGGGCATTTACGCGAGAGTGAAACGCCATCCTTCCCAGCTCATCATTAAATCGACTTTGCCGGACGGAAAAACCCTCGGTCCCAAAATCATAAAAATGGAAGCAGCGGAATTGCTGAAAGTGGCGCAGGAAGGAGGCTTTTACAGCTATACGGCCGGGGTCGCCTATTATGTTCTCTGCCATTACAACGTCGAGGGCCTTGAAATCGACAGCTACAAGATGGATTTGCCCATTCGCAAAGGTCTTTCCTCTTCGGCTGCAAACAATGTTCTCGTCGCCAGGGCGTTCAACCAGTTATACGAGTTAAAGCTTACCCAGCGCGGAGAAATGGAAGTGGCCTACCAGGGAGAAATATTGACTCCCTCCCGCTGCGGCCGGATGGATCAGGCCTGCGCTTATGGCAATACGGCGGTTTTTCTGACCTTTGACGGTGAGCGGATGGATGTCGAAGAGATAACCGTTGAAAAGCCGCTGCACATGGTTGTTGCCGATCTCAAGGCGGGCAAGAATACCAAAAAGATATTGGCTGATTTGAATGCCTGCTTCCCGAACAGTGGCGGCAAGATCGGTGAAGATGTTCGATATTATTTGGGACCGGTGAACAAGGACATTCTCTTTCGCGCTAAAGAAGCCCTCAACTCCGCCAATGGCGAGCAGGTAGGGCGACTTATGGAAGAAGCCCAACGGTTTTTCGATCTCTTCATCGCTCCGGCTTGTCCGCAAGAGTTGCTGTCGCCCAAGCTGCATTTTGTCCTCAGCAGTCCGGAATTGGCTGATTACAAGTACGGCGGCAAAGGGGTCGGCTCGCAGGGAGACGGCACGGTGCAGTTTGTCGCCAAAAGTAAGGCAGCACAGAAAAAGATGATACAACTCTTGGAAGAAATGGAATTGGAAGCATATCCTTTGGATATCGACGTAAAACAAAAAAGCAAATGAATAAGCTGCGAATTGCTGCGGAACGAGGATAGTGATGTGGGAAATATGAAAATCAACGTGGTGTTTTTCGATCTGGGCGGCGTACTGGTCGATGTTCATGAGGCGAATCTGCTTGATAATTTTCAGAAATTGGCTCATAGCGATCCTGAAAGGGTACAGGCAATATTGGCCCGCCTGAAAAACGATGCCGAGGAATTTCAACGAGGCCATTTTGAAAGTAAAGATTTCTATAGAAAAGCACTTGCCGCTTTTGACTGCGGCTTTGATTTCAGCTCTTTCAATACGGCCTATACGGACATGTTTGACCTCAAATACGATGTGGTTGAAATAGCGCAAAAACTGTCACGCCAGACGAGGATTTCGCTGATCAGCAACACGGATGAATTGCATTATGAATATATTCTTGAAAAATACCCGGAGCTGTTCATCTTTGAGCAGCCGACCACATCGTTCCAGGTGCACAGTCTCAAGCCGGAGCCGGTCATATATCGTTCTGCATTAAGCAAGCTCGGCATCGAAGCGCAGCAGGCCTTGTTCATTGACGACAAACCCGAAAATATCGCCGGAGCGAATGCGGTGGGCATGCCGGGCATTTTGTTTACAAACGCAGAAAATTTGATTCTCGAATTGAACCAGTATAACTTTTTGTTAAACAATTTGGGGTTCTATTCTACCCACGAAACACACAAAATAAACGAAAGGAATCAACATGGCTGATCTTTTTTTCATTCATTTTGTTTGTTTCGTGTGTTTCGTGGGCTGAATAGATACCAATTTAGAAAGGAGCAAAAATTGTCCCTATTAGCGATTGACGGAGGAACACCCGTGCGAACCAAACCGTTTCCGGTTTGGCCCGTATGGGGGCAGGAAGAGATTCAGTACCTGACCGAGGTTGTAAAGAGCGGCCAGTGGGGCAGTCTGAAAGGGCAGAAAACGAAACAGTTTGCCAGGATGTTTACCGAGTACCAGCAGGCAAAGTACGGCGTCTGTGTAAACAGCGGCACGACGGCGCTTCGAATCGCTCTTGCGGCGGCGGACGTCGAGCCTGGCAAAGAGGTGATCGTCCCGGCCTATACTTTTATTGCCACGGCAACTGCTGTCGTGGAGAGCGGCTGCATCCCAGTCTTTGCGGACATCGATCCCGGCACGTATAACATCGATGTGGAGAGCGCAAGAGCCGCCGTAAATGAAAATACCGCTGCCATCATGCCGGTACACTTTGCCGGCAGGCCCGCCGATATGGATGCGGTTATGGATTTAGCCAAAGAGCATGATCTCAAGGTCATCGAGGATGCCGCGCAGGCCTGGGGCGCCGAATGGAAAA
>METF01000252.1:0-197 GCA_001771235.1 Candidatus Zhuqueibacterota bacterium RBG_16_48_16
GAGGAGCAAAAATCTGCTGGAAACATTGCGCGAAGAAGTGACATCGCACGACGTCGACTGCCACGTTTTTGCGGGCGACATGACGGTAGAGGAAGATATTAAAAACCTGGTCACATCGACGGTAGAAAGATTTCACAGGATCGATATATTGGTCAACAATGCGGGAATCGGCAGGCTTCTTCCCATCGCCGAGCTGT
>METF01000252.1:222-730 GCA_001771235.1 Candidatus Zhuqueibacterota bacterium RBG_16_48_16
CGATCTGAACGTTCGCGGGGCGTTCATCGCCACGCGCGAATGTTTGCCCTTTTTGCGCGCAGCCGGGGAATCGGCGGTGGTTAATGTCGTTTCGCTGGCTGGCAAGAACGCCTTTGTCGGCGGCGGCGGTTACTCCGCGACAAAACACGCCTTGCTGGCATTCAGTCGTTGTTTGATGCTGGAGGAGAGGAAAAACGGCTTGCGGGTGCTGGCCATTTGTCCCGGTTCCGTGGATACGAATTTTTCCGATGAGCGTCGCGACCCCAATGATCCCAAACGCGATAGAATCTTAAAGCCCAAAGAAGTGGCTGACAGCATTTTGTTCATGTTAAAACTACCGCAAAGAGCGATGATCAGCGAGATCGATATCAGGCCGAGCAATCCGTGAAGGACAATTGGATGAGATCCAGACTTGGCTGGGTTATTTATTTAAAGTCTGAACGAAAACTACTTATTTAAAAATTTGCTGTCATTGCGAGGCGCTTTTTGCCGAAGCAATCTCCCGAAA
>METF01000252.1:830-1160 GCA_001771235.1 Candidatus Zhuqueibacterota bacterium RBG_16_48_16
GTACTACTACGGCGATAGTTTAGCCATATTGAAAGATTTTATGCTTAAAATTTTATGGCAGAATAATTATTGGCAGAATAATACTACAGCGAAAGTTTTAATTTCATTCTAAAAAAATCTCCGTGTCACTGTAAATATGGGCATAGATGGCTGAAACCTTATTTTTATCTTTTTGACCTTAGTAGAAAAATGATCACCACCACATTTTAACCTTATTACTTAATTCTCATCAATAATGTAATAAGGAAGGGTTTTACCAGATGTTGGTTGCTGTTAAGGGTACAAGTGAAAAGTAGAATTTGTAACGGCATACATTCCTGATGAGGATCA
>METF01000252.1:1210-6289 GCA_001771235.1 Candidatus Zhuqueibacterota bacterium RBG_16_48_16
CTGGCAACCAAACCTATTCCTATTTGCGGGCAACATCATATTCAAAAAGAGTGGCGTCAAACTGCATTCGAGTATACTGAGGAAGGTGTTTCAGCTCGCGTACCGAATGTTTACGCTTGGGTATGCCCTTTAGATGGAGAAGCGTCCTTTACTACCGAGACGGTTGATGAGCTTATAACTACTGTACGTGAGCTCATTGAGACTGCCAAGCGCGCTAGAGCACGTCGATCTGCATTCACAGAGTACGTGGTTGCGGTTCAATAATCGCTACACAAATCTCAACCCAAGAGGAAAAGAGGCCTACAAACCGCTTTTATAATATTTCAGCGGTAACGAAGTGCACTCCTTCGGACTGGACAATACCACGCTGGTGCGGGTATTGGTCACACCCGGCCAGGACTGCAATTCATTGAGCAGGTTCTCTAAAGAGGCTGTGCCCTTTGTCCGCGCCTTGATCAGATGCGAGCCTTCACCGGTAATGGTATGGCATTCCAGGATGTCTTTATTTGCCAAAGCCAGCTCGCGGATCTCGTCATAGTATTTCGGCGATTCCGTGGTCAGGATGATAAAAGCCAACACCTCGAGACCGACTTTTCGCGCGTCGACAACGGCGTTGTAGCTGCGAATGACCCCTGCCCGCTCCATCTTTTGCATGCGCTCACTCACGGAAGGAATGGACAGGTTGACCTCCTCCGCCAGCTCATTTCGTTTCGTCCTGCCGCGCTCCTGAAGAATGTCGAGAATTTTCAGATCGATATCGTCAAGCTTGTCTGCGTGCATAAAGCATTTCCCTTAATATTTTTATGCAATAGCCCATGTTGTTAAATTTATAAGTCGAATGTAACCAAAATCCGACTAGTTTCAAACGAATTTTTGTGTTTTCACCGATAATGAATCCGGTATCTTTTCTTTTCAAATATCCTGACGAGAAGTACACCCGCGATAAAACCGCCTATATGCGCAAACCAGGCAACGTTTCCGCCCGCGTTGGCGCTGAGCAATCCATTCAAAATATTGATGAGAAACCAAAATCCCAGCACAACGAACGCCGGGATGGGTATGATCCTCATAAAGATGAAGAAAAACCAGAAAAAGACATGGACTTTTGCCCGCGGAAATCGAAGGATATAAGCCCCTAAGACACCGGAGATGGCGCCGCTTGCCCCGACCATCGGCATGGCGGAGGCAGGCTCGGTAATGAAATGGCTGAAAAAAGCGATAAAGCCACAGACGACGTAGAAGAGCAGAAATTTAAAATGCCCGCAAATATGTTCGATGTTGTCGCCGAAAATCCACAGGTAAAGCATATTGCCAAAAAGATGCATAAAACTTCCGTGAAGAAACATGGAGGTGAACGGGCTGTACAAGTTTATCCCCTTCAGCAAAAACGCCGGAATGGCGCCGTAGGTATAGACAAACATCTCCGCTTCTTTTGCAGGCAAAAGGAGCTGATGCAGGTAAACGGCACAATTGGCAACGATCACCCCGATTGTGACAAAAGGGACGATTGGGGTGGGGTTGTCATCTTTGATAGGTATCACGGGGCCTGACTGTTATCAAGTTAAATTATGCCTTTTTTGACAAAAAATTCAGAATAGAACGGATGAGACGGATTTGATGGATCAATACGGCTTTGGACTATATCCAACGTTTTATGGCAAATTGAATAACGAGCAGCTATCTGGAATCCTCGAGTGCATGGATGCATGATTGCTTGGCTGCATGCAAGCATACATCCATGCAACCATCACATATTGAGCAAACATACAAATTGATGCCTCGAATTATTGAAAGCATATCTTGACTCGTGTTTTAATTCACTCAAATGAAAATCCGTCCGATCCGTTCACCCTGTGGAATAAGACTTCAAGCATCTCTATCATTAGACCTGCAGTATGACAGATAAGGCTCAAGATTATCACCGACATTTTATTCAACAGGGTAAATCCGTTAAATCCGTGTTCCATATTGGTTATGGCTTTTCCGGGTTATGTTTACTGAATAAAAAACGTATGCGATTTTCGCGACGTGTTGCCGGATCGGTCGGTGGCGACGAATTCCAGTCGATGCGGCCCGGTATTTAACGGCGTAGAGGGCGTGCAGAAAAGAATCTTGTTCTCGGGATCGTACTCGGCGACCATCTTTTTGCCATCGAGTTTTAGCACCATGTTTTCCTCGCCGCTAATGCCGGAGAGCTTGTCTTCAAACCGGGTCGAAAGTTTCGGTTGCCTGTCGACGAGCGTCGCGCCGTCGCTCGGCCACAGGGCATAGATCAGCGGCGGCTCCATGTCGCGGATCAGGCAAAACGTGCCAAAACTTGTCACATGGCCGGAGATGGTTTTTTGCAGCAGATCGATTCGGTTGCCAAAAAAGCGCCATGTGCCATTGCTTTGATAATAGAGTCCCAACTTTTGCGGCAGGCTGTCGGTGGCGGCGTATTTTATGGTCACTTCCGCCCCACCATTCAACGGGACGTCCTGCGGCTCGATTTCATAAACGGCGCTGCCAAGTCGGTACAGGTCTCCTGGCTCAACGACCGGCTCACTTCGCATGTAGATATCCCGGAACAATGAATTGCCGGAGAAGCTGATCCGACAATTTTGATCCTGTGTGTAATAGCGAGAATGGACGCCCTTTTTTTCCGTCCGGTATGGCAGCCATTTTTCAATAGTCCTCACCTCACCGCCTCGATCTCTGAAAATAATATCGAAGCGAACGGGACCGGCTTCGTCATCCAAAGGCCACGCGCCGATAAAAGTCCGCGAATTCAGGCGGACGATGTTCAACGATTCGGCCAGGGTGACGGTGCGCCAGCCCGTAACCCGCGGCGGAACATCAATCCCCCGGGAAGCGGTGATTTCCAGCCGGGCGTAAAGGTCGTAAAAATCGCCGGACAGCTCAAAGCTGAGGCTGTCCGGTGTATAATTTCCGCTTGAATTACTAAAGGCAAAAGAGGAGCCATAATCCTGTGAATTCATCGCGGCGACGGTCGAATGGAGCGAGTCATCGCCGGCAATGATTTCGCCAAGACACACACTTTTATTGCCCCAGAAATCCATCGTCTCCAGGCGCAAAATATGCCTGCCGCGGTGAATAGGAACGACGCCCTCGGCCATCTCTAATCTGGCTGGGATCTTTGGCCCGGCAAAAAACGGGCTGCTGCGGTCGATGGCACTTGTAAAGTCGATTACGCCATAGTAGGGCGCGCCGTCCGGATAATGAGACAGCGTGTTTCCTTCATCGCGGTAGAGTTTGTAAAACAATCCCTGGCCTCGCATGTAAAGGCGAAAATCCCGATCCAAATTCGCCTGATTGTTCACTTCATAAGAAAAGCTGTTGTATTGCGCCGAGAAAACGAGCTTGTCATCGAGGAGCAGCCGGTTTTCGTAAATCCCAAACCGGTTGGTAATGTCATCCATCCTGTCATAAACGGACAGACTAAAACCGATGCGGCCTTCCACCAGCAGGGGTGCAGCGAGGTGATATTCGCCGGTTCTCACCAGCAGCGGCGTCAGAACCACGGGCTTCCAATCGCCGTTCACTTTTGAAAAAGCATCCAGGGGCGCTGCGGATATTTTGGTGATCGCCGGGGGAACAGTATCCTGTACACGATATCCTTTCAAAAAAGGATTGATCGGCCTGTTGGCAGGATCGCGCATTTCAAAATGGAGGTGCGGATAACCCACACCGCTTTGCCCGGTAAAGCCCAGCACTTCACCTTGTTGGTAGACAAATTCGCTGGCCATTGGATAAAGCTGCAAGGAGAATCGTTCCCTTTTTTCCTGTTCGTTCCTCACGTACCGTTCAATATCTTCGTTAAAGCGTTCCAGGTGCCCATAGATGATGGTTTCGCCGGTATCCAATGAAAAATATACGGCCCGGCCATACCCATAGGGCGATACGGCGATGCGGGAGACATATCCAGGCCTGACGGCAAAAATTTTATATCCCGTCGTTCCCCAGGTTTTAATATCAAGCCCGGCATGGAAGCGGCCCGGACGGTATTCCGCAAACGACGAGGTCATCGCATGGCTGGCGTCTGTCGGCCAGATATAATCCTGCGAGCCTGACTTTGAGGCAAAAACTAAAAATGCCGAAAAACATAGAGCAAGCCTTGCCACCACATTCATAGTACGTTTCATCTTTCAACCCATCCCTGTCAAACGATCCAATATTTCGGCCAGTCGCCGGGTCTGGTTTCTGCGGTCAAATTGATCTAAGAATTCGGGCCGGACGGATTTGCCGGCGAAGCGGCCGTTCAGCATGTCCGACAGTTTCTCCGCCACCGTTTCAGCCGGGGAATCACTCGAAACGATGAAGCTGCCGGCCCGCTCCAGTAGCTCTTCGGTATCCCGGATATTCGTAATACAAAATATGGGCTTTTGCGATCCCAAATATTCAAAAGTCTTGCCGGGAATAAACGCATCGCCGCGCCGGCCAATGGCGATGAGCAGCAACATATCGGCGTTCATCAGAAATTGCAGCGCCTCGCTGTGGCTGCGATAACCGAAATATTCCACCACGCCAGCGAGGCCGTTGTCGTCGATCAGCTTCCGGAAATGTCCTGTCGCATCGAACCCGACAAAATGCAGCTTGAGTTTTTTCCGCCATTGCGGCTGTTCGTTTAGTAATATTTTCACCGACCGCAAGAACAAGTCCGGATTGCTAAATTTCGTTACCGCACCGCAGTGGCAAATGACCATCGTCTCTTTTTGCAGATCCCTGTTTGGGGCCGGAAAATCGCATTTGTCATAGCCGTTGGGAATGAGAACGCATTTAGCGGCGATGGTAATCGCCCGCTGCTCCAACGTGCTTTTTATGCCCTTGCTCACAGCGATGATGGCGTCCGCTTTACGAACAACAGCATCCTGCATCTTTCTATTCATGAAACGATGAAAAACCGTCGGCTCATGAACGACCACGCCGCCGGCCCAGCCATCTCTGAAATCGGCTACCCATTTGACCGGATAACGCTCGGCGATGGCTTTTCCCAAAAGGTGTACCGAGTGCGGCGGCGAGCTGGTAAGCACGGCTTGAAAATTCTCAGCCCTGAACAGCTCCTCAACTTTTTGCATGGCA
>METF01000252.1:6340-6562 GCA_001771235.1 Candidatus Zhuqueibacterota bacterium RBG_16_48_16
TCATTGAGAACGACGTGGACTTTGCTCACCCCCGCACCAGGCAATGGCCGGCTTTTGGTCTTTCTTTTCCGGCTGAATTTATAGAGCATTCGCTGGGGATCGAGAGAATCGGTGCGATGAATGGTGATGTGTCCCAGGTTTTGCAGCAGGGTATCGTCCGTGCTCCAATAGGCAATCGGCTTGACCGTGACCACCGTCGGCTGCCAGCCGAACTGCGGCAAA
>METF01000252.1:6750-7698 GCA_001771235.1 Candidatus Zhuqueibacterota bacterium RBG_16_48_16
GCTGGTTAGCAAGCTAAAGCTTGAACTACGAACTTAAAAGCCTACGAACTTGTCTCATGAACCCTGTGATCTGATACTTCATTTTGGCTGCTTTATCAACCTCAGCTTTTCACTCGCTTTTGCTAAAAGCCATTTCATCCGATTCACCGGATCGTCGCCGGCACGTTGCCATTGAATGGCGGTATTTCTAAAAGATTCGATACGAAACAAGTCCGCCAACATATAAAGCTGCCGGATGTGCAATCGATGGTACATTTTCGAAGCCAGGCGTCTTGTCGGATGGAGGTCGTAGCGCGACCAGGAGCCGGTGAACCATAAATGCAGATTTTTTTCCAATGACTCCAGCGCCTCATCTAACAAGAGCTTTGCTTCATTTTCTCCAAAAAAAAGCGCATAATCATAAACACCCAGCAGGGCAAATATGAACCCGTTCAGCACATGCGACGGCGGATCGGTGGGGTACTCTTCGAACACCAGGTCGTTGTGTAATCTATCGCAAACCCCACCCTCAGCGACGGGGTGGCGAAATGCCCGAAATGCCTCCCTGGAACATGCGATATATTTTTTGTTCCCGCTGATCTCAAAAGCCCGCAATAACAGCGAGATCGCTTCGCCCTGGGCCATGGCTGAAATCCACGGCGCCCGCAACTGGTAAAACGGCAAATCGAAATCATAGACCCAGGCAAGGATATCCCGCTTCCATGGTCGGGCCTGTTCGACCAGCCAGTCCGCGCAGACCATGGCTCGGTCTTTGAGCGGCGTTCCACCGGTTTCGGCATATTGCTGCAGCAAGTATAAGCCGAATTGGCTCACCGTTATGGCGTTATAGCGCAGCCCGATTTTACCCCCATACTCGACCAGGGGCAATCCCCTGTCGTTATAGGAATAGCTCTTAAAATCTTCAAGATCTTTCCAGTCGAAATAATAGGCCGATTGCAGGTTCATGGA
>METF01000253.1:0-393 GCA_001771235.1 Candidatus Zhuqueibacterota bacterium RBG_16_48_16
ACTTTGCCTCGGTCGATCATAAAGGGATCACATTTTACAGCCGGGGCGCTCATTTTCACCCCGGCCTGCAAGAGCAATTACAGGATGTGGTCGTCTTTGACTCGACGCATAGCACGGCGGGTATTGAAGTTTTTATGAGTCACTATTTTGTTGAAGATCGTGGAAATTTCCTGAACGTGCGGGAGCGCCATGTTTTAAACAATCCGACGAAATTCGCCTTGACTGATGTTTTCGACGAGCCGCACATCGGCAAAGCGACCCTGCGCTTTTCACTGCCCGCCAATGCTTTTAACATTCAGGCTCAGGAAAGCGACGAGCCGAACCGGTTGATTCAGCACGGCCAATATCTTTTCGACACAGCCGTTTTCCTGCCGGGAAGTCACCAGGTGTCGT
>METF01000253.1:411-3756 GCA_001771235.1 Candidatus Zhuqueibacterota bacterium RBG_16_48_16
CTTATGACGTGCCCTGGCGAGATAATTTTGCCTCCCTGGTCACCGCCACCCGGTTCCCGGCCAGGTCGCTCAATGTCTTTATCGACAATCCGGAGCTTTTGGTCTCCTCTTCGGTGTTGCAAAACAACGGACCTTTTGCCATCAGAGGCCGGAATTACCGGCGCTTCGGCGCTGAAAACATCCCTCCAAACCGCCAGATCGATATTCATATATCCCGCCCGACAGACAGCGCTGATCGGTCACCCTCTGCCGCCCTTTGGGTGACGGCACTGCTGCTGTTGGGCGGATTTCTTTACTCGACTTTTAAGAGGCCGGCAAAAACAGCGGCAATCGCTATGGCCGACAAAGAAATCCTGCGACGACGAAAAGATCAATTGTTACACCAGATAGCCGAGCTGGATGTTCATCCGGACTATGGCGCGGATGTCGAATTGCAGCAGCAACGCCAGGAGCTGTTTGACTCGCTGACCGGGATCGAGCTTCAACTTCAAGCCTCTCCGAAAAAGGCCCCCAAAACCGGAAACAGATGATCCGAATCGAACACATCACAAAATCATTCGGCTATTTTCGCGCCTTGAAAGACGTTCATTGCGAGATTAACGAGGGTGAATTCGTTTCGCTTCTCGGCGCCAACGGCGCGGGCAAGACGACCCTCATCCGCATTCTCGCCACACTGGCCAAACCTTCCGAGGGCGACGTGTGGATCGGCGATGTGTCCCTGAAAAAACATCCCATGAAAATCCGCTCCCGCATCGGCGTGGTCAGCCATTTCACTTATCTTTATAATGATCTTTCGGCGCTGGAAAATCTCCGGTTTTTTGCGCGCATGTATTTGATAGCGGATGCACGGCCCCGCATCGAAGCGCTGCTCACTGATGTCGGCCTGGCGCCGCGTCAACACGATCTCGTCCGAACATTTTCCCGCGGCATGCAGCAAAGACTGGCCCTGGCCAGGGCCTTGCTGCACCGGCCGAACATCCTGCTGCTGGATGAGCCGTTCACCGGCCTGGACATCAATGCTGCCGGGCTGCTCAAGGAGCTGCTGCAACGGCTCGTCCGCGAAGAGGTGACCGTGCTGCTGACCAGCCACGACATCGATTTTGCGCTCGACTATTCTCAGCGGATTCTGCTGTTGAAAAACGGCGAGCTGACAATCGACATCCCTTCCGCGAGCGCGGATAAAAATGACATCCTGCGCATTTTGGGGGATAAGTAGAGACGTGGCGGCTTTCAGGCAAATATTCGCCATTCTGCGCAAGGACCTGCTGCTGGAATTGCGCAGCAAGGAGGTGCTGACCACGATGCTGGTCTTTGCCCTGGTGGTTGTGGTGTTGTTCAATTTTGTCTTCGATCCCGGCGCCGAAGAAGTCAAGGTAACAGCGCCGGGAATTTTGTGGGTCGCCATTGTTTTTGCCGGCAACCTGGGCCTCAGCCGCACCTTTGCCCGCGAGCAGGAAAACGGCGTCATCCAGGGCCTGCTGCTTTGTCCCATCGACCGCAGCTATCTCTTTGTCGCCAAAGTCCTCGGCAACATCATTTTCATCTTTTTGCTGGAGGTCGTCATTCTGCCGGTGATGATCGTCCTCTTTGATGTACACATCGGCGGAGCCTGGCCGATGCTGCTGTTGGTGCTGCTGCTCGGCATTATCGGTTTTGCCAGCGTCGGCACGGTCTTTTCGGCCATTTCGGCCAACACCAAATCCCGCGAGGTCATGCTGCCGATACTGCTCTTTCCGGTGACGATTCCCGTCATCCTCTCTTCGATCAAGAGTACCGCTTACCTGTTTGCCGGCAGGGAGTTGAGTGAGGTGTGGTCGTGGCTGCGCGTGCTGGTAGGATTTGATGTTGTGTTTTTTGTGGTTTGTTTTATCTTATACGAGTATGTTATAGAAGAATGATTTTGAGACAGGAAAACTATCGTACCGGGACAGGTGTAAAAAATCGTAGTAGTCTCGCCATGTTGTGGCAAAGCACCAAATCCCAAGCTTTAAATTCCAAATAAGTTTCAATGATCAAAACTCGAATGTCCAAACAAGTCCGCTGTTTTGGTGATTGATCATTCGAATTTTGGATTTATTTGAAATCTGGTGCTTGGGATTTGGAGATTCACTTAACAGCCTTGTTTCCACAGGCAGTTAAAAGGAATCAACAGGCAAGTATACCATGAACAAAAAGTCCATAGAACCCCTCTATCTTTTGCTGTTGATCGTCACTTTTCTTCTGATGGGAATTTCCCTGTACCTCATTTTCATCGTCACGCCCACAGAGAGAACGATGGGCGAGGTGCAAAAGATTTTTTATTTTCATGTTCCCTCAGCATGGACGGCCTTTTTGGCCTTTTTTATCGTTTGCATCGCAAGCATCGTTTTTCTAAAGACAGGCGATGCAAAGTGGGACAAGCTGGCGGGCAGCTCCGCCGAGATCGGCATATTGTTCACAACGCTCGTCCTTATCACCGGGCCGTTATGGGCAAAACCGGTGTGGCACGTCTACTGGACCTGGGACGCGCGATTGACCACCTCTTTTATCCTCTGGCTTATCTACATCGCCTACCTGATGCTGCGGAGCTACACCGCCGACAGCGAGCGCGGCGCCCGCTTTGCAGCCGTCTTTGGCATCATCGGCTTTATCGATGTGCCCATCGTCTACATGTCCATTCGCTGGTGGCGCACGCTGCATCCGAGCCCGGTGATGGCGGGCAACGAAGGCAGCGGGCTGGCCCCGGAAATGGTGAGAACCTTGATGGTCTCACTGGTCACGTTTACATTTCTGTTTTGCATTCTATTGATGTTCCGTTATAAAGTCGCCATGTTGAAATCGACTGTGGATTATATAAAATCGAAAATGGACTCCTAATGCGCTGAAGTTGAGGTGAAACGTCAAACGTGAAATGTGAAACAAAGAAGACTGTTTTTAATGTTTTTCGTTTCACGTTTCACTTTTCACGTTTCACCAAAATAGAACACGCGGCGTACAAAAATTCTAGTAAAAGTCGCCGGGAATAACAGAACAAAAAGGATTGACCATGGGAAATCTCGGTTTTTTATTTACGGCCTACTCGGTTGTGTGGGTGGCCTTGTTTATTTATCTCGTGAGTCTGGCAAAAAAAATCACATCCTTGAGCAGAGAAGTCGACATGCTGAAGCAGAAAGCCGAAAAGTCAGAATGATTAAAGTCAAAATCATGTTTGATCCTGTTATCCCGTCCAAAAAACCAACCTTGAATGGTAGCCATAAATCAGATTCGCATAAAATGAGGATAACCGCCATGATATGTTTCCCCGCCATTTTGCTTGTTTGTTTCCTTGTTTTACTCACCAGTGACGTCGTGCTATGCAAGTCCGAT
>METF01000253.1:3899-4253 GCA_001771235.1 Candidatus Zhuqueibacterota bacterium RBG_16_48_16
ATCGCTAACCCAGGGGGAGGATTTGCTGTGGAATACCGGAAAGGTCGAATCGGTTCAATCGATTCACCTAGTTTATGCAGGCCCCGAGCCCGTCTCACGGCAGAGAATCTACTGGCAAGTCAGGGTGTGGGATGATAAAGGCAACAGCTCCGAATGGAGTGCGCCGGCCTTTTGGGAAATGGGTTTGTTGCACTCGTCCGACTGGCAGGCGCATTGGATTGAGCCGGACCTCGTGGAAGATGCGAAAAAATCGAACCCCTGTCCCATGCTGCGGCACGAATTCAAGGTAGACGGGGCGATACAAACGGCCAGGGTCTATGTCACCGGACTCGGTCTGTACCGGTTGGAATTGAA
>METF01000253.1:4263-4913 GCA_001771235.1 Candidatus Zhuqueibacterota bacterium RBG_16_48_16
GTGGGCGATGAGCTATTCACGCCGGGCTGGACATCTTATGATAATCAGATTCAATACCAGACTTATAATCTAGAATCCCAGTTACTCCAGGGGAAAAATGCCGTTGGTGTTATTTTAGGTGACGGCTGGTATCGCGGCAATCTCGCCTGGGGCGGAAACCGAAATACTTATGGGGATAAGACGGCTCTGCTCCTGCAAATCGAGATTACCTATCAGGATGGCCGAAAAGAGATCATCGCAACCGATGGTACCTGGAAAGCATCGACCGGGCCGATCCTGGCGTCCGACATATACAACGGCGAGATTTACGATGCCCGGCTGGAAAAAACCGGCTGGAGTAAACCCGGCTTTTCCGATGCGGATTGGAGCCGCGTCAATGTTGTCAAGCGAAGCAATGATGTGCTGGTCGCTCCCCAGGGTCCGCCGGTGAAAAAGATTGAAGAGATCAAACCCGTAAAGAGTTTCAAAACCCCGGCAGGAGAGACCGTCTTGGACATGGGACAAAACATGGTCGGATGGGTGAGGCTTCGAGTCCGGGGGCATGCCGGAAAAAAGATCACTCTGCGCCATGCCGAAGTGCTGGATAAAGACGGCAATTTTTATATGGAGAATCTTCGCGCCGCAAAGCAAACGATTGAATATACCCTCAA
>METF01000253.1:5230-5890 GCA_001771235.1 Candidatus Zhuqueibacterota bacterium RBG_16_48_16
CCGCTTTTTATACCAAATGGCTCAAAGACCTGGCCGCCGACCAAAAGCCGAGCGGCGCCGTGCCCCATGTTTTGCCAAACGTCCTCGACCGCCACGATCCCCAGTCGAATTCCGCTTCGGCAGGCTGGGCCGATGCCGCGGTCATTGTCCCCTGGACAGTCTATCTTTGCTACGGCGACAGCCGGATTCTCGAACAGCAATACGCAAGCATGAAGGCCTGGGTCGACTATCAGGCTAGCCGTGCAGGCGACAGTTATTTCTGGAACACCGATTTCACCTTTGGCGACTGGCTCTCTTTTAATACGACGCGATCCGATTATCCAGGCGCCTATACGGATAAAGACCTGATCTCCCAGGCTTATTTTGCCCGCTCCACGGATCTGTTGATGCGTTCGGCGAAAATACTCGGCAAGACAGAGGATGCTGCAAAATACGCAGAATTGCTGCAACATATTAAAAAGGTTTTCACCGATGAATTTGTTACTGCCAACGGCCGACTGTCATCCAATACACAAACGGCCTATTCGCTGGCACTGGCGTTCGATCTGTTGCCGGAAAACCTGAGGAAAGCCGCTGCCCAACGCCTGGCTGATGACGTAAATTTTTTCAAGCACATCACCACCGGTTTTCTCGGCACGCCGCTGATCTGCCACGTGCTCA
>METF01000254.1:0-2385 GCA_001771235.1 Candidatus Zhuqueibacterota bacterium RBG_16_48_16
CGTCGTTCGTTCCTCACTCCTCGCAACGACAGCGGGTAAATCGGTTTTCGTTCAAGCACGAAGTAAAAATTTTCTCGCATTACTAGGCCGGCACATCCACCTCAACAACACCAACGACGGTCAGGTACACTTTCACTTCGATCTTGAAATGGACATTGGGCGGCGGCGCGGGAGAAGCCGTTCCCTCTATTCTAAAATATATCTTTTTAGAGGCGAGCTTGGAAATACCGCCGATCAGCGGCGAAAGCGCCGCGTCGATTTCCGCCACGCCTTCCGCATTCAAATCCGGCTTTTGCTCCACGTTGAGCACAGAGGCGAGGTCCAGATCGTTAATTTCAATGACATTTTTAAACGGCCCATCCGAACTCTCGCTCACCTGAATCCAGCCGCTGATCTTTGTATTGGCGGCACTGCTATTCTCGACGACCTTGAAGGTGAGGCTCTCCAAATGAACGCTGAGAATTTCCAAAAAGTCGTTATCTTCACGGATTTGATCGACATCGTCGTAGGCGTCATAAACTCCATCCTCACTATAGCCGTTGTTTGAGGTGTTGACCTCAATCGGCGTCGCTGCCGAATTCAAAACCGGTACCTCGACGTTGCGTTTCTCGCAGGTCAGACCGACGGTCATCAACCAGCCGACGACCAGTACGAAAAATATATATAAACTCTTTCTCATCATTACCTCCATCAGCTTGTCATAGTCCAAGAGAAATGCCCAGGGTATAAACCGTGCGGGAGCCGAATGTGACATCGCCGTTCAAATGCAAAAGGATAAAATTCAGGCCCAAGCCGGCGGTGATTTGCAGACCATTATCGCCATCCAAATCATAATCCAGAACCGTGGTGGTGTTGCCGTCGGTAAAAGTATAGTTAATGGCAGCGCTGCTGTTATCGAATCCGGCGCCGCCATACAAAATCAACGGCCCGAATGGCCGGCTGGCTTGCGCGCCAAAATGCAGGGTTTTGAATTCGAACAGATCCTCACCGAGAGTTACGGATTGCCAAAAGAGGCCAATGGAAAAATCGACAGGAGACAACAACAGATATTGACTGAGGCTGTGTTGGATGCCAAATCCGACCAGCTCAAGATTGCCTATTTCGGAATCGCCCAGCTCGGCGACGAAATATCGAACGCTCGCCTCCGTTCCCATAAAGGAGCCAACCGTGAGCTGGGGTACGGCAAATCCGGTCATACTCAAGTCAAGCCCTCCGGGGAAGGCGTATTCCGTTCCACCGGTGCCGACGACGGTGGTGGACTTTTCACTCCCCACAATCGTCGCCACTTCGGCCGTTTGTTTGGGATGAAAGACCCCTTCCGTGGTAGCCATAAACGTCTTATCCTCATCCGGTACGGGCGCCAGCATCGCGGAAAGCGATAGCCGTATTTTCAAGCCCACAGAGGATACCTTGCCGGACTGATACCACCCCCTGTTCATCGAAGCCCCAAAACCGTTCACCAGGGGCTGGATGTAGCCTTTACCGTTTGCCTCCGTATATCGCTGTAAATTTTCTTCAACTTGCGCTGTTGCCGGTGATTGAAACAACAAAAAGATGCCGAGGAGCAACAGGCCGATAGCTCGACTGCTTTTCATCATGAACACCTCCACACGTTAATGAATACGCTTTCAACACGATTTTGCCAGGCTGCGTGAGAGCCCCGGTATTATTATCCGAGCCTTGATCCGGGCAATAAAACAGTAGCCGCGGCAAGACTCATCAGGGCGAAGTTATTCCTTTAACTGTATAAATCCTTTTCCTATTCCGTCCGCTGCTGACAAAAGTACCGAGCTGTAGCAGATTGTAACCGAAACATTTTGTGTGTTTTTACGTCTCTTTGCTGTCCTGTTAAGAAAAGTAAGGATCGCGCTATGAAAAAATTATTGTCATGTCTGGGTGTCCTTTTCCTGGCAACATCACTTTTTGCACTCGATCTCGGCGTCAATAAATCCATTTACGTACAGGATGGCGAGAAAAAGTCCGATGGCATTTCCACCGTGAACGGCTGCATCATTATCGGCAAAAAATGCAAGGTAAGAGGCAGTTGTCGATCCGTAAACGGAATGATCTCCGTCGGGCAGGCATCGGAAGTAAAAAGGCTGGAGACCGTGAATGGCGGTATCCGCGTGGATCACGGCGTTCGTGTTTTAAGAGACATCAAATCGGTGAACGGCCCGGTAGAATGCCGCGACGGTGTGGTGGTGCTTGGCAGCATCAGGTCGGTGAACGGCCCGATCAATTTGTCCAACACAAAAGTCGACAATGACCTGAGCACCTACCACGGCAATATATCGCTGGAGAAAGAATCAACGGTTGGCGGCGATATTATCATCAAAGACGGAAAGGGCCATGACCGGCACAAAAAGCCGCTTTACATCCGCATAA
>METF01000254.1:2448-6598 GCA_001771235.1 Candidatus Zhuqueibacterota bacterium RBG_16_48_16
AAAGAATCAACGGTTGGCGGCGATATTATCATCAAAGACGGAAAGGGCCATGACCGGCACAAAAAGCCGCTTTACATCCGCATAACCGACCGATCCGTCGTTCGTGGCGACATCGTCGTGGAAGATGAGGATTTAAAGGTGGTTGTTCAGCTCAAAAGGGGAGGCAAAGTTAAGGGGCACATTTATGACGCTGTTGTTGAAGAGTAGTGCGTGCTGGCTGTCGCTTCATCCATATTTTGCACTTTAAAGATCGCCTGTTTGGCGAAAAGGTTGGGGAAACAGCGGGCCAAAACGCCACCTCTTGTGGCGTCGCCGAGGCTGATTTGGGTGAGAATTTTAATATGGTTATCGCGGCACAGCTTTTTAAAATCCTCGATCGTTAAAAGGTGAATGTTGGGTGTGTCGAACCACTGGTAAGGCAGGTCCTTGGTTACGGGCATCCTGCCGAGAAAAAACAACTGGGATCGGACGCGCCAATAGCCGAAATTGGGGAAACTGACGATGCCCACCCTGCCGACGCGCAACATCTCATTAAGAATAAGATGTGGCCGGTGAACGACCTGCAACGTCCGGCTGAGAATGATGAAATCAAATGACTTGTCGCCATAGTCTCCAAGCCCCTCATCCAGATCGGAATAAATGACCGGCACCCCTTTTCCCACACATTCGAGAATATATTCTTCATAAATTTCCACGCCATGTCCGACGCATTTTTTCTCGTGGATGAGCTTGTTCAACAGATCGCCGGGGCCGCAGCCGAGATCGAGCACGGTGCTGTTATTTTCGATCATGCCGGCAATGATTTCCAGGTCAAAACGTATGCGAGTGTACTTTTTATACGGCATGATTGCCTCGTTCGGCATAAGCGTGGGATAAAAAGTCGGAAATCATTTTTTCCATCGCCGGGTTGCGCATTAAAAATGCATCGTGGCCATACGGCGACGGAATTTCGTAAAACGTCACATTTTTGCGATTGACCTTGAGAGCGCGGACAATTTCTTTGGCTTGTGCCGTGGTAAATAACCAGTCCGAAGAAAAAGAAATAACCAGAAATCTGGCCGGGACGTTCTTGAAGGCATTTTCCAATGAGCCGTAATCGCGCTGGAGATCGAAATAATCTATGGCTTTGCTAATATAGAGATAGGTGTTGGCGTCGAATCTTTTGATAAAGCTTTCTCCCTGGTGGCGCAAATAACTCTCCACTTCAAAATCTGTCGAAAAGTCATAGCCGTATCGCTCTTTTTCCCGCAGCCTGCGGCCGAACTTTTCGTGCATGGATTCTTCACTCAAATAGGTGATATGCGCCAGCATTCTGGCAACGGCCAATCCCTCAGCCGGAATTCTCGTAGTATGCGAATATTCTCCCTTTTGCCAGTTAGCATCGGCATATATCGCCTGGCGCCCGACTTCATCAAAAGCAATTCCCTGGGCGTTCAACCGGCTGGTGGTGGCTATGGGAATGGCCGATGTCACCATAAGCGGAAACTCGATGGCCCATTCCAGCACCTGCATCCCGCCCATCGAGCCGCCTGAAACGCTCAGCAACTTTTTCACGCCCAGATGTTCTATCAGGGATTTCTGCGCTTTCACCATATCGCCGATCGTCACCACCGGGAAACTCAGGTTGTAAGGCTTGCCTGTTTTTGGATTCACTGAAGACGGGCCGGTCGATCCCTTGCAGCCGCCGATGACATTGGAGCATATAACAAAATACTTGTCGGTATCAAACGGCCTGCCGGAGCCGACCATAAAATCCCACCAGCCTGGCTTGCGATCCTCCTGAGAATGGTAACCGGCCACGTGCGCATCGCCGGACAGAGCGTGGCACAACAGTATGGCGTTGTCGCGTTCGCTATTCAAAACCCCAAAAGTTTCATAGGCCAGGGTGATCGGGCCGAGGCGTTCGCCGTTCTCGAGCTGCATTTCATTGGGAGGTTCGGCAAAGGTGAAGTATTGCGTCTCAACAACACCGACAGAGCTATTTTCAAAGGCGTCATCGCTCATATAAGAATGATTTTGTCTTTAATTGTTTTGCCCAAAATCGTTTTGCCATTTCCTGGACAAGGCCTGAATAGTCACCAAAAAAGACCATTGCCGACCGGCCTTTCAAGGGATCAGGCGTGAAATATAATCGTTGAAGCCATCCGATGCAACTACAATCCCGTTTTGCTGTCAAAGATGCCCTCGTAAAGAATGCTGGAAAGATACCTTTCCCCGGAATCGGGCAAAATAACGACAATCGTTTTGCCGGAAAATGCTTCTTCTTTGCCCAGCCGGACTGCGACGGCCGCCGCCGCACCGCACGATATTCCCGACAAAATGCCTTCTTCCCTGGCCAAACGGTGCGCAAATTCAATGGCTTCGTCATTGGTCACCTGTTCGACGCGGTCGACCACGGACAGGTCGAGGTTATCGGGAACAAAGCCGGCACCAATGCCCTGGATTTTATGCGGACCGGGCTGCAGCACTTCGCCGTTCAATGTCTGCGAAATGACCGGACTGTGCACCGGCTCGACCGCTATACTGGTGATCCGTTTGCCCTTGCCGTTTTTGATAAAACGGCTCACGCCCGTTATTGTGCCGCCCGTGCCGACGCCGGACACCAGGGCGTCGATCTCACCATCCGTGTCGTCCCAAATTTCGGGTCCCGTTGTGGTTTCGTGAATGAGGGGATTGGCAGGATTGGTAAATTGCTGCAACAGGATGAACCTGTCCGAATCGGCGGAGACGATCTCTTCGGCTTTTGCCACCGCGCCCTTCATGCCTTGCGCTCCTTCGGTCAAGACAACGTCAGCGCCAAAAGCCTTGAGGATTTTTCTTCTTTCGATGCTCATCGTATCGGGCATCGTCAGGGTCAGCTTGTAACCGCGCGCGGCAGCCACAAACGCCAGGGCGATGCCGGTGTTGCCGCTGGTCGGCTCAACGATTTCCATCCCTGGCTTGAGTGCTCCCCTTTTTTCAGCATCCCAGACCATGGCCGCGCCGATGCGGCACTTTACGGAATAGGCCGGGTTTCTGCCTTCTATTTTGGCAAGGATTGTCGCCTTGCCGCCGTCGGTCATTCTGTTCAGTTTCACCAGCGGCGTGCGGCCGATGGCATAAGAATTATCTTGAAAATAGCCTGGCATGTTGTCTCCTTTTGAAGAAATTTTGCGATTCTATTGACTCGTTCAACATTTTCATTTCAACGCCTGATCAAGGTCAGCGAGCAGATCTTCCACGGATTCGATGCCAACGGACAAACGAATGAGATTTTTTGTAATGCCGATTTTCTCTTTTTCCGCGTCCGGTATGGCGCCGTGGGTCATGGTGAAAGGATAGCAAGCGAGGGATTCCACGCCGCCAAGACTTTCAGCCAACGTGAAAACTTTAATTTTCTCGAAAAATCGGTTGCATGCCGAAAGACCGTCTTTTAAGCGGAAGGAAACCATTCCTGAATAACCGGTCATCTGCTCTGAAGCGATCCGGTGGTTCGGATGGCTGCCCAGACCCGGATAAAAGACTTGCTCCACGGCAGTGTGCTGCTGCAGGAAGTTGGCCATTGCAGTCGCATTCTTTTCATGCATAATCATTCTGACCTCGAGCGTTTTCAATCCTCTCTGAATGAGAAAGCAATCGAATGGACTGGGCACCGCGCCTGCGGCATTCTGGTAAAATTTGCATGCATCATAGACATCTTTGCTGTTGGTCAGCAAGGCTCCGCCAACAACATCGCTATGGCCTCCAAGGTATTTGGTTGTGCTGTGTACAATGATGTCAGCTCCTAAAGTTATGGGTCGCTGAAAATAAGGCGTGGCAAAGGTATTATCCACAACAAGCAGAACATTTTCACTCTTTGCTTCAGCCAATTTTTTGATATCCAAGATATTCAAGAGAGGATTGGTTGGCGATTCAATCCAGATCATTCTGGTTTTCTCATTGATATGATCGATGATCTGCTGAGTGTTGTTTGTATTCAGAAAATGAAAGCGGATGCCGTACCGGGCATAAATGCTCTTGAACAGCCGGTAGGTTCCGCCATAGACATCCATGGTGGTTAACACTTCGTCGCCTGCATGCAACAGATTCAAAACAGCCGTTGTGGCCGCGGAGCCGGAGGCAAAGCAGAGTCCGAAATCGGCATCTTCGAGCGAGGCCAGAGCTTTCTCCA
>METF01000254.1:6727-7826 GCA_001771235.1 Candidatus Zhuqueibacterota bacterium RBG_16_48_16
GGAGATCTGGCTCCTGTCCGGCATGGATGGCTCGCGTGGCAAAATTCACTTTTTCCTCCGTGCGTAAAAATTAACCAGGTCGATCCGGGTTAGCACTGCCTTTGGTTTTGAATTTTCCGTGACCAGGATGGCGTTTTGTCCGGACAGCAGTATCCTGTATGCTTCGGAAATATCCGTTTGGACATCAATTTCTGGAAACGGAGCGCCCATAACAGCCTTTGCCTGCTGGTTACTAAAATCGACACCATTATAGACAAGCTTCATAAGCGCCGTCTCCTGAATGCTGCCAATCATTTTATCATTCTCGATGACAGGCAGTTGGGAAATATTATGTTGCTGCATGAGCGCCAGGCCCTGTTCCAACGTTGTTTCAGGGGATACACAGATGATAGACGAGCATTTCCTGGCGGGCAAGATTTGTGCGACCGTCACCGGCTCTTTGATTTTTCCTTCCCAAAGGCCGTTTTCCTGCATCCACCTGTCGGAGAAAATTTTTGTTAAATAATTTCTGCCAGTATCCGGCAGCAAGGCAACGATCATCTTTGGCTCGTGCAATCGTTTGGCATATTTTATAGCGGCGGCAACGGCAGTTCCGGCTGAGCCGCCGACCAAAAGTCCTTCTTCCCGGGCAAGGCGCCGAGCTGTATTAAAAGATTCCTTGTCGCTGACGCGAATCATCTCATCGACAACCTGACGGTCAAAAGCTTTGGGGATAAAGTCTTCGCCAATACCCTCAACCTTGTATGAATGGGGGGAATCGCCGGAAAGAATAGACCCTTCAGGATCGGCGCCAACAATGATGATATTGGGATTTTTTTCTTTAAGAAATTTCCCGACTCCGGAAATCGTTCCGCCCGTTCCCATGCCAGCGATAAAAACATCCACTTTGCCATCGCTATCTTCCCATATCTCCGGACCGGTGCTGAGATAATGTGCCAGGGGATTGTTTGGATTTTCGAACTGGTTGGGTCTGAAAGCGCCCGGGATCTCCCGGCACAACCGTTCTGCTACACCATTATAGCTGTCGGGTGAATCCGGTGGCACCGATGTCGGTGTAATCACGACTTCGGCTCCATAGGCCTTGAGCAGGCTGATCTTG
>METF01000254.1:7894-10182 GCA_001771235.1 Candidatus Zhuqueibacterota bacterium RBG_16_48_16
ACCGACACCAGTATTTCCGGCCGTCGCTTCGATAATGGTTGCACCCGGTCTAAGCCGCCCCTCTTTTTCCGCTGCTTCAATCATTCTGATGCCAATCCGATCCTTCACACTGCCGCCCGGATTAAAATATTCCGCTTTGACATATATGTCGGCTGTCAAAGCCTCAGTCAGGCGGTTTAGTTGAATTAAAGGTGTTTTACCAATGGCTTCCAAAACTGTGTTGTAGATTTTACCCATTTTTATCTCCTGATAAAACCGGTTGATTGCACCTCCTTCCCATGTTCCTCAATTGGATTTCATATCATATCTACTTTTTTTATTAACAACGATAGACAAGCTATTGGGGAGAAGCAAAAAACGAGAGGCGCCCGTTTTTTCGAGCGCCCTCGTCATGTTACAATCATCAGATTTTCGCGAAAGATTGTTCGATGTCGGCGATGATGTCATCGATGTACTCTATTCCTATCGACAATCGGACCAGCTCGGGCGTCAGTCCGCCCTCACGCTGCTGTTGCTCGGAAAGCTGTGAATGCGACGTGCTCGCCGGATGGAGAGCCAGGCTCTTCGCATCACCGACGTTGGCCAGGTGGGAGAAAAGCTTCAAGCTGTTGATGAATTTTTCTCCGGCTGCTTTGCCACCCTTGACGCCGAACACCACCATGCCGCCGAATCCCTTCTTTAGATATTTGCCAGCGACCGGATAGGCCGGGTCGTCCTTCAGGCCGGGGTAGCGGACCCATAGGACTTTGGTGTGCTTTTTCAGGTACTCGGCCACGGTCAAGGCGTTGCTGCAATGGCGCTCCATTCGTAGCGGCAGCGTTTCTATACCTTGCAGAAAGATCCACGCATTGTCAGGCGACGTGCACGCCCCAAGGTTCCGCAAGGGGACGGTGCGCAGCCGCAAGGCGAAGGCGATCGGCGCAAGCGGTTCCGGCAGGTCATGCGCCCATTTCAACCCGTGGTAGTTGGGATCAGGATCGTTGTACAAGTTGAATTTTTTGTCTTTCCAATTGAATTTGCCGGAATCCGTGATGATTCCGCCGATGGCCGTTCCATGGCCTCCAAGCCATTTCGTCAAAGAATTGATGACGATGTCCGCCCCATAATCGATTGTGCGCAGCAGATAGGGCGTGGTAAAGGTGGCGTCCACGATAAGGGGGAGACCATACTTGTGCGCAATGGTTGCCACGGCTTCCACATCAGTGAAATCCAGCACGGGATTGCCGATGGTTTCGATGAAAATCGCTTTGGTTTTCTTGGTGATGGCCTTTTCGAAATTCTTGGGATCGTCCGGCTTGACAAATTTAACAGCGACGCCAAACTGGGGGAGGATCGCGTCGAACATCGTATATGTGCCGCCGTACAGGTTGTTAGCGGAAACGATCTCATCGCCCGCCGAAGCCAGATTTATGATTGAATAGAATACGGCCGTGGTTCCTGATGCTAACGCCACCGAGGCCGCTCCGCCCTCCAGCAGGGACACCCTCTGCTCAAGCACGTCATGGGTCGGGTTCATGAGCCTGCTGTAAATGTTCCCCAGCTCCTTCAGGGCAAATAGATTTGCCGCCCGCTCCGTGCTCTGGAACACGTAGGAGCTGGTCCGATATACCGGCACGCCGCGCGAAGTTGTTGTGGGGTCCGGTACCTGACCACCGTGAAGGGCCAGGGTTTCAAACGCATAGGTGTTGGACATGCTGTCCTCCTTTCGATTTCTTTATAAATTGATTTTGAAATTCTAAATTTGGTACATGTATCCTTTATTTTGTTGCCGTAGCTCTTCTTTGCGCTGCATCATGTCGGCAAAGGTTACGACATCGACGATATCTGTCATGGATTTCGTAACCTTTACCCAAATCTCCCTAAAGACGCATGTTTCAATTTCAATGCAACAGGGTTCGGCAGTTGCTTTGACACAGGCAATGGGTTCTATATCACCATCGATCAAGCGAATGATTTCTCCCATGGTGATCTCTTTTGGATGCCGCTTGAGAAAAAAGCCGCCGCCGATGCCGCGTTTGCTATCAATGTACCCGGCCCCTTTTAAAATAAGCATGATTTGCTCCAAAAACTGCAATGGAATATCATTTCGATTGGCGATCTCGACAAGCGGCAAGACTTCACCACTTTGGTAATGCCGCGATAGCTCCAGGATGGCTTTTAATGCATAATCGCCTTTATAGCTGATTTTCAAATTACTTATCCTTTAAAATAACTTACATGATCAAATTAGTCATATTTTAAAAAATTTTGGCTCAAATGCAAGTTCTTTTTTAAACGATTCTAAAAAT
>METF01000255.1:0-3912 GCA_001771235.1 Candidatus Zhuqueibacterota bacterium RBG_16_48_16
TCAAGGTCGTCTCTTATGATGCCTTGCTGGTAGTGCAAACCGGTCCGTACAAAATTTTTCCGGTGCACAATAGGTACGGAACATTCGTGGAAAATGCCCAATTAAGCATTATTGCTGTTGATAAATCGGAGAACGTGTATGTTATCCAGCGGCTGCCGCGCAGTGTCATCAAGATTACGCCGGATGGAACCCAGACGATCATCGGTGAAACATCCAGGATCGTGACCGACGCAAAAATCGACCGTGACGGCAAGCTGGTGTTGCTGATGAACTATAGGCGGCCGGGCAAGATGGATCTCGATACCGGCGAAGAAGTCGAAATGTTAGACGTGGGCAAGGCCGTATCGTTCGGAGATTTTGACAGTGATGGCAATATGTACGTTGGCGGCAGACGCAGTGATTTGATTATCATAGCCCCGGATTTAACGAAAAAGAATCTTGGCGGAGTGTATGCCAGTGACGAGATTTTATGTGTTCGAGTATTCAATGGGTATGTTTACCTGTTGGTGACCGCAGCTAGTCCGGATGAACAAAATCCGGAGCTGGCTATATGGCGACACCAGATACTGGATGCGACCGGCGCCCTGGGCGCTAAGGAATTAATTCTTGACTGGGCGAATACCGGCGAATTTGCAGCGACAGCACCGCGCAATTTTACTTTTGACGCGAATGGGTTGATGTACATCGGCACGGAACATACGCAACCGATCATGATATTGAATCCGGAGGACAAAACGCAAGACATTCTCTATAAAGATATTCTGCCGTCCTTTTCCGAACAACTGGTCTGGGGCGCCGGAAATAATCTTTATATGTTACTTGGAGGCGCGGAATGGAACATTGTCCGGATTGATATGGGACAGCCAGGTGCTCCCTATTTTGGCAGGTAGCCTGTTAAAAAGTTGATAGAGTTATTGCACCCGGATAGTGCCCGCGGTGCAAAAGTCGGTCCCGGTCTTTGGGACCGACTTGTATTTTTATGAGTTGAAATCCGGTGATAAAAAATTGATGAAAAAGATGACGATTCTGAGGTAGTGGCAAAGGAAAACCTTAGTAGCAACCAGCATCCAGCAAAATCCTACCTTATTAGCTTATTTGATGAGAACGAGGTAATAAGGTTAAAATGTGGTGGTGACCATTTTTCCACTAAGGTTAAAATGACAAATATAAGGTTCAAGCATATATGCCAATATTAATAATGGCGGACATCTGATACGGGTGAACTGTTACAATAGAACTAGCTGGAATTAAGGCGTCAGCCTTTTAATGAAATCCTTATGGGTTAACTCCAGTTTCTTGTATTTATTCAGCCCACTAAACACACAAAATAAACGAAAGGAATCAACACGGCTGAACATATGCGATCACAGGTGCTCAAAGTACTCAGCCTATATAAGAAGTCAAACAATTAAGGACGAAATCATTTTAACATGAATCATTTTGACTTTTTGTATGTTTCGCGTGTTTCGTGGGCTGAATAGATACAGTTTCTTGGCAAATCATTTTGACAAATCTGATTCTTCAAATTTGATCACGCCACAAAACACAACTATGTAACAACAGGAGGTCAAGCCATGAGAAAGTGCATATATTCTTCGTCTTTTCTTTTTATGCTTTTGATCGGCATAGTTGTTTTCTTTTTGAGCGAACAGGCCGGGGCAAAAAACCTCATTTTGAATGGCGAATTCGATGATGGTCTTAACCACTGGGATCAGGGCTGGATCAATTTTGCTGGAGGCGTTGAGGTTGAAATCAGCATCAACAACGAAGGCTTGCTTTCCGGTGAGAATTGCATGATGCTCGAGATTGGCAATCCTGGGATCAATACTTGGGATATTCAGAGAATGCAAATTCTGCCCATGGTCGCGGGCGCGTACTATAGCGTCACCTTCATGGCCATGTTCGAAGGCTCGTTTGATTCGGTTCAGGTCTTTTTTGCCTTTGAGCATAATGAGGATCCCTGGGATAAGTACATTTACCATTCCGTCATGCTTTATGACGTGCCCACAGAATACGGCCATTACGAATACACCGCCGATGTCGATGACGATAATTCCTATCTCAAGTATTTTCTGGGCGCCACCGAAGATATCATCATCTACCTGGATGCCATTGTGGTTGATGATGGTGAGCCGGAAACAGCGGTTAACCCGTCCGAAGGTGCAACCGTACCCACTGCTTTCGATTTAAGGCAAAATTTTCCCAATCCCTTTAATCCGACCACACAGATACAATACAGCATCGCGGAAGCAAACCATGTCCGCCTTGCTGTTTATGATGTGCACGGGAAAGAGGTAGCTCGTATCGTCGATAAACAACAAGCGGCGGGCTCTTATACCGTGAGCTTTAGCGCCCAGGGCTTGCCCAGCGGCACCTATTTCTACCGCCTCGATGCCGGGCATTTTACGGCGACGAAAAAAATGGTCGTGCTGAGATAGTACGAAATTGCAACTTTTATTTACGAAGAATTAAACTTTCGCTGTAGTGCTATTTATATCTGAAAAAGCAAATCGCCTCCTATGACTAAAGTCGATCATTACGCGCAAATCCTCCAAACACTAACCGATTGGGATTCATACCTGTTGCAGAACTCGGGGCTGCCAGGGCCGAGAGGGAATATCGAGCTTGGCCGGGCCTTCGCGCGGCTGGCAGACGAAACGGCGATTGAAAAGTATCTTTCCTACAGCGCGGATGTGGCGCCCGTTAATTCGCCCTACGAGTTTCTGGCGTTCTGTGGTGTGCTTGGTTTGGGCCGGCTGGTTGTCGAAGGACAAAGAGAGCGGCTGGCGGTTTTACGGCATAAGGCATCAGACCCGCGCTGGCGGATTCGAGAGGCGGTCGCCATGGCGCTCCAGCAATTCGGCTGCGCCGATATGCCTGCCCTGGTCGAAGAAATGAAACGATGGGTTCACGGCGGCTTGATGGAAAAGCGCGCGGTCGCTGCGGCGCTTTGCGAGCCGGTGCTTTTGCAGGAGCAATGGATCGTGCAGCACGTTTTGGATATCCTGGATCAGATCACCGGGTCAATCAAGCAAGCTAGTGATCGCAAGAGCGAGGAATTCAGGGTGCTGCGCAAGGCGTTGGGATACTGTTGGAGCGTGGCTGTGGCGGCCCGGCCGGAGATGGGAAAAGTAAGGATGGAGAAATGGATGAATGAAAAAGACCGCGACATTCGCTGGATCATGAAGGAAAATCTGCGCAAAAACCGGCTCCTGAGGATGGATGGCGAGTGGGTGGCAAAATGGCTGGAGCGGCTGGGTTGAGGAGGCGATATTACCATTTCAGTCTCTTTGGGACTTTGAGACTTAGTAGTCCATTTCAGAATTATTTGTCGGGTTATGGAAAAAGTAAGAAAGTTCGTAGTCCAGCCTTTAGGCTGAAATTAGCAAGCTAAAGCTTGAACTACAAACAAAAAAACCCAACATGTACTTATGAAATGGATTACTTGGTGGCAGTCAAAAATGTGCTCCGGATGAATAGCAACATACGATTATTTAAAAATGAAAGGAAATTGTCATGAGAGATAAGATCCTCTTTATTACCTTGCTCTTGTTCGTTTTTGCGTGCTCACTTACAGCGCGCACACAGGTCAAAGTCGATGTGAAACAAACAGGAGAGCCGATTTCCGAATATATTTACGGCCAATTTATCGAGCATTTGGGGCGGTGCATTTATGGTGGCATTTGGGCGGAAATGTTGGAGGATCGGAAATTTTATTACCCGGTCACCGATGATTTTAATCCCATGAGAACGGCAGACGATCCCTTTTGGAATACAGGAGACTATCAATATTTGGGCGCCTCTCCCTGGCAGGTCATCGGCACGAAAGGCTGCGTCGTCATGGACAGCGTCGATACCTATACCGGCGCCCACTCTGTGCTTGTCAAACTTGCCGGTGATGGAACAGCCGCC
>METF01000255.1:4011-5624 GCA_001771235.1 Candidatus Zhuqueibacterota bacterium RBG_16_48_16
CTTGTGTTGGAAAATGGCGAAGTATTGAGTGAAACAGTCAAAAAGCTCGATGTAAGATTTCAAACCTACCCACTCAACTTTAAGCCATCAGCTTCGAGCAAAGACGCCAGGCTGGAAATCGTCAGCAGCGGCAGTGGCCAGTTTAGAATTGGCACCGTTTCCCTGATGCCAGCCGATAACATCAAAGGGTGGCGAACAGATGTTGTGGCGCTGCTCAAAGAGCTGGACGCGCCGATCTATCGCTGGCCGGGCGGCAATTTCGTCAGCGGCTACAATTGGCGCGACGGCATCGGCGAGCGCGACAAGCGTCCGCCGCGCAAAAATCCGGCCTGGAAGGGCGTCGAGCACAACGATGTCGGTATTCATGAATTCATGGAACTGATGAACCTTCTTGGTGCCGAGCCTTACGTCGCCGTCAATACGGGATTAGGCACTGTGGAGGAAGTAGCCGAAGAAGTGGCATACTTTAATGGCGCTGCCGATTCGCCGCTAGGCAAGCTGCGCGCTCAAAACGGCCACCCTGATCCATATCATGTCACCTGGTGGGCTGTTGGCAATGAGATGTATGGCTTATGGCAACTGGGACACATGCCGCTTGCCGAGTATGTCAAAAAACACAATCGCGTTGCCGAAGCCATGTGGAAGGTGGATCCGCAGATCAAGCTCGTCGGCGTCGGCGAGGCCGGAGAATGGAGCGAGACGATGTTAAAAGTCTGCGCTGATAACATGAATTTGATAAGCGAACATATTTATTGCAGAGAAAAACCCGATGTGTTGGCCCATACCCGTCAATTGGCCGAAAGTATAAAAGAAAAGGTCGACAAACACCGGGCTTATCGGAAGGAAATTCCCGGACTCGAAGCCAAAGACATTCGCATCGCTATGGATGAATGGAATTACTGGTACGGCGATTATCTTTATGGCGAGCTCGGCGTGCAATATCATTTAAAGGACGCGCTGGGTGTTGCCATGGGTTTGCACGAATATTTCCGCAACAGCGATCTTTATTATATGGCCAATTACGCCCAGACGGTCAACGTGATCGGCTGCATTAAAACAAGCCAAACCGATGCGGTGTTTGACGCCACGGGTTTGCCGCTCAAATTGTACCGCCATGAGTACGGGTCTATTCCCGTCATACTGCAAGGCGAAACCGGCGACCTGGATGTGGCCGCGGCGCTCACTTCGGACAAGAAGGCTTTGACCGTCGCCATCGTCAATCCCACCGCCACTGCTCAGCAGATCGACCTGTCCGTGAATGGCGCTGCATTGGCCAAAGAGGCCCGTTGCTGGACAATCGCCAACAGCGATCCTGAGATTTACAACCAGCCCGATCAGGAACTTTTTATCGGCATAAACGAACAAACGCTTTCCCTCGATGAACCGATCCTGGAAGCACCGGCTTACGGCATCGTCCTGTACCGCATGGAATTGCAATGAAATAGGAGGACATATATTGCGAATCAAAACGATATTTTTGTGGCTGATTTTGAGCTTCGGTCAATTGTACGCCCAGTCTTTTGACATGAACATTTTCAAAAAAGACGGCGAGCAAATCAACGTTGCGACGGAAAACATCGCAAAAATAATTTTTAAAACGGACCAGGCGGCTG
>METF01000255.1:5737-5973 GCA_001771235.1 Candidatus Zhuqueibacterota bacterium RBG_16_48_16
GGCTCTGCGCAACCTTTCGGGCAACAGCTCGCAGAGACATTTGTTTTACGGCAAAACTATCCGAATCCCTTCAACCAGGCAACAACCATAGAATATGAAATACCTGCTCCCGGATGGGTGGATATCCGTATTTGCAACCTTAACGGCCAATTGGTAAAGACCTTGAAATTGGGATCCAGCCAAAGCGGAGCTCATACGGTAACCTGGAGCGGAGAGGACGACAATCAGCGCCGCGT
>METF01000255.1:6168-8459 GCA_001771235.1 Candidatus Zhuqueibacterota bacterium RBG_16_48_16
ATCGACAGTATCACCTTTGGCAGCACGGCAGGCACGCTCACCTGGATCGGCCATGCCAGTGTGCGGATCAAGACAAACGAAGGCGTGGTCATCTATATCGATCCCTACGCGGGAAACGATTACGGCGAGCCGGCAGATATTATTCTGGTTTCGCACGGACATAGCGACCATAACCAGGTCGGCAAAGTGACGCAAAAGCAAGGTTGCCAGATCTTTTCCGGCAACGGTGCCAATGTAGGCGGCACGAAAATGTCCGCCGGCGACAGCGTCAATGTGGCTGGTATTGCTATCAAGGCGGTCGAAGCCTATAACAACAATCACCCGAAAGGAACGGGAGTCGGCTTTGTCATCGAGATAAACGGCGTTAAAATTTACCACTCCGGCGATACCTCAAAAGTACCGGAAATGGCGGAGCTGGAAGCGCTTCGCCTGGATTATGCGATGCTCTGCATCGACGGCGTTTATAACATGAGCGCGGCAGAGGCCATGGAAGCCGCGGAGCTTATAAAAGCCAAAAAGGTCATTCCCATTCATGTTGCCCCTTCAAACGCTTCGGAAGCAACAAAACAGGCGAATATCGCAAAATTCAATCCTGCTGGGAAATTGATACTGAAGGAAGGAGAGACAATTTATTTGTAACCTGACCAGTGCCATATACGGTGTTCAAGCTTTCGCGGGCCCCTGCCCCAGGCAAGCTAAAGCTTGAACACCGAATCCATCCGAGAAAAATCTCTCAATTTGGGTATATGAAAGGATTTGATAATGAAAAGACGAAAACAAGCCATTACCAATAGATGCCTGCTCGCAGTTTTTTGGGCAATATTGGTTGTTGGCATTGCATTTGCTTCAGCACCGACTTTAAAACAGGCGTTTGTCCACGACTTTTATATTGGCGCGGCTCTTAACCAGCGCCAGATTTTTGGCGCCGACTCGAGCTCAACGGCCCTTTTAAGGGAACATTTCAGCTCGATTACGCCTGAAAACACACTGAAATGGCAGGCTGTTCACCCGAAACCTGACGAGTACGATTTCGCCGCAGCCGATTCCTTCGTGGTGTTGGGTGAAAGGCTTAAAATGTTTATCGTAGGCCACACTTTGCTATGGCATCATCAAACTCCCGGTTGGGTGTTTAAGGATGCCTCCGGCAATCCGGCCAATCGAGAGATTCTCCTGCAGCGTCTGCAACAGCACATTCTAACTGTGGTCGGGCGTTACAAGGGTCGAATCCATGGTTGGGACGTTGTCAACGAAGCTATTGAGGATGATGGTGAGATGCGCAAAACGAAATGGCTGGAAATCATTGGCGATGATTTCATTCAAAAGGCTTTCGAGTACGCCCGCCAGGCCGATCCGGATGCGCAGCTCTATTACAATGATTTTAATATGTGGAAGCCGGGTAAGCGGCAAGGCGTCGTGCGAATGATTCGCGAATTGCAATCAAAAGGCATACGGGTCGATGGTATTGGTTTGCAAGGCCACTGGGGGTTCGATTATCCGCTGCTGGAAGAGGCGGAGGCCAGTATTCTGGCCTTTGCCGAGCTTGGCGTCCCGGTGATGATCACCGAGATGGATGTCAATGTTTTGCCCAATCCCGGCAGCTACCGAGGAGCGGATATTTCACAGAATTTTGAGCTGCAAAAGAAACTCAACCCCTATCCCGACATGTTGCCGGATTCGGTTCAGGACAAGCTCGCCAGGCGTTATGCGGATTTCTTCGCCCTTTTTCACAAGCATCGCGATAAGATCAGCCGCGTGACACTCTGGGGCGTTTATGACGGACAATCATGGCTCAATAACTGGCCGGTGCGCGGACGAGCCAATTATCCCTTGTTGTTCGACCGTCACTATCAGCCAAAACCGGCTTTTCATGCTGTGATAAATGTTGTGCGAGATAAAGAAATGTGAGCTACTCTTAATACCCGATCCGGACATGCCAGAACCAAGATGGAACACGGATTTAACGGATGAAACGGATAGAACGGATTTCTGTTGGAGAGGATTGACCGTTTTAATTTTGACAAAGAATCTAGTCTTTGACGAAAAACTTTTCACAGTCATCCTTGAAAGGAAAGTCTAAATCCGTTTTGATCCGTTCAATCCGTTTCATTTGTGTTCCATTTTAAAATTTGTTGCTCAAAAGTGACAAAATTGTACTTCTAAGATGCTCGTATCGGAAGATTCAAGTTGTTGACCCTAGTCATGAAGAGAAAACGGATGATCAGCGGAAGGTGTCACAAGCATGCTTGTCACGGGGTCTTTGCGGTCGTATTGTTGTTTGCCAGTATCGGCGC
>METF01000256.1:0-3477 GCA_001771235.1 Candidatus Zhuqueibacterota bacterium RBG_16_48_16
GTTCGGCAGCTCAAAGGCGCGCAGCACCAGGCCGCGGCCCAGGGTCGTATAAAAGTTACCCAGGCGCACTTTGAACGGGCCGTCGTTCCACTCAAAGTACCGTTGGGTTAAATGATCGTAACTGCGCTCATCGATCGAGGATTGAAACGATTCAAGGCGCAGGCCGATGGACGAGGTATTCTGGCGCCAGGCCAGATCGAGATGGCCATAAAAATTCGACAGGTCGGACGGCTCGTCATCCGGCAGGTTGCCCAATTGGTACTCGGTCAGGCTGGATGCGCTAAACTGGGCTTGGGCTGCTGAGCTGATGAGCAAGGCCGCCGCCAGCATAGCGATCCTTGCACGGCGTGACAAATTATTCCTCCCCCAACAGTGATTCAAGAAGCTGCTCGACAGCCTTTTCATCGCCGGGCCGATATCCCCGCATGGTATGCACGACGTTTTGGTCTTTATCGATAATAATCGTGGTCGGAAGCCCGCTCACCTGGTACTGCCGCACCACGTCGCGGTCTTCGTCCAGTAAAATTGGAAAAGTCAGGCCCAGCGAGCTGGCAAAGGGAGCGACCTTGGCAAGGCTGCGCGGGCCGTCCTCGTTGATTGCCAAAACGACCAGGCCGCGATCTTGCAATTTTTCATAGAGCTTTTGCATTTTTGGCAGGCTTTTGACGCACGGTTTACACCAGGTGGCCCAGAAATCGAGCACCACCGGACCTTTGCCCAGGTAGTCGTCCAGCCTCACCAATTCGCCGTCCGTATCGCGCAAAGAGAACGATTCGGCTTTGGCAAAGGCTGATGTTGTGAGCAGGAAAAGCAACAGAAAAATAGTGAATGAATAAAATTTTTTCATGATGTATCCGATCTTGTTTTGCTCGTAAAGCTGGTTGCTGGTTACTGGCATCTGGCGGCTGGTATCTGGCATCTGACATCTGACATCTGGCATCCGGCATCCGGCCTCAGCCAGCCTACTTCACAAGAACCATAGGTTTCGTCGCTACATATTCTTCGATTTTTAAGCTATAAAAATAAACGCCGGCCGCAACCGTTTGGCCAGTGTCGTCAATACTGTCCCACGTAACACTGTATTGGCCCGCCGTCTGAGGCTGGGAAACCAGCGTTTTGACCGGCTCGCCTTTGGTGTTATAGACTTTGAGCTCGACCGGAACAGTTCTATTTTGGCCGATAGAATAATCAATGCGCGTGACCGGGTTGAATGGATTCGGATAGTTCTGTTCCAAATGAAACCGCTGGGGTTGCTTGTCTTCGGGCCGATCTTCCGTGTGGGTCAATGCGTCCAGGGCTGCTTTGATGGAGGACGGATTATAGTAGCTGATGACATAGTCGACGATGCCGTCGGGATTGACTATGACATAGGAATCGGTGTACAGGCCGTAGGTCGAAGCATCGCTGCTGCCGTAGAGTAAGACCGGGAAAGTGACGCCCGACCGATTGACAAAGCCAAGCACATTGCTGAGGTTGCCGTTAAAAAGATCGATGCCGACAAAGACACGTTCAGCCGATTTATAGACCTGATAGATTTCTTTTTCAAACTGTGGCGCCGTCACAGCACACGTCGGTCAGTTGTAACCGAGAAAAAACAGGATCACCGTCTTGCCACGGTTGGCCGTGAGGGAAAAGTTGTTGCCGAGATGATCGATCAAAGAAATTTCCGGAGCCACATCGCCAACCATGACAGCGGCGTCTGCCGGCAAAATCAATGCTATTATCAATACGGCGAGCACGGCAACAATGATCATTTTCTTAAACATGGTTTAACATTCCTTTCTTTACTTTTCGTCGATAATTTCAAGGGTCATTAAAACAATATCCGGAGAGCCAATATTTCGACTTAATTTGTAACTCAGTTGTCCATTTCAGAATTATTTGTCGGGTTATTGAAAAAGTAAAAGTTCGTAGTTCAGCCTTTAGGCTGAAATTATCAAGCTAAAGCCTGAGCTACAAACATAAAACCCAACATCTACTTATGAAATGGAGTACTACGCAACGGACAAACATTGAAAACCTTTGTGAACCTTCCTGTCTTTGAGCCTTTGTGGCAAAAGAATTACTTTGGCTATCTCATAAGAACCATAGTCCGCGTCTCTGTTACCTCGCCCGCTACCAGCCGGTAAAAATAGATGCCGGCCGGAGCGAGAGCGCCATTCTCCGTCCGGCCATCCCAAACGGCGTGGTAAAAGCCGCTGCCCAGGTTTTGGGAGACCAGGGTGCGAACGCGGTGTCCCAACAAGTCAAAGACTGCCAATTCAACTGCGGTCGGCTGGTCGACGCGAATCTCATAGTCGATTCGCGTTTGCGGGTTAAAAGGATTGGGAGAATTTTGTTCCAGCCGGAAGGCCGTTGGGATAAATTTGGGTCGCTCGCCCGGCGTGCCGGTCAATGAATGAACGGCCGCCAACATCTGATCGCGGTCATAGTAGGATGAGACGTAGTGCACTTTGCCCGTCACACCGACGATGACATAGCTGCTGGTGTTGGCACCATACAAACGGCCGATGCTGCTGCCATAGGTGAGTATTGGAAAGGATATTCCCGTCCTCCGAATGAACCGGCTTTCGACGGCAGAAGGTGAGCCGTCCCACAGGTCGATGCCCATGACCCGGACGCCCGCATCTCTAAGCGGCCTGTAGAAATGCTGTTCGACATCCGGCGCTTCTACGAAACACGGAGCGCAATCATAGCCCATAAAAAAAAGGATAACGATCTCGCCCTTGTGATCGGACAAGCGGAAAACATGGCCCTGGTGATCCGGCAAATTAAAATCCGGCGCCTCATCGCCAACTTTTACGGCGGCCGATGCCGGTGAGGCAAACCCGGCCAAAAGGGAGAGCGCGAAGAGCGCTAAATACTTTGCTAAAGCTATTTTGAGATTGATCCGCACTACAAAGCCGTTGCATTAATGGTGAAAAAGTGATACTTTTTCCGGTCTTTCAGTTACCCTGTATAATCTCAACCGGACGGCTCTTGTTTCCTGCAATCTTGAAGAATTTAGCCGATCCGCTAAAATTGCCGCACTTTATGAGGAGGTGTTATGGAGAATTTATATGCCGGCATCGACAGCTCCACCCAGAGTACCAAGCTTTTGGTTGTCGATGTCGATACGACCAAAGTGGTTTTTTGTGAATCGATCAATTATGATAAGGATTTGCCACAGTACGAGACGAAGAATGGTGTCATTCAGGGACTCGCTGAGGGCGTATCGGAATCCGATCCCATGATGTGGATCGAAGCGCTGGAGGTGCTCTTTGACCGCCTGCAAAAATCGAGGGTCCCGCAGGACAAGATCAAATGCATTGCTGTATCCGGGCAGCAGCACGGCCTGGTCACTCTGGATGCAGCGGGCAATTTAACACGACAACGCAGCAAATTATGGAACGATTTCAGCACTGAAAAAGAATGCATCTTAATGACCGAGGCGGTTGGCGGTGTAGAAAATATGATCGCCCAAGTTGGTAACAGCCA
>METF01000256.1:3519-7384 GCA_001771235.1 Candidatus Zhuqueibacterota bacterium RBG_16_48_16
CTGAGGCATTTGCCAAAACAACCACCTGTTTCCTGGTGCATAATTTTATCAACTGGTACTTGACCGGCGGCAAAGACGGCGGCGTCCGGCTGATGGAGCCGGGCGATACCTCTGGCATGGCGCTGTGGCATCCCGGAAGCGGCGAGTGGTCGAAGGCGGTTATGCAGTCCATCTCACCGGATTTGCCTGCGAAAATCCCACCCCTTAAACCGTCGGATCGCTCCATTGGAGCCATTGGCAAAAACCTTGTGCAAAAATACGGATTCCATCCCTCCTGCAAAATCGATGCGGGCAGCGGCGATAACATGTACGGCGCCGTCGGCACCGGCAATGTGGAGCCGGGCATTGTTACTGTCAGCCTGGGAACCAGCGGAACGGCTTATACTTTCCTTGAGCAACCGTACATCGATCCCACCGGTGAAATCGCCGCCTTTTGCGACAGCACCGGCCATTACCTGCCGCTGCTCTGTGTCTCCAACCTGGCCAACGGCTATAATGCGGTTCTGGACCACTTCAGGATTTCTCATGATGAATTCAATCTCGCCATCAATAAAGTCCCACCGGGCAACGACGGCAGGCTGCTCATTCCCTGGTACATGGGCGAGCGCACGCCGGACGTCCCATTGGCCAGCCCGGTCTATTTCGGCTTTGGCATCGAGGATTTTACCAAAGAAAAACTGGCACGGGCGGTGCTGGAAGGCCACGTATTGAATCTCTATGATGGCTTTCGCAAGATGCCGGTGAAGCCGCGCGAGATTCGTTTGACCGGAGGCTTGGCCCAGTCCCAAGCATGGTGCCAGACCATTGCCGATATTTTCGAAGCCGAGACTGTTCCGGTGGAAGGCGAAGGCGCCGCGCTTGGTGCCGCGATTCATGCCGCCTGGGTGCATAAAAAAGAAGCGGGCGAGAAAGTCTCACTGGTCGACCTGGTAAAACCGTTTGTGGTGATGAATGAAAGCAAACGCAGAAAGCCTGTTCAGCAGAATGTTGCCGTTCATCGAATTCAAAAAGAAACGTTCAGGGCATTGAGCGCCCGCGTTCGCGGCGAAAAGTCGACGGACGATCCGTTTGCATTGCGGATGAAGATGGTTAAGAATTCTTAACTGTGATAAACCGGAATGCAACAAAATGCAACCACGAATTTGCACCAATTACATACGAATTTGCACGAGCTAAAATTAATCTTGGTGCGTAAATTCGTGAAATTCGCTTAATTCGTGAAAATTCGTGGTTAAATTTTTCAGAGTCTAATTTTTGCCAAATTTGCACACGATTTGATTTTTAAGATACAAACAAGGAAACAAGTCTATGAAAAAAGAGCTCCCAAACAGAAGGGAATTTACCAAAAGCCTAGTCGCAGCCGGTATGACGGCCGCACTTTCACGATATGCATTTTCACAGGAGGAGAAGGCCCGGCCGGCTGAAGGCAAAAAGGCCCTTTTCGTCTATGGCGGCTGGAAGGGCCACGAGCCGGAAAAATGCCGCGATATTTTTTGTCCCTGGCTGACCGCGCAGGGATTCGATCTGGAAATATCCGATACCCTGGATGCTTATCTCGATGCGGAGAAAATGAAATCCCTCGACCTTGTCGTGCAGATTTGGACCATGGGCGAAATTACCGCCGAGCAGGAGAAGGGACTGCTCGAAGCTGTAAAAGGCGGCGTCAACATTGCCGGCTGGCACGGCGGCCTGGCCGATGCCTTTCGCAAGAACACCGAGTACCAGTTCATGGTCGGCGGCCAGTGGGTGGCTCATCCCGGCGGCGTGATCGATTACCGGGTGAACATCGCCAAACCGGATGACCCGATTGTCGCCGGTTTGAAGGATTTTGACATGCACTCGGAGCAGTACTACATGCACGTCGATCCGATGAATGAGGTGCTGGCCACAACGACCTTTAATGGCAATTATGCCTATTGGATCGACGGCGTCGTCATGCCGATAGTGTGGAAAAAAGTCTATGGCAAAGGCCGGGTTTTTTACTCCTCCCTGGGCCATGTCGCCGCGGATTTCGATGTGCCTGAGGCGCTGGAGATCATGAAGCGGGGGATTCTGTGGGCGGCGGGTTGTTTATGACACCTGTACTCTATTGTCCCCGCAGACTCTGTTTTTTTAAAAGTTTTTATTTGGCCATTTATGGGTGAAATGTGAAACGTCAAACGTGAGACAAAAACACTGAACGCGGTCTTTCCCGTTTCACTTTTCACGTTTCACGTATCACCTGCACTTTAGCGGATCAGGTCAATCAGCAAGAGTTGACACACCCGCCAGAATACGAGATGATAATGAAAGTGAGATTCACAATCAATGAGGAGACTTTAATGGCTGATGTTCTGGATTACAAAATTTATGGCGATGATATGCAGCTCGTCGAGATAGAGCTCGATTCCGGCGAAGGCGTGCGCGCCGAGGCAGGCGCCATGATGTATATGGAAAATGGCATCGAAATGCAAACCGGCACCGGCGGCGGATTGTTCAAGGGCTTTAAGAGAATGATCACCGGCGAGTCTTTTTTTATCACCACCTTTCTTTATAACGGCGGCGGCAAGGGACATGTGGCTTTTGGCGCGCCTTATCCGGGCAAGATCATCCCCCTCGATCTCACTACGGTCGGCGGCAGCTTTTTGTGCCAAAAGGATGCTTTTCTCTGCGCCGCCAGAGGCGTGGAAATAGAGATCGCCTTTACCAAACGCATCGGCGCGGGATTGTTTGGCGGCGAGGGATTCATCTTGCAGCGGCTGCAGGGCGATGGCCTGACATTCATTCACGCCGGTGGCACCATCATTGAAAAACATCTCAAAGAAGGTGAGCACCTGCGCGTGGACACCGGCTGCCTGGTGGCGTTTGCCCCGTCGGTCGATTACGACATCCAGTTCGTCGGCGGATTCAAGAACGCCCTGTTCGGCGGCGAAGGGATTTTCCTCGCCTCATTGACCGGGCCGGGATTGGTCTATCTGCAGAGCCTGCCCTTCTCCCGGCTGGCGGATCGCGTCTTTGCCGCAGCCCGCTGGCAGCAGCGCGGCGAACAAAAGGGCGTCGCCGGTATCGGCGGCGATCTTTTGGGCGGACTGCTCGGCGGTGACCGCAATTTTTAGGCCCAAGGAGATAATTATTCTGCCAATAAATCATTCTGCCATACTGGTCTTTTTCGCTTATTTTGTGTGTTCAGTAGGCTGATAAAATCACAGTCCAGATATAAAAACCCCGGCACCACAATAACGGCCGGGGTTCTTTTGCGGGAATGTGTGGGAATCGAACCCACCCGAGACAGGAACACTGCCTCACAACGGTTTTGAAGACCGCGGGCCCCACCAGGTAGCCATCCATTCCCGAAACTGAAAAAATTGTCGACTCCAAAATATCAAAGAATTTCTAAAATGGCAATCACTTTATGAACAGACTCTCTCGAATATCTCAAAAGGTATGAGAAGAAAAGGGGTAAGCTGGAACTTATAACCCTGAACGTTGAAGCCAACAACCTTGGTAGTTACAAAAACTAAATTATTTTCTTGCAATAAACGATCATTTTTATTATATAGTACAAGATTTGGGACGCAACACCCACCACGATTCTCTACAGCTTAAATTCCGATGTGCCGGGCGGTGAGGGTGTTCTTGTTGTTGCTTTTTTCTCAACAGGCGAAACATGTTGCATGAGTGGAGGCTCTATGCGACTAAAGTTGCATTTGCGTAACGTATCAGGGAGCGGGAAAATCCCGGTCAACTATCACTATCCGCTCTCTGCGGCGATCTATGCCATTTTATCGGATTCCTCGCCGGAATACGCCACTTTTCTCCACGACCATGGCTACCTGGGTGCGGACGGCAAGCCGCGCAAGCTGTTCACCTTTTCACACCTCTTTTT
>METF01000256.1:7501-8683 GCA_001771235.1 Candidatus Zhuqueibacterota bacterium RBG_16_48_16
TGTTCAGCCGCCAGCGCATCACCATTGGGAATGGACTCCACCAGGCGACCTTTGCCATCGAACAGGTAGAAGCCCTGGCCGAGCCGGCGTTCAGGTCCCCCATGCGTTTTAAATCCCTGTCGCCGATTGTGCTGACGACCGCCATCGATACGGAGCAGGGCAAAAAGACCTATTATTACCGCCCGTTTGACGAAGGACTGGCCGAGGCGGTGCGGCTGTCGCTGGTGAAAAAATTCGAGACCGTCTATGGCCGCAAACCGGAGGATGACTCTCTTGATTTTCAACTGGACCAGGAATACATCCGGCGCAAAGGCGGTGCCGAGGGCGTATCCAAGCTGATCCACATTCGCGAAGGCCAGCCGGATGAGACGCGGGTCAAAGGCTTTCTGGCGCCATTTACGTTGAGCGGCTCGGTTGAGCTTATGAAGGCTGGATGGGAGTGTGGAATTGGAGACAAGTGTAGTATGGGATTTGGCTGTGTGGAGGTGGTGGGGGGAAATGACAGGTGATATCGGATGGGAGATAGAGGATCGACGAAGGTGGAAAGGTGACAGAATGACCGTTGCAATGGGCCGCAGAGGGTTCAAAAGGCGCCGGGCTGTTGGCTGTGAGCACTTTTATGGCAATGTTTTTGAAGAAGGTTTCCTTGTAAACTTTATAATTTTGAAAGGCACTATGGATTTGCAGCTTGACTTTTTTTCAGCGGCCGTTGATCATTTGCAGAATGCTTATGACGCGATCGAAAGCCTGGATTTTGGGCAGGCGAAAGAACAAGTGGCCATAGCCCGGGAGATCGATCCGTTTAATTCCACGCTCAACACCACGGCAAAGCTCATAGCTCTTTATGAAAAACATCATAACGACTGCGGTGATGTTGCGACCTTCCTGGCGCAGATGTGGCAATTCATTCCACAGGCTTGTCAAAGGAGAATGCTTTTGATCGCTGAAGCCAGGCTGGCGGACAGCTATCTTGCCAGGATTGCCGCAAGACACCTTGGCCAGGGAAACTCTTTTATCGATCCCGGCGAAATCCTGCATTGGGGCTGCTGTTATTTTATCAGCAGCAAATACGAGAAGGCGCGCAAGGCACTGCTGAACACACTGGCTTCCACCCATCCGCTGCGGGCCGACATCTGGGCCTATTACGGTGATGTTTGCATGAAATCCAAACGGACGACTGAA
>METF01000256.1:8944-9059 GCA_001771235.1 Candidatus Zhuqueibacterota bacterium RBG_16_48_16
ATTCATCACTTTTCCGTGTGCCTGTGTCGCGACCAGTCGCAGGCCGATGGCGGCACGCATGATTACCGCTATCGCGAGCGGATGATGGAATTGGATGAGGAGTTGTTTGGGAGGT
>METF01000257.1:0-8763 GCA_001771235.1 Candidatus Zhuqueibacterota bacterium RBG_16_48_16
CTCCAGTTGTCAAACGATTGTGGAAATATAGAGACATGAGATAAAGATACGGGAAGAAATGCGATAAGTAGGGAAGTGGTGGGATGGGAGTCTCTTCAAAAGGGTTAAAAATTTACCCAAAATCAAAACTGTTTTGATTATAAAAAACGCGCCCTTGTTCAAAGTGAATGGGTGTTAAATTTATCCTTAACTTTGTCACGCCGTACTTATTATCCGTGATGCCACCAGGCACCAACTCTGGCACCGATAAACAACCAAAAACCAATACCAAAAGCTCCAGCGCTTAATCCATGATTCATATTCTTATCAAACATCGTACTACATCCACCAAGCATCAGGAGAATTCCAACGACCTGCATCATCTTCCATTTCTTCCCCGTCGCCTCTATTACTTGAGCATGAAGAGGATAGGCGCAATTTGGACAGGTTGGAGCCTTATCTGATACATCTTTCCCGCATTCTGGACATTTAATTAAGGGCATAAAATCCTCTCTTAAAACATCGTTTCGTTGTTAATATAAGATATCGAATTGTCATCTTTTTTATAGATACCACCAATCAAAGGCAGATCATTCTTCCCTGGGATATAAATATAGACAGAATATCCACAGTAATGTTTCTTTTGATTTAAGATATCAACAATTAACTTTTTAAGTGCTGGGATTTTAGCCTTATAATCAGCAGAGACTAAGATGTCTTCTTGTATATGGGTGCATCCTTTATAAGAAGAGTCTTTAAGTTTGATGCGCTCATACGGAATATCCCCAGCATAAGATAAGCTGGCAATAAATAGAACCATAATAATAAACGGCCATCTTTTCATATCCCCTCCGTTATTCTTGTAATCACAAAATACAAACTGGAGCTTGGAATAAATCAGGCAACTCTATATCTGGCCAAGATTCCACAAGCTTATCTCTCTTTAATTCCCGCTCAGAGAGCGTGTACATCGTACACCTGCACCCTAAATGGAAAGGTGGAAAAAATTGGGCTGCATATGGTTCCCCACTACGAATGACTTTATGGTGGAATACCTTACAAAAATCACAAATATGAGAATCTTTAACCGCTGAAACAATTAAATAAGGGCGGTCACACATTATCCCAGGGGTAAAGGCATTTTTAAAATGCTGCTTTCCATACATCACCATATCTTTCCAGTGGAGGATTAATTTATTTATTTCTTTAGACTCAAGTTCCCGCTCTATAATAACGTTTTTCTTGCGATCCCAGTCTTTAATTCTTACGCCCTTTAAATGCTGCCGTATTTCTTTAATAGGGATCAACCATCTCTCTGGATAATTAGGCATATTGATAATATCCACCTCACCCCTCCTCTACCAACCCCTTAACCCCAAGGCCCTCAAGAGCCTCCTTAGTAAATTTTCTTCCTTTAATAAGCTTAGAAATAAGCTTCTTATCCCCCGGATTATATTTAAGCCAGTCGCATATCTCCCTTAATTCAACATCCCCTGTACCATAAACAACCCCCGGTTCGGCCACACTATAAAGGGTTTCTGCCCTTTCTCCCCGCTTTATCTCCCCCTCGCCAGAGAGAAGCCAATCAACTGATACTTTATACTTCACTGCAAATTGAATCACTAAGTCAGAGGGGATTTCTCCTTTGTTTTTAAAGTTAGATATAGCCTGTGGCGTAATATCAAGGGCTTTGGCTAAATCTGTATCAGACCGCAACCCAGCCGCAGACTTCATTCTATCAACTGTTCCTGTAAATAATACACCCATACTGTATTTTTTCCTTGACACAATTAAAGCGTTAGTTTATATTCCCTTCATCATGATGACTACCGCAACAAAAATAAAAATAGAGCTGCTTAAAAAAGGGATATCCGGGGCCGAGATCGCGCGCAATAAGGGTGTTGACCGGACTGCTATATACCACGTAATAAAAGGCAATAGCAAATCTCTAAGGCTTCGCAAGGCCATAGCTGAGGCCCTGGGCGTTTCGTATGAATCTCTCTGGCATGAGCCGGAGTATAAAAAAGCTGCATAGGAGGTGGGTAGATGTTTACAGTTAAACTTAGTCAAGAGGTTCTCCGAACTGTTCCGCCCATAGATGTTTTCGAGCAGTTGATGCAGCCGCCGTGTCATCCATCATTGCGAGAAAAATGGTCCGCCATAAATCCTTTTGATCCGGGGGCACCCACAGAGATTCTTTCTCTGATGAAAGAGTCTGCCATTCTTTCTGACAATGAGCCCACCGGGAGCATAGCGCAATGACAGTCTCCCTCGCAAGTCCGGCAAATATCTTGTTTACTTCAGCCTCTCCGTCTGCAAGGGCCATAGAAACAAGGGCATTGTTTGCTTTTGCCTTCTGCCGATCGACGATTAAAAGATGCTCTGACGGCAGCATGCCGGAAATCTCAGCCTTTAAATCTTTAGGCATCAGGCTGCTGAAAAGCGCATGCGACATATTCAGCCATAGTTCGATATCTTCTTTCGCCATACTCCAGTTCTCCATTTTCAAATCTGTTTTGAACTTATCACAGCCGTCAGGGGTTTTCAATGACTAAGCGTAAAAAAGATTCGTCAGGGGAATTGCCTATCTTTGAGTGGATCAAAAAAGCGGAGGAGCTTTCGCGCCAGGCGGGCATTCCGGCCAAAGGGAGCCTTGATATAGACAGCGAGTTCCGGGCAGCGGTGTCCGAAGATATAAAAGCCGCGAAGGACGCGACCGGGCGCGAGTTATCGAGGTATGAGGTTGCGGCACGGATGAGCGAGCTTGTAGGGCAGGAGATCACGGCATCCATGCTCAACAACTGGACTGCCGACGCACACGAGAAGCACCGTTTCCCCTGCCAGTTCCTTCCGGCTTTTATCCTCAGCACAGGCGGGCGGAGGGCTTTTGAGGCCCTCTCAAGGAAAAGCGGGTTGTTTGCCCTTCCAGGGGCAGAGGCGTTGAGGGCGGAGATACAGAGGATTGATGAAGAGATGAAGAAGCTCAAAGGTGAAAAGGTCAAGAGGGAGTTATTTCTGAGGGAAATGGGAGGAGGTGAGTAGGTGTCAACATACAAAAAGATTGAGGCTGTGAGGAAGACGGGGGAGGTGTTGAAGTATCTCTCAAGCCAGAAGGACGCAGTGACGGGGCCGGAACTGGGGAAGGCTGTGAACCTTCCGGTGGGCACTGTGATGTGTCACCTGGCGACGCTGGAAGAGATGGGGTTTGTGCAGAGCGTTGGAGACGGATATCGGCTTGGGATGGGGCTGGCGCTGATATGGGCGAGGGTTAAGAGCAACCTGGAGGGAGACAGGGTAAGGGTTGAGAGGGATTTAGGGGCGATACAATAAAACATGGAGGTGGAGAGGATGGCGGACAAAAAGAAGGCTGCAATGTCGGCGGAGGCACGGGCGGTATTAGATCTAATGGGAGAGTTGGTGGGCAGGCTTAAAGAAATGTGGCTGCTCCGTGGGAAAGGGGAAGAGGCTCTCTATTGTGCTGCGTACACAAAAGCACAGATAGATGCCCTTATTAACCAGATATGTCTGGAGGTTAGCGATGGCGAATAAGCAGATCAGGCAGAGGGTGGTGGATGCTGACGTGGAGGCTATTAAGGAAATAGAAGCGGTGATCAGTCAACGGTTCGAGGGAGATATCTCAAGGCTCAAAGAGGAGCAGGAACTCCTTAAAGAAGATGTAAGATTTGCAACCCTCATACAAAGGAGTCAATACGATATAGCGCATGCCGAGTTTCTGCGGGCGGTGACCCTCTACCAGGCAAAGCAGAGCAAGAGCTACAGAAAGAATGGTAAGACCTGGGTGGCCTTTTGTGAAGAGATTGGAATACCAGATAGAACCGCTGACGAAATAATAAAAGACATAAAACCAGTACTTGAAAATTTTTCCGCAGAGTTTGCGAAGCTGTTTGGGGTGGGTCTTAATAAAATCAGATACTTAGGAAAAGCAATTTCCGCAGGTGCTGCGGAAATTCAGGATGGGGTCATTGTTTTTGAGGGCGAAAAGATACCCCTTACCCCGGAATATAAAGATGAAATTGAGGCAATCCTTGACCAGCTTAAGGACGGTCTGAAGGAGCGGGAAGATGAGGCAAAGGCCCAGAAAAAAGCCTCCGACAGGGTTGCAACTGAGACACACAAGGAGCTGACAAAGCTCCAGAAGCAGGTAGACAAGCTGGAAGGAAAGGCTAAAGGAAAAGGGCTGACGCTTGAAGAGGATGCCTTTATTCAGAAGATCGAAAACCTTACGACTATATTTAACGGCTATCTGCTTCAGGTGGACCCTGAAAGGATGAACGAATTGATCCCTTCGGCAGAGGAGGGAGAAGAAGAGGATGGGGAGGAAAGGAAAAAGAAGGGGAAGGCCAGGCGCGAATGGGTTGAGCCGACCCCACGGATGCGGGCCGCCTATCTGGCCATGATGCGAAATATAAAAATGCAGGTGCTCGCTTACGAAGATACGGCGGTCATTATGCACGGGAACCCTGTGATGTGCCCGGAGGACGCCTGGAAACAGCCGGGATAACGCCCCCTAACCCCTCTTAATTTAAGAGGGGGACCGTAGAGAGAAATAAAAATAACCCCAGAGGTTAACGATATGTGGCAGGAAGAGATGGTCGAGGAGTTGAAAGAGGCGGACTGTAGTGGGCGGAAGGCTGTGCTCGCCAAATACAGTGAAAAGTCAGGGTTCAGCAACCAGCATCTATACCGTGTGGCTGCTGAATACGGGTGGGTCTCCGGCAAGAAGACCAGGGCCGATAAAGGGGAGTTGAAGACCGGCCTTACTGATGACCAGGTGCAATTTATAGCAGCCCTCCTCTATGAGACAGGGAGGGAAAACAAGGGGCCAATCATGCCGATGGAGAGGGCCATAGAAATTGCAGAGGGGAACGGGATCATAGAGCAGGGGCAGGCGACGCCAGGGACCATGAATCGGATACTCAAGGAGAGGCAGATGTCAAAGACCCACATGAAGGCCCCTGAACCGCACACAAACATGCGCTCCCTTCACCCCAACCACGTACACCTGGTGGACGTCTCGGTCTGCATCCAGTATTACCTGAAGAACGGCAGACTTGCCATGATGGATGAGCGGGACTTTTATAAAAACAAGCCTGAAAACTTCGCAAAGATAAAGATGAGACTCCTCAGATACCTCCTTGATGACCACTTTTCCGGGGCCTTCTACCTGCACTACTACGAGACCAGCGGAGAGACCAGCGACAACCTCTGGGACTTCCTCAAAAAGGCCTGGGCGCATAAGGGAAATGATAAGTACCACTTCCGAGGGGTCCCTTTCCAGCTGCTCATGGACACCGGCGCCGCCAACAAGTCTAAAGCCATTACAAAGTTCCTTGAGACCCTTGGGGTAAGCATCCCGAAAGGGAGGCCCTACAATCCAAAGAGGCAAGGGGCTGTCGAAACAAGTCACACCATAATAGAAGAGTGGTTTGAATCCGGCCTCCGGATCCAGCCTGCTACATCTGTTGAGCAGTTAAACGAATGGGCTGCGGACTTCATGGTTGGGCATCATGCAAGGAGAATACATTCGAGGCACAAAATGACCAGGTCGCAGGCGTGGTCGCTGATTACCGCCGAGCAACTGCGGGAACTGCCGTCAGATGAGATACTTCAGGAACTGTACTCAAAGCCGGAAGAAGAGCGCACTGTGCGGAATTACACCATAGAGTTTAAGGGGAAGGAATACTCGCTCAAACACATAACCGGGCTGTTTAACGGCGCAAAGGTGATGGCGGTCTTGAAGCCTTTTAAATTGCCCGCCATAGATGTGATCTTCAACAAACAGGCATACGAGGCACAGCCTATTGAGATGCTTCCGGCGCACATGGGCGGGTTCAGGGCCGATGCAGCCGTAATCGGCGAGAGCTTCAGGGCAATGCCTGAGACCGAGACGCAGAGGGCCATTAAGCGCATGGATAATATGGCTTTCGGTGAGATCAAAAAGAAGAACGCAATCCCGTTTGAGGGGCTTACTGTCTTCGGGAGAGAGGCAGACAAGGTCGAAGGTGTCGCATTTATAAGGAAGGCAGGAACGGCAATAGAGGTTGACAGAGGGCTCGTTGTTGAAAATATGCCAATGGCAGAGTTCTTCAGGAAGTTGTTCCAGGCCATAGGGCCTATAGCCCCGGAGCTTAACCAGGAGCTCAGGGCAAAGTATGGGACATCAATAAACAAAAAAGAGGCGGAGGAGGTGATAGAGAAAGTGGCCAGTGGTCAATGGCCGGTGGCAGGTGAGGAGCAAGAGACCAGATTAAGGATGATCGGATAATCAACCACCCCTGCCCCTCCTTATCAAGGAGGGGAGTTATAGGGGCGGATAAGGAGGTGGTGAAGGTGACGCGAGATTCAAGCCCGTTCAAAAGAGAATTCCAGCCGATAGCACTGAAGCAGATGATAGTTGACTGCGACATCAGGCAGGGCGACCTTGCAAGCCTGACAGGCCTTGCAAGGGCCACGATCAATGTAGCGATTAATCGCGGCTGGCTCCCGCCAACGATACCAAACTTCCAAACAATCATAGAACAGCATGTGGCAGAAAACAAGAGGGCTGCACAGTGGCTCGCCGAGAAGGGATTGAAGGTCGCTGATATATGGGAGCCCCTGGGGAAGGCGCTCAGAAAGGCCGACCCTTCAGGGAGGGCCAAGAGGGGGGTAGCGACAAGAAATATCAGGGCGATAATCTCCGGAGATCCGGAGGCAATAGAAACAAACAGGGAGGTGGATATGTTACGAGGTGAAACACTAAGACATTTCAGGCTGGCAAGGAACCCCTTTACCAATGACATAAGGGACCTGGCGGACATCTATATGAGCGACGAGCACATGTATATCGAGGCCGCAATGTGTGACGCCGCAAAGCACGGAGGTTTTATAGCTGTGATCGGCGAGGTGGGAAGCGGAAAAAGTGTTATCAGGAAGAAAGTGGTGGCGGAACTCAGCAAGGACGAGAACACCAGGATAATATACCCACGGATGATAGACAAGACAAGGGTTACAGCCACGTCTCTCTGCGATGCCATAATCATGGACCTCTCCGACGAAAAGCCGCAGATGAGGCTGGAGCAGAAAACCCGCCAGGTGGAAAAGCTCCTCCTCTCCAGGGTCAAGGCGGGATGCCATATCTGCCTTATGATAGAGGAGGCCCACGACCTGACCGTAAGAGTGTTAAAGCTCCTCAAGAGGTTCTACGAGATAGAACATGGCTATCAAAAGGCCATGGGGATCATCCTGATAGGGCAGCCGGAACTTGGGGCACTGTTTAACGAGGCCGATCATTACGACATGCGTGAGGTCATAAGACGTTGCCAGGTGGCAGAGATAAGGGGGCTGAACGGCAACATGAAGGACTATCTTCTCCTCAAGTTTAAACGCGTCGGTGCGGGCCTTGAGAACATCATCACGGAGCAGGCCATTGAGGCCCTGAGCAAACGGCTAAAGGACAAAGACGAGAGGGGAAAAGTCTATTCCAACGCCTACCCCTTAACGGTCAACAACTATATCATCCGGGCCATGAACAGGGCCTTTGAGGTGGGAGAGGCGAAGGTCACGGAAGAAGTGGTGATGGGAATCTGAAAGCAGTGGTCAGCGGTCAGGGGGCAGTTAAAAACAACTCCCCCCAGCCCCCTCTTTAGTAAAGAGGGGGTGCCGACAGGCGGGGCGTTTGAAAAGGAGGTGTGAGATGTCGGAGAGGGTGGAAAAGACAGTCAGCGAGCACAGGGATTCGGCGGTAGGGGCATTACAAACGCTGGTAGAGAGGCTGGTTAGGATGGACTTTATCCTGCCGAAGGACCTGGAACTCCTGAATGCGAAGCTGCATATGGAGGTCGCGGTCAGGACGATCGAGGAATGGGAAAAGGCAGTGGTCAGCCGTCAGGGGTCAGGGGTCAGTTAAAACCGGCCACCGACCACCGATCACCGGCCACTGAATTTACAAAGGAGGGCATGATGGATGCAGTTGAGGCAATAATGATGAGCGGTTACAGGCAGATGGGAGACGGCGGAGTGTTCCCGGCCGTAAAGATAGTTTACGACCCTACCTTTCCCGGCCTGGGAACCCATCAGTGTGGCGCTTGTTATTTTTTCCCAGGAGATGGGCATCAATGCCCGACCACGCTGGATACCGTTTCGCGAAAAGTGGGAGCCTGTGAAAAATATAATTAAACAAAGGAGGTAATACTATGGACCCGATATTAAGAGAAATTTTGAACGGATACAGAGAAACGGCGCTGGATATGGCGCATGAGTTATGGCTATTCCTGGCAGACCTGGAGATGACTACGGATGAGCATCTTCACAGGGCAAGGCTTGTGGCGGAGGCCTTTGTGGCAGAGGTGCAGAAATATGAGGAGAAAAAGCAGATGGCGAAGGAGATGTGGGACACCCCACCGCTGCCTGCGCCGCACGCCTATAAGATGCCTGTCCTGGTGGAAGGCAAGGAGGCGGCATGAATCCTTATATTGTCGTATTTGTGGCGTTGACTGTTGGGGTAGTTCTGGGGTTCTGTTTTGCGGCGGCTCTCTCAATGTCGAAGGAGCCTGCCACAGTAAAGCCGGAGCCCTTGACGGCATTGAAGGCGACGCCGGAGGAGATCACGGCGGTGTATGAGGCACGGAGGGAGATGGAGGCGATGAGGAACGAGGAGTTAAAAGCGTGGGAGAAAGAGCAGGGCAAAAAAAGGAAGAGGAGGTGAATCAAGTGAAAGAGGAATACATGAAAGACGCACAGGGGCGGCTGGTGCCGGTTGAGATGGTCAAGGATATTGACAGG
>METF01000257.1:8786-27394 GCA_001771235.1 Candidatus Zhuqueibacterota bacterium RBG_16_48_16
ACTCGTTGCCAAGGCTCTCGATGTCGCCGGGACGATCGATCTCTTTAAGACAAAAGCCATGGGGGATATCCAGGCCTTTGTGGACCTCTCCGCAGAGAAATACGGCGTGAAGAAAGGCGGGGTCAAGGGAAACGTGACTTTGATGAGCTTTGACGGACAGTTTAAGGTCCAGAGGGCAATTGACGAGACCATTGAATTTGATGAACGTCTCCAGGCGGCAAAGAAGCTTATTGACGAGTGCCTGCATGATTGGTCAGAAGGGAGCAGGCCGGAGATAAAGGCCCTTATCAACGATGCATTCTACGTTGACAAAAAAGGGAAGCTCAACGCCAACCGCATCCTGGGACTCCGCAGGCTGGATATCAAGGACGTGAAGTGGCAGAGGGCCATGACTGCCATAGGGGAGAGCCTTCAAGTCACGGGGACAAAGGCTTATATCAGGATTTATGAGCGGCAGGCTGACGGGGCTTATAAGCAGATAAGTTTGGATGTGGCGGCGTGAAAAGCAGTGGTCAGTGGTCAGGGGCCAGGGGCCGGAAGATAACGCCCAAAAACCCAACTCCCCCCAGCCCCCTCTTTAGTAAAGAGGGGGTGCCGAAGGCGGGGCGTTTGAGAAAGGCGCGGAGGGAGCGATGATATTAGGATTCAGTAAACAATTTGTTGCACCGATCCTTATTGGGATAAAAATTCACACCATCAGAGAAGACAAGAAAGGGCGGTGGAAGGCAGGGACCGCCATCCACATGGCAACAAGTGTAAGGACAAAGCAGTATCAATGCTTTTCTTCTGACTATTCCTGCAAGGGAACGCAGTTTATTGATATCCGAAATTTCGGTGAAGAGAAAGAAGTTTGGGTCGGCGGACGTGAGCTGACAACCTCGGAAATTGAGTTACTGGCAAAGAATGACGGCTTTAAGGATGTCGCCGCTTTTTGGCGTTGGTTCCCTCTTGACTTTTCAGGAAAGATTATCCATTGGACTGATTTTAGATACGAAGGGGGATGTTGAACAAATGAACATCCGCTGTCCTAAATGCCGTTACGAACACTCCCTCCGGGATGCCATGAGAGAGGCGAGCCTTGTGGAGATCATACAGATGCAGGCGGACTTTGCGCCTCATTCCAGGCTTGTCTTTGAGTATGCCGAGATGTTCGACACGACCCGGCCTATCAAGGCCGCAAAGCTTTTGCGCATCCTCCAGGAGGTTCACGGGATCTGGACCAGCGGGAAGTTCTCCTTCAGGAAGGTCCCTTATCAGATCAGCCGTGACGGGATAGTCGCGGCCCTCAAGGTTGTATGTAGCAAGAAGCTCGACCTGGAGAACCACAACTACCTTATCAAAGTGCTGATCGGGATATCTGAGCAGGAGACCGAAAAGAGAAACATAGAAGAAGAGCAGAGGCTTAAAAAGAAAGAGGCCTCCCTTCAGTCAGGCATAAGGCCGGGGGAGACGGTAAGGGTGACAAGTGAGGTGCCTAAAGCGTTTAAGGAGTTTTTTAAGGGTAAATAACCACCCCGGCCTTCGGCCACCCCTCCTTATCAAGGCGGGGAGTTTAGGAGATGAATGACCGAACAGATGGACATATTCAGTGGCCCTACCACCCCTTTAATTCCCCTCCTTAGCAAGGAGGGGAGCCGGGGAGAGTTAGAGTCGGAGGAGCGGAGGATCATAAGCCTACTTGCCGAGGGGAAGGAGAACGCCAGGGGAGTCCATTGGCTGGGCTCTATGGTCGGGCTCTCTGACGTGAAATTGAGGGAGATTGTGAGGCATCTGATAGATGAGCATGGTTACTGCATAGGGAGCCGCACGGGGGAGCCTGCCGGGTATTACATAATTACGGAGCCGGAGGAGATTGATGAGGTTTACAGGTCTTTGAGGCATAGGGGGATATCTATTCTGGTGAGGGCGTCGAAGCTTAGGAAGATAAGCCTGGAAGAGGTTTTCGGGCAGGGGACGCTATGAAGGATGAGGGATAAGGGATGAAGGATGAATGCGGCGGGTGCCTGTATTTCTGGTTTAAGGGGCTTGTAAAGTGGTGCTTGCATCCGAAGCATAACTCCCCCCTCCCCCCTCTTAATTTAAGAGGGGGTGCCAACGGCGGGGGCGTTAAGAATTGCCCGGAGTTTATAGAATGGGATATCAAGGTTGCGCCTGGGCAAGAGGCTGCGTGGCCGGAACCAATAAGGATGAGGGCTGAAGGATGAAGGATGGAAAAGGCAAGAAAGAGAAGCTTCTTGCGGCCCTGTTTGCGGAGGCCAAGAAGGTCGGGGTAGATCAGGAGACGCTGAGGAACGAGGTCGCGCCTGCTGTTATCAAGAAGCGTTTGAGTATGGCCTCTGCGCAGGAAGTCTTGAGAGTGATTGAGCACGTGACAGGGAAGAGTCAACCACCCCGCCCTTCGGGCACCCCTCCTTATTTAAGGCGGGGAGCTAAATCTAAATTAAGCTCCCCTCCTATTTTAGGAGGGGTAGGGGTGGTAAGATATGAATCCTCTAAATCCGGGCTCCTTCAGGAGCTGGAGGACGTGGCGCGGGAGAGATGGGGGGAGGGGTTTGCAAAGTCCTTGAACGCCTTTATAAACGCCAACCGGGAGATACAGACGCATTACAAGATGATGGGGGTTACTGGGTTGAAGGCGTTGAAGGAACGGATTAAAGAGATGAACCGTAAGGAAAAGAATGAAGTGGCTTGATGACATAAAGGCAAAGGACCTCCCGGAGCAGTATCACGAGATGGCTGAGGCCATAGGGGTAGAGAACACCCTTAAGCTCGCCAAGATGTACCCTAAACAGGTGTTTTACTTTGTCGGCCTGGATGCCATTGAAGAGAAGAAAAAGAAGGAATACATCCGCAAGAAGTTTAACGGCTCCAACCATAAAGAGCTTGCAAAGGCCACCGATTATTCTGAGCGGTGGGTTTATGAGATTTTGAAGCCGGAGAAAGAGGATAAACAGGCAGGACTGTTTGATGAAAAATAACTTGACAAAGACCATGGCCCCAAATAAACTTGGAACCATCGAAAGTTCCAACGGGGCCGTCCTGCGTCCGCAATCTTATGCGGAGGAAGGGGGTCTAATCGGTGTGGTGCGCTTGTGCGCCGAGAGTTCTTGCATCGCGAGGTGCAGGACGGTTTCCGTTGGGACCGCGATAGCTCTCGGCGCACTTTTATTTGTGCCGAATATCGAAATTAACCAACGGAGGTACACATGTATTCACTCGAACCGGTGGACACAATCCACCACTGCAAAGCAAAGCTCGCCTTTATCCTCGATTTCTACAGTCAACCAAAACAAGCTAAGCCTGAAATGTCCGAAGAGGGCAGCTATGGACTCGTCCTGATCCTGATTGATGTTATCGGCGGCCTGACGGATGCGTCCGACAAAGTAACTGAGGTATTTAAATCAATTGATGGAGGTGGAAAATGAATACATTCACAGTTGCAAACACAGTGATCCGGCAAGATGCTGAGGGGAGATACTGCTTGAATGACCTGCATAGGGCGGCAGGCGGGGAGAAAAGGCATACGCCAAGTAGATGGCTGCGTATTAGTCAAGTAAAAGCTTTTATTAAAGAGCTTAGAGGGGAGGGGAATAGTTCGGCACCAAATTTGGTGCCGAACCGAGAAGAAAATAAAGCCCTAAATAGGGCTTATTCTAACTCGATCTCATTTCTGAGGCCAAATTTGGCGTCAGATTCTGAACCCGAATTAGGGTTCAGAAATGTCGCGCCTGTCGTCACAATGGCGGTCGGGAATCCGAGTACATATATCGTCAAAGAGCTCGTCTATGACTATGCGATGTGGATAAGCCCAGCATTCCGGCTTAAAGTGATTCGCGCTTATGACGCCCTTGTCAATGGCGAATTCCTCCAGCCGTCGATCCAGGCGGAGAACTACTGGTTTACCCGCAGGCCCCACTGGCCCCCGATTCGTCTGAGGGTTCTGGCAGGGGAGGCCTACAGCAGCATTGCCGAAGCCCTGCAAATCAGCAGAGGCAGGGTGGCAAGGGCAGTAAGAAGCATGATCCGTGTCGGCCTTCTTGCGCCCATGAAAGTGGCGGAGGTTCAGAGAGGCCCTGCAAAGAGAGCCGCATTGAACTACAGCGAGGGATGGGGGCAACCCCTTGCCCCTCCCCGGCAGCTGGGCCTGTTTGACGCACTGCCCGCATAACCACCCCGCTAAACCTGCATTACAGGGGGAGGCCCCAAACCTCCCCCTCACTTCTTGAAGTGGTTCCAGAGACTTCCCCAAGCCATACCTGATATACCACCCATACAATGAGGTCTTGACGAAAGTCAAGACCTCACCACCACCTCCATTAGGGGCAGGCTCACCACCTGCCCCGCTTTTTAGGAGTCTCATGCTCTACATCGTATACAAGGAATTGTTGGATGGAGTCAAGGAGCGGCTGATAATTACCAATGACAAAGAGATCGCCGATAAATGCAGGTCCTTCCATGACGGCCTGTGCGCCGAGAATGTAAAGATCGAGGAGACTGCGTGTTGACCCCGGGAGAGAAAGCAAGGTTTTTTGAAAAGGTCGAGACTCAGCTCATAGTTGATGAAGACCTGCGGCTCAAGCCTTATAGGTGCCCTGCCGGGAAGCTGACTATAGGCGTCGGGCGCAACCTTGAAGACAACGGGATCACGAGGGCAGAGGCCTACTACCTGCTCCGCAACGACGTGGACCAGTGCCACAGGCAGTTGTCTTTGGCCATTCCATTTTACGACAGGCTTCCATCGGAGAAAAAAGAAATACTGCTCAATATGTGCTTCAACATGGGCTTGACAAGGCTCCTCGGCTTTAAGCGGATGCTGGCTGCTATGGCGGTGAATAAATGGGATGAGGCTGCGCACGAGATGGGGAATTCAAAGTGGGCGTTCCAGGTTGTGGATAGGGCAAGAAGGTTGATGGAGAAGATGAGGGGATAAACCGGGGGTCAGGGATCAGGGGCCAGGGGTCAGCAAAGATCGGTGGTCAGGGATCAGGGGTCAGGGGTCAGTAAACCGACCACCGAACAGAAAACAAGGAGGAAAATATGAAAGGCTGGAAGACGTGGGCAGGCGGAGCAGGGTTGATCTTTACCGGGATAGGCGTGATCCTCAAGGGGTTTTCCGAGGGGACTTTTGACGGGATGACGGAAGGAATAGGGCTTATCTCTTCAGGGCTCGCCGTCATCGGCATAGGGCACAAGATCGAAAAGGCCGCTCTGTAATGTGGGAGGCCGTTGTAGGGCTGCTTGCGTTATTACATGCGGCCCTGCGGTTTTATCTCCACAGGCGGGAAACGAGAGATGTACATGATGAGAAGATTCAGGAATTCAGAAAAGTGGTCAGTGGTCAGGGGCCAGGGGTCAGCAAACCCGGCCACAGTGGTATTGATACTGCTCTTGCTGATCAGCATGACCGCGTGCTCGAAGCGGTACGTGGTAGTGAACGGGGGGGAGAAGGTAACTATCACGAAGGAGTCGCTGGATAGGTTGTATCAGGATAATGAACTGCTGTTAAAGGCTCTGGAGATGTGCCGTGCCAGATGAGATGGATGTGGCCCAGGAACACTATGAGAAGTTCTTGGAGGCGAAGATAGCGGAGCATCGATTTACTGGCAAACAGGCAAGCTTGCAGGCTGGCAAGCGGAGGAAGTGTATAGACTGCAAGGATGTCATCCCCGCGAAGAGACGCAAGGCGGTCCCTGGCTGCCAGAGATGCATAGAATGTCAAAAAGCTTTTGAATCTGTATGTCATTCCCGAAATATTTAATCGGGAATCTATATCTTTAAAAACTGGATTCCGGCTGTAAGCCTGCCGGAATGACAATGTGAGGAGGGGAGATAGTGGATTTTAAACTTTTGGGGATTCTTCTTACTGTGATGTTGGCTTGGAGCGGGTTTTTGGTCGGGGCCGTTAAATGGCTCCTGGACAGATATCAGAGTCACCTGGACAAGAGGTTTGAGTCGCTGGAAAAATCCAACGATACGGAACATAGGGAATGGCAGAGGATCGAAAGAGAATTGCTGGAACTGAAAGCGACCCTCCCCGTGGAATATGTTATGCGGGACGATTCTATCCGCCAGGAGGTTGTAATCAATTCCAAGCTCGACGCCCTGGCGGAGAAAATAGACAGTTTTAGAGACAGGAGGGAACATGAGTAGCATTGATTTGAAACAACAGGAAAGGGAGCAGTCCCGCTGGCTTATCCTCTCAGTGCTGAATGCGGCCCGACCGATAGGTACCAACGAGGGGCTGATACTTTCAACCATCCAGTCTGTGCTTCCGGGAGTGACCCAGCAAGAACTCCGTAAGGAGCTGGTATACCTGGAGGACAGGAAGCTGATTGAAATCAGCCACCAGCATACAGGGACATGGTTTGGAAAACTCACCAGGAATGGGGTTGACCTGGTTGAATATACAGTGCCGGTTGATCCGGGGATAGCGCGGCCGGAGAGGTACTGGTAAGTCAACCACCCCTACCCCTCCTTATCAAGGAGGGGAGCTTTTGGAGATATATGCCGAAAAGAAGCGCAGTAACAGGATTGCCGAGAGAGGTCAAGGAGTGGTTGGATAAGGCCCTGATAGAGGGGAACTTCTCCGGTTATGAGGCCCTTGAAGAAGACCTCCGGGGAAGGGGATACGCCATATCAAAGAGCGGTATACACCGCTACGGCAAGGAGTTCAAGGAAAAGATTGAAGGGATAAAGAAGTCAACCGAGATGGCGAAGATGCTGGCAGCCGAGGCAGGGGATGACGAAGGGGCGCTGAATGATGCACTCGTCAGGATACTCCAGGACAAACTCTTCAACCTCGTTATGGAGTTGGAGATTAACCCCGCAAAGATAAATGTCGCCAGTCTTTCGAGGTCTATTGCGGACCTGGCGAGGGCAAGCATAAGTCAGAAGAAGTTTATGGCGGAAGTGAGGACGAAGTCGAAGGCCGTTGGATCAAAGATTGAGGCCCTTGAAAAGGAAGTGAGCGAAGGAAGGGCAGTCACCCTCGAAGCCCTGAAGAGGGTACGAGAAGACGTTTACGGGATGGCCTGATGCTGCACGCATATCAAAAGAGATGGTTTGAAGACAAATCCCGGTTTAAGGCCGGGATGTTTGCGAGGCAGACCGGCAAGACTTTTACAACGACCCTTGAGGTCGTTGATGACTGCTTTGAAGCGGAAGCCAAGGGGAAAAAGGCCCGATGGGTGATTTTGTCGAGAGGGGAGAGACAGGCCAAGGAGGCGATGGAGGAAGGGGTCAAGCGGCACTGCCAGGCCTACAATATAGCCATAAAATCCATTGAAACCGAATGGAAGGGAGAGGCGAGCTATAAGGCACTGGAGGTTGTTTTTCCTAACGGCAGCCGGATAACGGCGCTCCCTGCCAACCCCGACACTGCCAGGGGTTTTTCGGCGAATGTCTTTCTTGATGAGTTTGCCTTTCATGCAGACTCAAGGAAGATTTGGGCCGCCCTCTTCCCGGTGATCTCTGCCGGTCACAAGCTCCGGGTCGTATCGACGCCAAACGGCAAGGGGAATAAGTTCTATGACCTGATGACCGGAGAGGACAAACTCTGGTACAGGCAGACGACAGACATATACCAAGCCGTTGCAGACGGCCTGCCGAGGGACATAGAAGAATTAAGGATGGGGCTCAACGACCCCGATGCCTGGGCGCAGGAATATGAGCTTAAATGGCTTGACGAAGCGAGCGCCTGGCTGTCCTTTGATCTCATTAATAATGTAGAAGCCGACAAGGCCGGACTCCCGGAGCTTTATCAGGACGGCGTCTGCTATATAGGGAACGATATCGGCAGGCGCCATGACCTATGGGTCGCCTGGGTATGGGAAAAGGTCGGAGACGTATTCTGGACCAGGGAGATAAGGACCCTCAAGAGGGCGTCATTTGCCGAGCAGGATGCCGTGATGGATGAACTTATGACCAGGTACAGGGTAGTCAGGCTCTGCATGGACCAGACCGGCATGGGAGAAAAGCCGGTAGAGGACGCCACAAGGAGATACGGCTCTTCACGAGTAGAGGGGGTCCTTTTTACGTCAGCCAGCAAACAGCTTATGGCAACTATAGGCAAACAGCAGTTTGAAGACCGGAGGGTGCGGATCCCGATGGGAGATACGGAATTAAGGACAGATTTGCATAAGCTTAAAAAGGTGACGACTCCGACCGGAGGGGTGAGGTTCGAGGCTGAAAGCGACTCATCGGGACACGCAGACAGGGCATGGGCCGGGTTTCTGGGATTGTACGGGGCGTCAAACGGACAGACGTTTTATGCCTATCACCCGGTTACGGCAAAGGAAATAAAGGACCTGCCCCGCCCGGTCAGATGTACCGGAGGGTTTAAGAGGATGCTGGGAGCGATGTGAAAGAAGTGGCCAGGGATCAGGGGTCAGGGGTCAGCAAACCGGCCACTGACCACCGGCCACCGACCACTGCCTTTAAAGGAGCTACATGAAAGACGTAACCTTATATGACGCCTATAACAGGCCTATAAAGAAAGCTGACCTTGTAAGGGAATTTGCGGCCCCGACTCTTACCGGTATCAGGACGCTCTGGACGAATACAGTAGCAAGCGGTCTGACGCCGCAGCGCCTCGCCTCCATCCTCCAGAATGCGGCGGATGGAGACGCCAGCGAATATCTGACCCTGGCTGAGGAGATGGAGGAGAAGGAGCCGCATTACTCATCCGTCCTCGGGACAAGGAAGAGGGCAGTCAAACGCCTTCCTGCCGTTGTTGAATCATACAGCGACTCCGCCCAGGACAAAAAGCTTGCAGACGCGGTCCGCGACATGGTCAGGAAGCCGGGGTTCAAGGGGATGCTGGAGGATGCCCTGGACGCCCTGGGTAAGGGTTATTCCTGCACGGAGATCATGTGGGACCGGTCCGGCAGTCAGTGGTTCCCAAAAGAATATATATGGAGAGACCCCCGCTTCTTTACGTTTGACCGGATCGCCAGGAGAGAGATACGGCTCCTGGATGAGGCGGACATGATGAACGGCGTCCCTCTTGCACCCTATAAGTTCATTGTCCACGTCCCGAAGCTGAAGACCGGCATACCTATCAGGGGAGGGCTGGCCCGCCTGGTGGCATGGAGCTACCTGGGGAAAAACTACACATTTAAGGACTGGCTCGCGTTCATAGAGGTGTTCGGGATGCCGCTCAGGGTCGGAAGATACGGCCCGTCGGCAACGGAAGGTGACATAAACATCCTGAAGACTGCGGTTGCCAACCTTGGATCAGACGCCGCAGCGGTGCTGCCGGAGTCAATGAAGATAGAGTTCGTGGAGGCTATAAAGTCGGCAGGCGGCGACAAGCTCTTCCAGGGCATGGCTGAATGGGTAGACAAACAGACGAGCAAGGCGGTACTCGGCCAGACCATGACCGCAGATGACGGCTCCAGCCAGTCCCAGGCGACGGTACATAATGAGGTAAGGGAGGACATCCGGGATTCAGACGCGGAGCAGCTCGAGGAGACCGTCAACCGCGACCTGGTCAGGGCATACATAGACCTGAACTTCGGCCCACAAAAGAACTATCCCTCCATTAAACTGCACATAGCCAAGGCTGAAGATATCCAGCTCCTCATAACCGGGCTGGAGAAACTCGTCCCCCTGGGTCTTAAGGTGGAGCAGAGCGTTGTAAGGGATAAGTTGGGTTGGCCTGATCCGGCGGAAGGGGCGGAATTGTTGGGAAACCCTCCACAGTCAAACCTTAACGCCCCCCAGCCCCCTCTTAATTTAAGAGGGGGAGTTAATCGGGCATTAAACCAGGAATCCCCCCAGATTAAAGACACGGTTGACCACTTTACCGATAGGCTTATGACTGAGGTTAACCTTGATCCGATGATATCCCCCATAGAAAAGCTTTTGAATGAGTCAGCGAGCCTTGAGGAATTCAGAAATAAACTCCTGAATGATTATTCAGGGATGGACCCGGTTAACCTGGGGAACCTGATACAGAGGGCCTTGGGCGCGGCGGAATTGGCAGGGAGGTTTGAAGTATTAATCCCACCCTCACCCCAACCCTCTCCCTGAAGGAGAGGGAGCGAAGGGAAGAACAGGCCTTAAAGGGTGTCATCTCCGTTTATAACAGGGGTGTCAAACGGAACTGGATGTGTGGGCCGCGTTTTGGGGAAGGAACGATTTAAAGGGGGTTTTAGGCGTTAATGGAGATCGAATACAAAAACCTGCCGTTTGACGAGGCGATAGCCTACCTTTTTGACAAGGTAAATCTGGGCACAGAGAAGTGGACGGATATATGGCAGGAGATGCATAACAGGTCTTTTGTTGTGGCAGGGGCGATGGAAGAGGACTTGCTTGCCGATCTGCACACGGCCATAAACCAGGCAATTGCGGACGGGACCACGCTGGCCGATTTCAGGAAGGCCTTTGACGCGACGGTGCAAAAAAACGGATGGAGCTATAACGGATCAAGGGGTTGGAGGACGGGGGTAATATTCAACACTAACCTCCGGGTGGCATATGCCAAAGGGCATTATGACCAGATGCAGGCAGTAAAAGCGGACAGGCCGTACTGGAGATATTCTGCGGTGATGGACGGAAGGACCAGACCGCTACATGCAAGCTGGCACGGGACGATACTCCCGGCGGACGATCCCTGGTGGGATACCCATTATCCACCTAATGGATGGGGTTGCAGGTGCTCAGTATATACAGTGTCCCAATCAGAGATGACACGGGACAATGAAAAGCTGAGTGTAAGGCCGGATAACGGGACGTATGAATGGGTCAATAAGGACACCGGCGTAATTGAGACCGTTCCGAAAGGGATAGACCCTGGTTGGGCGTATAACCCGGGGAAGGAAGGGTGGAAAGATTAAAAGGCAGTGGTCAGGGGTCGGGGGCCGGGGGCCGGTTAAAACCATAGGACAGGCAATGGCAGGGATAAAGATCAACGTAAGGATAGATGATGCGGAAGTCAAAGCGCTTTTGACCAGGCTGAAAGAAAGGGTCGAGGACCTTACCCCTGTGATGCAGACTATAGGGCAGATCGTAAGGACTTCGGTCGGAAAGAACTTTGAACAGGGCGGAAGGCCCTCTAAGTGGGGAACCTCACAGCGGGCCAAAAGGTCGGGCGGTTTGACGCTGGTTGATACTGCAAGGCTTAAAAACTCTATCAATGCAAAGGCAACCAGCAAGCAGGTGAGTATAGGGACTAATGTAGTCTATGGAGCGATCCATCAGCTTGGCGGCAAGGCAGGGAGAGGAAAGAAAGTAACCATCCCTGCCCGGCCATTCCTGGCGGTACAGGCGGAAGATTGGACGGAGATAAATAAGGTCATTGGGGATCATCTTTTGAAGGCGTAATAAAAAACAGTGGTCAGGAATCAGGGGCCAGAGGTCGGTTAAATGCCAGGTCTTAACTGACCACTGAACACCGGCCACCGACCACTGCATTTAGAGGGGGAACGGATGAGCAAGAGATTTTTAAAAACGGCGCTTAACTTTGAGCTTCCTTTGGATGGATCTGTCCCGGAATGGATCGAGTTGATCCCTGCCGGGCAGTCGGTTGTCGGGCGGGATGGACGTGCCTGGGTCAATGACAACCCACAGGGAATAGTCTCGGCCTTTGCCGGGAACAAGGCCCCTATCCCGGTGGATGTAGAACATGCAACGGAGATAAAGGCCCCTGGGGGGGATGCTGCTCCGGCAATGGCATGGGTGGAAAAGGAGGAGGTCAGGGAAGGAGGCTCTATCTGGGGGGAAGTGACCTGGACGCCCAAAGGCCAGGAGATGGTGGCAAACCGGGAATACCGCTACATCTCTCCGGTACTTATCTATGAGAAGGCAACGGGAAGGATCGTCGGCATATCGTCGGTCGGGTTGACGAACAAACCAAACCTGTATTTAAACGCCCTTAACAGGGAATCAAACCAAAAGGAGGAAATAGCTATGGATTTAAAAGCATTACTGGCGGCCCTGGGGCTGCCGGAAACGGCAACACTGGAACAGGCACTTAATGCCGTCGGCAAGCTCAAGGGCGATCTGACCACGGCCCTGAACAGGGTCGAGACCCCATCCCTGGACAAATATGTCCCCAGGGCGGACTATGACGCGGCTGTGGGGAAGGCGGCAAACGCCGAGCAGAAGGGCAGGGAAAGGGACGCGGCGGACCTCGATACGGCGATAAACACCGAAATCGACGGGGCGCTCAAGGCGGGGAAGATCACCCCTGCCACTGCCGAGTATCACAAGGCGCAGTGCAGGCAGGACGGGGGGCTTGACAGGTTCAAACAGTTTGTGACAGCAGCTCCGGTTGTGGCAGATGCAAGCGGCCTGGACGGGAAGAAGCCGGGAGAGACCACAACGGCCCTTAACGCGGAAGAGGCAAAGATCGCCGCCATGTTCGGGAACAGCGTCGAGGATATTAAGAAGTACGGGAAGGGGTAAGGCAGGGGTCAGGGGTCAGGGGTCAGGGGTCAGTAAAACCGGCCACTGAATTTAAAACAAAGGAGGAAGACATGACATTAACAGCAGACAGGAATACAACACGGAGGGACGGGATAGAAGTGGACCTCCCCATCGCCGCGGGGGAAAAGATATTTGCAGGCTCCCTTGTAGCCAGGGACGCAAGCGGCAATGCAACACCCGGAGCAGTCGCCACTACACTGCTCGGGATGGGAAGGGCTGAGGAGTATGTGGACAACTCCGCAGGGGGGGCAGGAGACAAGACCGTAAAGATCAGGAAGGGAGTTTTTCAGTTTGCCAACTCGGCGGCAGGAGACGCTATCACCAGGGCGGACATCGGCAAGGAATGCTTCATCGTAGACGATCAGACCGTGGCGAAGACCGACGGCGGGACCACCAGGTCCATAGCCGGCAGGATAGATGATGTCGATACCGCAGGCGTATGGGTCGAGTTCACCGTGATCCCCAGGCCGGCCACGGTAGGCAGCGGGGACATGGACGCCACCCTGATCAAGTATGCCACGGTCAACCTGACCAACGCGAACATCAAGGCATTGCGGGCGGCGCCTGTAACCCTTGTAGCGGCACAGGGTGCGAACAAGATAGTCGAGCTTGTGAGCGCAGCAATCAAGCTTGTGGCAGGGACGGAAGTCCTGACCGAGACCGCGGACAATCTGGCCGTCAAGTATGAAAACGGGACGGGTGTTGCAATCAGCCAGGCCATTGAGGCAACCGGTTTTGTTGACGCTGCTGTGACTACGGTGACGAATGCGCTGCCGAAGATAGACGCGATAGCGGCCCTTTCAGCCTCGGCAAACAAGGCCCTCGTTCTCCATAACACAGGAGACGGAGAGTACGGCGGCAATGCGACGGCTGACGCCACGATGGTCGTAAAAATAGCGTACAGGGTGCATGACCTGGCGTAAAAGAAGTGGTCGGTGGTCAGCGGCCGGGGGTCAGTTAAACGCAAACAATATAACGCCCCCTAACCCCCTCTTAATTTAAGAGGGGGGATGAAGGGCAAAACAAAAGGAGGATCACAAAATGAAGAAACACGCATCATACATTATGGGGCTGCTCGGCTGCCTGATTCTGGCAGTCCTGCTGGCACCCACAGGAGCGGCCCATCTACCAATGGGGGAGGACGGGATGATGTTTTTCCCGATAGCGGGGTTGATCGTCAACAGGGAATCATTAAGCGCAATATTCGTTAACCTGAACACCTCGTTTAACAAGGTGTTCAGCGCGGTAGAATCTATGTGGCCGCAGATCGCCATGAAGGTGCCCTCTACATCAGGCGCTAATGATTATAAGTGGTTGAGCCAGTTCCCGAAGATGCAGCGCTGGGTCGGCGATAAAAAACTTAAATCTCTGGAAGGATTCAAATATGTGGTCGAAAACGAGGACTTTGAGGCCACGGTGGAAGTAAAGAGGAATGACATCGAGGATGACAACCTGGGCATCTACGGCACACAGGCCCAGGGGGCCGGAGAATCTGCCGCTCAATTCCCTGATGAATTGGTATTTGAGGCGGTTAACGGGGTCTTTACCAACGTTTGCTTCGACGGCCAGTTCTTCTGCGACACTGACCATCCCGTCAAGAACCCGGCGACCGGCTTGCCGGAGTCGGTATCTAATAAGGGAGTTGCCGTACTCTCCGCCGCTACCCAGGCTGCGGCAATAGCGAGCATCGGAGCTGCCGCCACGGCAATGGGAAGCTTCAAGGACAATGAGGGGCGTCCGCTGAATGTAACTCCTAATGTGTTGCTCGTGGGGGTTGCACTGCGCGATATGGCAAATACGCTCTATACAGCGGACAGGCTTGAGGATGGAAAAGTCAATCTGTATAAGGGGCTGTACAAGCCGGTCGTGTCGCCTCGAATGACCTCCAGCACCGCATGGATGCTGCTGGATACCACAAAGGTCATCAAGCCGTTTGTCTACCAGGAGCGTAAAGCGCCGGTCTTCGTACAGCAGACAGACCCGCAGTCGGACGATGTCTTCAATAGGGGCACGTACAAGTTCGGAGCGGAGGCCAGAGCTGCATCCGGTTATGGGTTTTGGCAGCTGGGATGGGCAAGCACAGGGTTAGGGGCGTAAAAATAGTGGTCAGTGGTCGGGGCCAGTGTTCAGTTAATTGGCACCGACCATTGACCTAACCTATAGGAGGACAACATGAAGATAAAGGTCAGTTCAAAACCGGCGACCTTCAGGCGGGGCGGGATACAGTTTACAAAGGAGCCCCAGGAGATAGAGGTAAATCAAAAGACCTTTGATATACTCAAGGGCGAAACGAAGCTGGTGGTAGAACAGATAGAGCAGGCAAAGGCAGAGGTAGAGGAGGAAGTAAAGGTAGAGGAAGAGATAAAGAAAGAGACAAAGAAGGGGAAGGGTAAATAATGTACTCAGCGGTTTCCGACATAAAGAAGCTCATACCTGAAGAGTCCCTTATCCAGCTCACCGACGATGAGAACCTGGGGACGGTCAACCAGGGGAGGGTTGACGAGGCTATTCAGCAGGCGGATTCGGAGATCGACTCCTACTGCGGGGGGCGGTATTCGGTCCCGTTTGCCGTGGTCCCTGGGATAATCAAAAAAATATCCGTAGATGTCGCCATATACAACCTCTACTCCAGGCGGGTAGAGGAAATACCACAGACCAGGGCGGACAGGTACAAGAACGCCATAAGACAGCTTGAACTCATATCAAAAGGGTCCATATCTATAGGCGTTGATCCCGAACCGGCGGCGCCGTCAAAAAGCAATACTGCTGTGCAGGTAGTATCAAGTCCGAAAATCTTCGGACGGGACAATATGAAGGGGTTTTAATCCAAGTTGCTTTTCGAGTAAAAGCTTACTTGGTTTTATACCCGAAAGGGATTAGATGGACATTGAAGCGACAGAGAACGCCATTGTAGAGAGGTTAAAGGAGCAGATGCCGGAACTGGAGGTCAAACCGTTCCCTGACGATCCCGCTAATTACCAGCTTATACACCCCCTTGGCGCTCTGCTGGTCCGGTTTTTAGGAGAGTCTCTGACGGAGCCCAGGGCATCAGGGACCATCAGCCAGACGGAGAAAATGGAGTTTGAGACGGTAGTCGTGTCCCGGAACCTGAGGACACATCAGGGGGTATATGCATACATCGGGCAAGTCAAAGCGGCCCTGACCGGCAAGTTTGATCTGTCGCTTCCGAGGGCATACCTGGTAGGGGTCAGGTTTTTGAGTGTGAGTAACGGCGTATGGCAGTACAGCGTCATCTGCGCCTTCAATTCTATACACGAAGAGGAAGAATAATAAATAAAAAAAGGAGGTAAGTGATGGGGAAAAGTAACTCGGCGGAAAACGCCAAATTGCAATATGAAAGCGGTCAGACGCTGGTGCCGATGGCGGCGCTCACAGATTCGGGCGACCATAAGATATTTACCGCGGCATTAAGCCCCTGGAGCGGGAAGAACACCTTTGCGCCAATCGTCAGGCCGGACGGGGTAGTTACCGGCGGCGCGGTGGTCCCGACAAGCGGGCAGAACAATAAGGTCGATGCTGCGGCCCTGACCTGCTACCTGATAGGGGTACTGACATCGGTGAGCGCCGCAGCGGGAACGACGCTGACGAGACCGGCGACAAATGTGGCAAAGGTCAGCTCCATCACGGTCAACTCCGCCGGAGTCATAGCCGTGGTTGCAGGGACGGACGGGGCGACCCAGGAATTCAGCGAGACAAGAGGAGCGGCAGGCGGCCCTCCATTTGTCCCTGTCGGGTCCATAGAAGTGGCCCAGGTCAGGCTGATAACCTCCGCCGCGGCAGTCGTAACGGCAGCCGAGATTTTCACGGTGGCGGGGCAGCACCAGGAAAGATACGACTACCCTGTATGGGATGAGTCAAACGTAAACGGGGCCGTGACTTTCTCTGCGGCGCTCTCTCTGGCACATACGGGGAGTGTGGCTAAAAAGGTCTATGCACAGTATTACACCCCCATCTTTGCTGACGTCTCTCTTGCGAGCGACTTTGCCCCGCCGGAGAACTCCTACAGCGTCTCGTCCACCCAGATATACGGGACGACCCTGGGGAAGACGGCGGCGTCCCTTGGGCAGGGGAAGTTCACCGCGTTTCTCTCCGACGGGGTCACTGACCCGCTTGTAGGGCTTAAAGGCGAGATATTGTGGTTTAAATTTTTCCCGGACAGGTATAAGACGCCATATATGTTGGCCCAGGGGAAGCTCGGGATATCGAGGGCCTTCCCTGTCGCGGACAATATCAAGGCGGACTGCACCATCAGCGCGGCAGAAGTAGGGAAGGAAGTGGCGGCGTAAAATATAGTGGCCGGTGGTCAGTGGCCAGGGGCCAGTAGGGGCGGCCTTATGTGGCCGCCCAAACAAGGAGAAATTCAAATGTCTTTTGATATTGATAAATTCAAAAATACAAACTTCACTCCGAGGGAGGCGGGGATCGAGGTCCCTGCCCTTTCGGTTTTTTTTCCTGAAGACGAGAAGCCGGTCTGGAAGGTGAGGGGGCTGACCGCAGATGAGGTGGCCAGATGTAACGAGGCTGCCGCAAAGAATAAGACGGTTGAGGCAATTGCAGAGGCCCTTGCGACAGGTGGAAAGAGCGAGCAAGTGGAGGCTATAAGGAAGGTGCTTGGCGTGTCGACAAGCGTGCATTCCGAGATCGCGAAGAGGATGGAGCAGCTTGTTCTCGGCTCCATTGACCCTGTTGTTAGCCTCGATATGGCTGTGAAGCTCGCGACTGTCCTGCCAGTGGAGTTCTACCAGATAACGAACGAGATACTGAAGCTGACAGGCCTGGGGCATGTGCCGGGTTTTCAGCCGGGCTCTGGCGAAAAGAAGACGTCAGGGCCAGTTTAGCTTTATGCGACCTGAAAGGCGGATATCTCTTCCAGGTGCGTCCCGACATCTTCCCCCAGGGACATCTCACGGCAACGGAGATGGAACTCTGGGGGATGTACTATGAGGAAAAGGCAAGGAAGAGGGGTTAAACCCACCCTCACCTTACTCCTCTCCCTGAAGGAGAGGAAACTTTATTCCCTCCCTTTCAAGGGGAGGGTCAGGGTGGGGATGGGGTAAAGAGGATAAATGGCAGACATATCTAAAACAGTCCAGATTTTATTCAGCGTAGAGAACGACATGTCGGCGGGGCTGAAGGACATCAACGACCATATCGGCACCATTGACTCTTCCTTCGGAGGGTTGGGAGGGCGGGCAAAGGACCTGGCTGAGGATATCGCCCTTGTCGGGATAGCGGCCATTGCCCTTGCTACGACGTTTGCCACTTTTGCAGTAAAAGAGGCGGCAGAGTTCGAGACTGCAATACAGAATATCAATACTATCCTGGATGAAACTCAGGGGGGACAACTCCCCGCCATACAAGCAGGAATATTGAAATTAACAGAAGTCCTCCCGCAATCTGCTCAAGACCTTGCAAAGGCATTTTACGATATTCAATCCGGCATCCCCCTGGGGGAAAAAGGACTGATCTTGTTAGAGACTGCAGCAAAAGCGGCAACCGCTGGACTCACCAGCGTCCAGTCGGCGGTATCTCCATTTATAACTATCCTGAATTCATACCACCTGGGGGCGGAGAAGGCCTCCACCGTCTCAGATGTTCTCTTCCAAGTTGTAAAGGACGGCGTCATAACCTTTGAGCAGCTTGCTGGCGGAATAGGAAGCGTGGCTGCTCTTGGCGCAGGGCTTGGTCAATCCATAGAGCAGGTTGGCGCAGCTATAGTTGTTTTGACGAAAAATACAGGGCAGCAGGACGAGTCCTTCACCAGGCTCGTTGCTCTCTACAACCAGATGGCACAGACGGACACGGCTGAGAAGCTAAAGGCCTTTGGCGTGGAAGTTCTTGATGTCACCGGCAAGATGCGCCCCCTTGATGAGATCATAGGGCAGATGTCGGCAAAGCAGATGACCTATCAGGACATCATAAAGGTCTTCCCGGAAATCCGTGCCGCAATGGGCGTCAATATCCTTGTCCAGGACTATCAGAGCTTAACCTACGAACTTAATGCCATGAAGAATTCCCAGGGGGCAACTCAGGCGGCATTCGAGAAAATGATAAGGACATTTGACAACCAGATTAAGCTGTTAAAAAACGCCTGGAAAAGCTTCCTTATTGTGGCTGGCGATCCGATATTAGAAGCACTAAAACCAATAATAGAAGAG
>METF01000257.1:27538-37309 GCA_001771235.1 Candidatus Zhuqueibacterota bacterium RBG_16_48_16
TGACTTTGCCAAGTGGTCCGGGGACATAGAGACTATCAAAACAGTTTTGACTGTCGCGAATACGACTGTGCAAGGGCTTGCTATGGGGGTTGCCCTGGTGCATGACGGATTTGCGGCTACGGGGAATATCCTATATGAAATTCGTGCTGTAATAAATTCTGCCCTTGTTGCTCCCTTTCTTTTGGTAAACGAGGCGGTCATATCAATCCTTGAGGGGCTTGACTCTATCCCTGGACTTGATTTATCTGGGCCTATTGATACCCTTAGGGCATCATCAATGGCGATGATGAATTTCGTAACAGATGAAGTTGCAAATGCAAACCCGTTCTCCTATTGGTCCGACAACGTTGCAAATTCCATAGCGGTAGTCGATGAGGCTATAAACAGGCTTGGAGAGAGTGGGGGGGAGACCTCGGCGGTCATCACAGCAGGCGGGGAGAAGGTCGTCAACGCCCTGGGCCAGCAGGCCGAAGCAACCAAGAAGGTGACTGAGGCCACAAAGGAAGGGGTTGAAGGGCTTAAATCCTTCGTTGAGATAACGGCGGACGGCACTGTTGTTTTCAACGACAATTATACGGCCCTTGAGAAGGTTGCCTCGGCAACCGACACAAAAGGCACCGCAGACAAAAAAGCCGCTGCGGAGCTTAAAAAGAACGTCGATGCCATGATCGAGTTCAAGCTCGGCCTGGAAGAGATACAGAGCAAGGAGCGGGTTTCGATATTTGAGATACAGGCCAAGGGGGACATAGCCTCTTTAGAGGCGACGAGCCAGGCCTTTGAGACGATGTTTACGTCGCTTGATTCAGGGATAGCGAGCACAGGGGAAACCCTACTTGGGCTGTTCGGGATGATGGGGCAAGCCTCCTCTACCCCATTCGGGATGGAGGTATTGCTGGCAGCTATAGAGCAAGAACAGGAACTGAGACAGGGGGAGTTTGACTTACAAAAAAAGTTGATAGAGGCGCAGATCAAATACATGGCGCTGAAGGCCACGGCGCTAAAGAGGAATGACGCGCTTATAAACATCTCCGCTGACGGGCTGGAGCCTGAGATAGAGGCGTTCATGTGGCAGATATTGAAGCGGATACAGATCAGGGCAAACGCCGAAGGGGCGGAATACCTGTTGGGGATATAAAAGCAGTGGCCGGTGGTCAGGGGCCAGGGGTCGGTAGGCGTAGGGTGCGTCCCACGCACCGTTACATAATTCATTTGGTGCGTGGGACGCACCCTACGATAGGGAAGAAACATTGATATCAATATCTACACCTACATTTGATTTACAAGGCTCCCTGATAATCAGGGATTATGATCCGTCCACGGATGTGTCGAGCAGATCCAGGAGGGTGTCCAGGACTGCTACCCTGGACGGCGGGTGCATCATCGAGGATAACGGTCTGAGCCATTCGGACAGGACGTTTCGTATAATATCCAGCTCGCTGACGAAAGAGGACGCGGCCCTTCTGGGGCAGATGATTGAATTCTATGCGGTCCTGTATCTTTCGACGCCGGACGGCGTATTCAGTGGGGCGATAGAGAACCTTGGATACAGTAATGGGACGGTGACGGCCAGTTTCCTGGTGAAGGAGAAACTAACATAATGGGAATAAACGCGGCACATTTGGAGATACGGCTTTCGGGCGGAGCGGGGAACAGCAACCCTAACGCCTCCCTCGGCGGCATAATCTCCAGCACACGGGTGCTGGCCCAGGAGGCCACGGGGATATCTAATATCACGGGAGTGGTCATAGACTACGCCGGGGGAAACAACCAGGGGACCGGGACACTGGCGTTTGTCGCAGCGACCAAGCAGTTGAAGTGGACACCAGCAGGCGGGATGATCGGCACAGCCGTTGTCGTGGAAGCAGGCGGCAGGTTCGCGGTCAGCGATTATACCGAGAGGCAGCAACTGTTGGTCACGGTAACTCCTGCAAGCCTGCCGGTGGCAGACCAGACAGACACCATAACCATAGGCACGTTCCCGAACAAAACCTTCGATGATGTGACAAAGCAGGAGTCATTCTCCGGCATGGTAGATTACCGGTGCTGCTATATAAAGAACGTACACCCATCGGAGACCGCTTATGGCATATCTCTGATCATCGACTCAAATACCGTGGGGGGTGACGATATCTCCCTGGGGAAGGACCCGGCGGGGATAGGAAACGGGTCTACTACCGGAGTGGCCACGACCATCGTGAATGAAAGCACGGCCCCGGCAGGGGTGACGTTCAGCCAGCCGTCCGCGGACATCCCGCTGTTCATCGGGAGCCTTGCCCCCGGAGAGACCGCCGCTTTCTGGGAAAAAAGGAACGTCCCTGCATTGACGAGCATCGCGGAGCCGAACGATATAAGCGTTGTTTCCGTGCTGGCATATCTGTAATTATAATGGAGGTTATCAATGGGATATAAAAGTGTGGTCAACAGACCGGCAGGTAACAGGGCGCAGGCGCTTTCGGAGATATGGAAATTCTTCAGGGCCACCGGATGGACGCTGCATGACTCCGCGAGCAAAACAGTGGAAGCCCTTGCCGCCTCAATAGATACGTCCGGCGACCTGGTCAATGCCACGGCTCACGGGTTCGTCAACGGGAACAGGGTATTCTATACAGCCGCCCAGGCCGCGGATGTCATCGGGGGGCTTTCCCACGGGACAAATTATTTCGTTGTCGGCGTCGCAGCAAACACCTTCCAGCTTTCGCTGACGCAGGGTGGGGCCGCAATAGATTTCACGTCCCAGGGCGGAGGGACGCATACCTTTGAACGGTTGGATGTAGAGGTCCTCCCGGCTGGCGTGGACATAACATTAGAAAAAATAAACTCAACAGCCCATGGGTTTGCCAACGGCGATAAAATCCTTTACAGAGGGACCGGCACCGCTATAGGAGGGTTGACCCTCAATACCTTTTATTTTGTAATAGCCGCCGCTGCAAATGAATTTCAGCTCTCCCTGACGCAAGGCGGGGCGGCGATAAATTTCACATCTACCGGCACGGGTGTCCACACCTTTGGGGAGGGGCAGAGGGTCTATAAATCGAACGGGGAGAACGCCGACAGGATCTATGAATACATTCGGATATATTGGTCAACGGCAAACGCCGTCACCTTTGACCCCTGGTATCTGTGGAATGCCACGACACATGTAGGGTCTGGAGGGAATACAACGTACACCAACATTACGACATCCGAAACGGGGAGTTACCTTTGGCTATATGGGGATAAAAATTTAATATTCATTGTGTGCAAGGTGGCGGCTGCTTATACGTCTATGGGATTCGGCCATGTCCCTAAGCGATTCTGGGCAACCCTTACCACTCTGACCTCGCCAGCTACATCAGGCACCAATGTGGTTATTAATGTGGCTAATGCTGCTGATTTTATCATTAATAACTATTACCAGATGGTTGGTGTTAATGGTGAGGGGCGAGACAGAGTGCAGGTAACAGCCAAAACCTCAAATACACTAACAATAACAAGCTTGCCAAGAAACTATGCTTCAGGCTCATTTATAGGTCAATGCCCTTCAACCTTTAGCCTAATAGCAGGCGGGTATAATATCTACATGACCTGTTCAGCCAGCGTGGCGGGTCTTACTGACACATCCACTTCAGGGGGGCTGGCCAGCCAGATGCTAACAGATAGCGCGGTTGACCCTGACACAAGGGGGGAGTCCAAATATGTGATGACCCCGCTTATGTGGATGGAGAGCTCAGTCGCGGCCTTTGCCTATAATGATAAATACTTTTTCAGGATCCCAACTACAGGCCTTGCAGCGGAGGACACTGTGGGAGTCGGCGAAATGGATGCAGGGACATCTACTTCAGACCCTAATACATCCACTACCCTCAAAGACAACACAAAGGCCTGGGGCACGGATGTCCATGCAGGGAAGGTGGTCATCATCACCTTTGGGGTCGGGGTAGGACAGATAAAGAAAATAGCCACCAACACCGGCACAATACTCATCCTGGCGACCGGTGAAGTCTGGGTGACTACTCCCGACAATACAAGCCAGTATGTTATATGCACCGAGGGGTATAGATATTTCTCTATCAACCAGGCAATGGCATACCGGGAGGGGATGTGATGGGTCACGTTCGCGGGCAGGGCTTTGACGAGACAGTGTTTCTTGCCCTTTTGAAATACGGGGTGATCCGGGTGGTTAACGTCGTGAACATATTCTATCGCCAGGCTATACAGTTAAGGAAGACCATAAAGGTGAAGAGCTGATGTCATACTACAAAGCAGTCATTGCCTTTTTGGCGGATTCGAACACCCAGATGTCTTTTTCGCAGGCCTGGGAGCTGGACGCACCGGCCAGGAGATATCAGTATCTTGACCAGAAGTGGGACCTTCAGGCCGGGCCGCGCGATTCTATCCTTCTGGTGCAGGTCAGGTATATCTGCACCCTGACCAAGGCCGGGCAGGATGACCTGATCATCCCCATGAAGTCGTTCCAGGGGCGGCTTAAGGATGGAGACCCTACATATTTGAGCATAATTATTCCGAACGGTAAGGACTACGCCGCTGATATAGCTTTGCGGATGGACGGCGCACTGACAATAGTCAGGGAGGGGGTACAGGAGGACGGGGCCGTGAAGTCCGACCAGATAGTGAGCGTGACCCTTGAAGAGATCAGGCAGGACCGGGGGGCAGACAGCTCTTCCTTGACCCTGAGCGGGCACGAAACCATAACCTATACTACAGGGCAGAAGCGCATGGCCCTGGAAGGCGCATCTTACAGGGCGGAATACAGCGGGAAAAGACGCTTCCGTTGCAGGTTTGACCAGGAGCTGAGGCCTGGGGACATAGCGCAGATAAAGGCGACGGAAGAGGAAATGACGGTAGGGGAGATATCATACCAGGTCAGCCCGACTGTTACGGTGATGGAGGTCGCAGAGGTATAAAAACAGTGGTCAGTGGTCGGTGGCCAGGGATCGGTAGGGGCGAATCTGTATCCGCCCTTTGAGGAGCAGCAAGTGGGGAAGGCGAGCATACAATCAGGCGGGACGGACGGCAAGTACCACATCCTCTACAATATCAACAGGGCCAGGATGGAGGAGAGGATCGCAAAGTTGGCGGAGAACATCCAGCGGGCGGAATCCGTAGAATTGCCGGTATTGGAAGCGGCGCTTGCCTCCATCGAGGCGGCCATATCCGGGTTGGATGCGCAGCTCAATGCCGCCATAGTTGCTAAGGACATGGAGTTGGCCAGGAAGCTGACCTCATATCTAAACACGGCGAGGACGCAACTGGGCGGTGCGAAATCGGAGGTCAACGGGAAAAAGGCTGAAATCGTTTCCCTGAAGGCCGGGAAAGCCTTTCTTGAGAAGAACCTCCCGGTAGATATGGAGATGGAGGCCTGGTGCGCTGATTTCAATGAATCTTTGACAGGGGAGGTCGGGGCCATAGAAATCCCAGGGGAGAGAACCGCGCCCATTGTTATCCGCCCCGCGGGGGAGCTTGGGGCGGGTGCCGCATATAATGCAGGGGCAGATGGGCAGATAACTCCCGGCCTCGGGATATCCCCGGAAGAGGCATTTTATAACCAGGCAATGTTGCCAGGCTGGCAGAAATGGCAACCAAAATACAGGTTGGGCACTATTACAGCAATAGATAATGATAGAGAGACCTGCGAACTGGTGCTTGATCCTGCGGTCAGCACCCAGAAGGACGAAGGGGATGTGGCTTTTGATGTTAACCAAATGTCTATTCATGAAAATGTGCCGATTGTCTATATGCGCTGCAACAGCTATGCCTTTGGAGTAGGGGACAGGGCCGTTGTCAAGTTTGAAAGAAACATGCTGAACCTGACAACCCCGCTTGACTATAGACCAACGGTTGTAGGCTTTGAGACAACCCCAAAAGAATGTCATTGGAAACGAATTATGTTTTTTGAGCCGTCATTCCCCACATGCCGACCGTATAAACTTATTGATGAATTGTGGCCTGAAAGAGAAACGTCAATGAAAGACCCATTTGTCACTCCATCCCAAATAATTAAAATATATAAAGGTGTCACATACACACTTTACACCAATCCAGCAACACCCAAACTCGTGATTCAAAAGCCGGATGAACCCCCCGCAGAATACAACTTGACTCCTATTGAGGAAGTTCCACCTAACGGGCAAGAATATGATGTGAAGCGTTTAGAGGTGAAGGACGATCTAATATATATACATGATTACAAATATGTTCGCTTTCTTATATCAGGCGCCTATCAGCAGCTAAGCGGCGGGGCCAAGGCAAGGATAATGTCATACGATTTGGATATGGTGCTCATTAACACTGAGAATATCAGTTGGCCTTACGGATTCGCTTTTCTTGATGCATATTACTCAAGTGAGAAGATATATGTTGTGCCTGGCCCAGAATTGGTTGGTGGAAGCTGGTCAACACTTTACGAGGTGATTGAATTTAGTCACGATTGGGTATACCAAAAAACAACAACAATTAATTTCAAAGGGGTGCTGGTTACTGGTTGGGGGAAAGAAAAGGTGGTTGTATGCGGGTATGATATGCCGGACATTTACAATAATAATGCCCGGCTTTACTGGGTTGCATGCTTTGATGCTGATATGAACCCATTATGGTCTACTTCCCTGGGTGGTAAAGCAGTTTTATCAGCAACATCAAATGGGGAATATGTCGTTGTTGGAGTGATGGGGGATGCCTATGTTGGTGGAAGAATATATCTTTTAGACATATCCACCGGGGCTGTTGTTACCACCTATACGCTTCCAGTGGAAAATAATATATTTACAGGGTATCACATGGGAGAATATCCAACAGTCTACTCTCCAGCTAAGCTGGACATGTATAAAAACAAACTTTATGTAGGGGCAATGCTTAGTCACCCCTATGCCGGAAGAACTTATGACCGTGTTTTTATATTTGATATTACAACTGGATTTGTTTTGGTGAAGCAGGGGTTCCCTTTATTTATGAGCCCTTTACCTTTGGAGGGCACTGTTTCAGGGTATGAGGGGCCGCTGGATGGATTTTATTATTACTATCATTCAGAGATGGGTGTTAAGGGTTTGTCTGCAAGTAAATGGGGTTGGTGGTTGTCTATGGAGAAGATTATAATAAGCCAAAATGGCCAGGTTGACGAGAAAGGCGGCACATATATATTTGATCCTGGTGCTGAGGAAATTACATCAATAGGCTGGATAAATCCATTTGCTGGTAGTGATTATGGGGTATTGGGGACAAAGATTTTTTAAAAAAGGGTAAGGCCGGATATCTGGAAGGCGGCAAAAAAGCATAAGAGAGGGGAATATGGCTAATGTGAAAAAAATAACTATAGATTGGAACATGACGGGGCTTACGATATATTTGATTGCCCGCAGGGAAGCCGATAATTACCGGCTCAATGATGCCAATGGAGATTTCGCAGTCAACCCAGCCGATCCTTATCTCTCCTTAACAGAGGATCCCGTTATCAAAGGCAGGTATGAACTTAGCGAGTCGAGAGCAGTATGGGGGAATGGCCGCTATACCATAGCCATCTATAAGCAGGCAGGAGGCAGTCCTGCCCCTGTGAGTGACACCATTATCGGTTCTGGAGACATCTATATTATAAACGACATAGAAGTGGTAGTTGATGCGGCTATCTCAAGCCGGGCGGCGGAGGAGACAGTGGCAAAAGAAGCAACGCTGGCTACAGTAGTAGGCTATATAGACACTGAAATAACGGCGATTATCAATGCTATCTCCGCGTTACAGACAGACCTTGGAGACCCATCAGCAGACACAACCACACTATATTCTCAGCTCCTGCTGGTTAAAGGGTATGTGGACACCCTTGAAACGGCTATTGCCTCCCACGAAGCGGCCAGAGCTGCCATGCAAATAGCCCTTATCGCAGAGCATGATGCGACGCAAGCGGCGGTGGCGGCAACCCTGGTAATAAATGTGATGTCTGCGACAAAGGGCGCAATACAGGTCAGCTATGCCAAGACCGGCGGGACTGTCGAGGTCATCAAAGGTGATACGATATCTATACCATACGGCCCACTCGGGAAGAATATCACAACCCGAAAGCTCTTTTTTGCTGCGAAACAGGCTTTAGGTGACACTATCTATGCGATTGCTGTTAAGGAGATCACCGCCCAGGTTACAGACTTTACCACCTTCACCGGCACGATCCCGCTGACCTCGGCAGAGACTTCTCTTACGCCAGGGGCCTATTACGCCGCCATTGAGAGCCGGGACCCAGACGGGGTGTCGCAACCGGTGGAAGAAATAAGGTTTATTTTAAAAATCGTAGAACAAATAATATTGTAAAGGGCAGTAGAATCGCCGGGGCGAAAGACTAAAAAAATAAGGAGAGTTATGCTCGCCAAACCAGTTCCTATAAGTTCCGCATCTCAGGTAACTAATGTCCCATCCGGGGATGTCGAGGCTATTAACGTCCAGGCAGCTATTAGTGAGTTGGATACAGAGAAAGAGGCTGTCGCAAACAAATCTGTAGATACTGCACTTGGAACATCGGATGTTTTGTACCCATCCCAAAAAGCAGTTAAATCATATGCGGACAGCAAGCTTGTGGGCCTTCTGGATTATCGCGGGGCTTACAATGCCTCAGGGAACACATACCCGGCATCTGGCGGCTCTGGCGATGCGGGAGCTGTGCTTAAGGGGGATATGTGGGTTATTTCTGTGGCGGGCATACTTAGCGGGGCGGCGATACATATAGGGGATTCACTTATCGCAAATGTGGACACCCCAGGGCAAACAGCGGGGAATTGGAATACACTCAATGCAAATGTAGCATATGTCCCCGAAGACCAAGCAAGTAAAGATGCCTCTGGTGGGTATGCTGGGTTGACAGCCTTAAAACTCAACCTCAAAAATGTTCTTGGTACTATTATTAACTTCTTTTCAACATCATCTACAGCAGCACGCACGTGGACTATGCCTGATAAAGATGGCACCGTGGCCATGACCTCAGATATTACCGGCGCCAACGGCTACGTCTTCCAGACCGGGGGCATAACATTAAATGGGCAGATAGGCGTCACCGTGACCCACAATAAAGGGGATACATCATACCTCGTAAAGATATCCCCCACAGGTCTCACAGCTCTCGGCAAGGTGGGTGATATCGCGTATGTTAAGTCGGCGAATACCGTGGTTGTCTATAATAGCGGGCAGGCGAATCTTTCGGCGGACGTTGAGCTGTCGGCGATTGCGTAATGAAAAGGGGGAATGATGACCAGGATTAATGGAACCAAGTTAGCGATTGCCGGATTTACGTGTAAGAAGGGGAAGGTATCAGCTCAGGAGGTTGACCTGTCGGCACATCAGGGGCAGGTTGTCAGGGTCTATCTGGATGACAATCTGAGGCTCGTCATCAACCCGCAGCATGACTGCTATTGGCAGTTGGCGGAGATGCTTGTGCCGTATGCGTCGATAGATGAGATAAACGGCGAAAGGGTCACCTTGCCGCTGGATCTCACGAATATAGATATTACGCTGTTTAATCTGCCGAATTAAAAGGAGCAAAAAATGAAAAGACTTTCGCTCTCTATATTGGAAAGAGCAATTCAATTTGAGACCCGGCTGGACACATACATTGACGGGAACAACAACAAATCAATCATGAAATGGATACCGCCGTTCAGGGCCTGCCGAGCCCTCACGTCAACGGCAGCTGCGGCTACGCCATCAGACACTATTGGCGACTGGTTCCATCCGGCGGATATCCAGAGCGGGTGGGTGCTGAATACGGATTACGAGGTGCTGACTATGGGGAATTACTGGGTA
>METF01000258.1:0-4451 GCA_001771235.1 Candidatus Zhuqueibacterota bacterium RBG_16_48_16
GTAACTATTACAGATGCCCTTATTGATCTTTTTAAAAAGTCTCTGTCCATATTATTTTCTGTTAGAGGCTTTGGTAATAAACTCTATGGTCTGTCTTACGCTGGCAACAAATCCGATCACAACGAAGAAGAGCATAAACCACGGGGCTGTACCTAACTTTCTATCTATATAATCTCCTATAAAAAAGCCTACTGCCGGTCCTGCCACAAGGATTATGGGTATGGCAGTATACAACCCGACCTGGTGAACATAACGGTACTTGTTGTCATTTCCGTTTTTCACCATGTATTACTTTTCCTCGCTTGAAATAACCCAAATTTTTAACATCTTTATGGGAGCTTTGTCAATTGTTTTTTTCTTGCCACTAAAAATCCTGAAGTGACAGAAAATTTGACACTACATTAAATTACATAACCTGCTGAAATATAAAGTTGTTTTAAAGGTTAGGTCATAATAAAGGGAACATCCTGTCCTGAAAACTCTTTCCGGAGTGACAGAAAATTTGACACTTTTTGAGGTTATCGTTGTCCTAATAAGCAAAATATGTTAAATATCAGTAGGTTAGGCGCATGGCATGCCTCTTGCTTTTAAATTACTGATGAAGTGGTTTGTGTAAAATATTACTACCGAACATCTTGTTCAATCAACAGGGGGATATGGTCATGAAAAAGATAACATCCTGGGTTTTTATCATAGCGCTTTTGTTTTATATGACAACAGAGGCTTATGCCGTGCCGGTCGGGGTCTTTAGCTGGGATGAATACTCACAGGATGATTGCGATAACTACAGCTTTTGCGGGCCCTTCTTTTCTGTGGAAAATTACAGTGACTCTCCGGTCTCATTCTTTGATGTCGTTGTAGAACTGGACAGCGGGCAGCAATTTAGCATACTTGACGGATGGGGGTCTTCGTGGATTGATCCATCTGAAGCAGGCCAGACTGAAGCGGATCTCAGCGGTTTCAATATCCTTTCAGCGACACTGCACCTCCGCTTCACAGATACAGGGGACCATTTATCGTTGCCTGACTCGATGACTCCATTACCTGTTCTGAATCCACAGACCCGTTCTCTGGAGATAGACTACACGGTCCCTGTACCGGAGCCTGCAACCGTGCTGTTGATCGGGAGTGGATTGAGCGGATTGTTTGTATGGAGGCGGATCAGGAGGCGTTGGTTATATTGAGGAAAAAGTTCAAAAGTACTTGAGGTTCTGTTTATTTTTATTGTAACGTGTGATATATTTGCCGGAAAATAATGAGAGCACCATTAAAAGGATAGAGGACAACACTAAATGGACACCTCTGGTAAAACCATATTTTCCCCTTCCTGTAATGGCCGCTTCGTCATCCGGCAAAAAGCATGTCTTTTACTTCTGATTACACTGATCCTGATTCCTTTAGGACTGGGAATAGGAACAGAAGCTGCCCTGGCCGGCTCTCTGTCTTCAGTTACCCCTATGGGGGCATCCCCTTCGGTCACTATCTACATTACGGGGACTGGTTTTAATACCACGGCATCGAGTAATGAGGTAACCTTTACAAATTCCTCCGGCGTTTCTGCGACATCTTCAGCCACTGCGGTGACCACCCTCAACGCGACAACCGGGATGAGGCGTCTTACCGTGAAGGTACCGGCAGGGCTTCCGGCAGGGACTACAGCCCTCCGTAATCTGAATGCGGCCGCCGGTGAGGTGAGCACTGGGATGTCCATGGAGGTGGTTGAGATTAACCTGCCGGAGGTATCCGCGGCACCCCCAGGGAGCAGTAATATAAATGTTCGTATAGCCGGTTCTGCCAACGCAAAGTTTGTTGCCGGGTATACCCGTGTAACATTCAGCGGCACCGGCATTACGGTCAATGCAACAACCGTCGAATCACCGACTCATTTGACGGCGAACATTACGATCTCTTCAACAGCCGCAGCTGGGGCGAGAAATGTCGGTGTGATCACGAGCAGCCAGACCATACTCAGGGCCGGTGCCTTTACCGTGTCAGAGAATGCAGTTCTCAATTCACCGCCTGTATTAGCTCCTCCCGACAATCCATCTCTGGATGAGGGGACATCACTCCATGTTACTGTTTCAGCTGCAGACCCGGATGGAAATCCTATAACCCTGACAGCCTCCGTGCTTCCCGGATTTGCCGGTTTCACGGACCATGGCAATGGCACCGGGACATTGACACTGAACCCCGGCTATACCCATGCAGATTCATACAATGTGACCTTTACAGCAACAGATTCTAAGGGGGCATCTGCAATTGCCGCCATGAATGTTACGGTGAACAATGTAAACCGTGCCCCATCACTGTCTGCTATCTCTGATCAGAATGTCTCAGAGGGAAGTTCGCTGAGTTTTCAGGTGAGCGGGAGTGACCTGGATGGGGACCCTATCTCACTCAACGTATCACCACAACTGGTATTTGCCAACTTTATTGATCATGGAGATGGAAGCGGAACGCTTACATTATTGCCGGATTTTATCCATGCAGGTAGCTATACCCTGACCTTCAGTGTTACTGATGGCAAACTTGCAGATACGTTGGATGTGGGAATTACAGTTGTTAATCTTAACCGTCCCCCGCATATTACCTCATCCCCAGTAATGACTGCAGGTGAAGAGAGAGTTTATTCATATCAGCCGGTCGTTGACAACCCTGATCAGGACATCCTGACATTCATTCTCTTAAAAGCTCCGGATGGAATGACCATTGACGCAGGAGGACTTGTCTCCTGGACACCTTCAACCATCCAGGTAGGCCGTCAGGAGGTGCTGATTGAGGTGAGTGACGGGAATGGCGGTAGCGAGACGCAGGCATTTTTTGTAGACGTAGCGGCAACCGTAGACAGGGTTGCACCGGTGGTCAACCTCACCTGTCCCACGCAGGTACAGACATCAGCAGGTATTAACATCGAGGCGCAGGCAACTGACAATGTCGGTGTTTCGCGTGTATCTTTTTATGTTGATGGACTCCACATTAAAGACAGCACGACTCCTCCTCACAGGATTACGTACAACGCACCGGATGAGGCAGGCGGCATATTAAATGTCCGTGTTACAGCAACAGATGAGGCCGGAAATAGCGGAGAGGTGTCTGCAGCAGTTTCAGTCATAGCAGAACCCGATACAACTCCTCCGGTTATCAGTGGAATCTTCCTGCCGTCCACTGCTGCCCCCGGTGATACAGTTACAGTTGGTGTAGATGTAACGGATGACCGCGGCATTGGAGAGGTACGATTCAGTTATCAGGGGACATTAGTTAATGCTGACAGGGCGCCACCATACGAGTCAAGTTTTGATATCCCCCTCAATGCACAACCAGACACCTCATTGGATATTGATGTCGAGGCAGTGGATGCCGGCGGCAATACTTCAACTGCCAGGGGTTCCCTGATAATCGGTTTTGCCACAGATATTGAAGTCCCTTCATCTGTTACAATCAATGCACCTGCGGAATCACAGGCAGGACAGACTGTTCAGTTGAGCGCTTCTGCTGTGGATAACATTGGTATACTAAAGGTCATCTTCTTTGCTGACGGCGTACAGATTGCAGAGGATACAACCCCCCCTTATCAGAGTTCCTACTATATTCCTGAGGGCAGAGTTGTTGGAAGCCAGATCCCATTTTCTGCAAGGGCGCTCGATTTCTCATCTAACAGTAAAGATTCTGCAACTCTATATTTACGTATAATCGCCCCTCAGGAGGGTTTCATAGTTGGTGAAGTCTATAATGATTCCACAGGTCTCCCTGTTGAGGGAGCGGCAGTCCGTGTGTTGTCCGCCGGGGGTCGGCCGTTATTTCAGGCCCTGGAGACAGTCACGGACAACCGTGGACGCTACAGCTTCCGTATGACAGAAGGAAAGGCATTCCTTGAAATCAGTAAAACGGGATTTACCAAATCATATCGTGAGGAAGTTGTACTGCCTGGAGCGGTTACAAATATATTTGATGCGAGGATAGCGCCGCTTGGTAATAGTTACAGCATCAATCGTCTGACAGGCGGGAATATCATAATTGATGATAACCTGGTAACTCTTTATGTCCCTCCAGGGGCATTTTCAGAAGATGTCTCAGTGACACTCAACAGGCTGAGCGGTCAGGCCTTGCCTTGTTTGCTTCCGCCTGGATGGGCGACTATGACAGCAGTCCATATTGGCCCTGCTGACAGGACACCGAATTTACCTGTGGAACTTACAGTCAGCGGCCAGAAAAATCTCGGCGGGAGCGGGACAGAGGCGATTAACATCCTCATTGCTGTACGTTGGGACGCTGTCAATAAACAGTGGGTGAGGGCGGGATCAGCCCCTCTTGTTACCGGGGATGGCGTCACAATCCCTGTATCTTTCATGGGGACCTATGCCCTTGTCAGACCTGATACGCAGCCGGCATCCCCGGCCTTACCAGCGGTAGGGGAGAGCTTGACGGGTGTTGCTTCCTACGCTATACCGGCG
>METF01000258.1:4459-9175 GCA_001771235.1 Candidatus Zhuqueibacterota bacterium RBG_16_48_16
GGGTGCCGTAGCCGATATCCTCCCAAGCCCTAAGGTCCTTTTCATGCAACCGGGGGCTAAGTCCAATGTCTGGGTGACGCTCAGAAGCGATAATCCGATTCCGAGTGGCACCCGTATCGAGGTTGATTTCAATGAGTCCTATGAGAAGACGGATAATGCATACATCATCCCGGGTCAGATGATCCAGGATTTCATTCTCTATCAGAGACCTTCCGGTTTTGAGGGGCATTTTGTTGCAAGCCCCTCGGAGATATTTGATCCTATGCTGCTCAGAGAGGGGATCATAACCCTCACGGCTCACAGACCATCAGGTGCTGACGGCATCGGCGTAATCGGCTCCGCAGGCGGGACTATTACTTCTCCTGACGGCCTTTCCCTGACGATCCCATCCGGCTCTCTTGTAACATCCACGCCGGTATCCATAAAGGCTATCAACGAGCCCGACCCGCTACTCTCAGGTGATCCGCGGTTTGAATTCCTGAGAGGTGTGGAGATAGACCTCGGCGGGGCTGCATTGAGCGCAGCCGCCACACTGGCAGTGGACATGCAGACGGCTTTGAATGTGGAGGGCCAGTACCTGATCGTACGTCCCGTCCGGGTGGAGGGGATCACAGTTTATGAGTTCACAGGTATTGCCTCTGTTAATGGTACAATGCTGAACATCAGCGCAGGAGGCCTGGGCCTGCCGCTTCCAGGCATTCGTGAAGGAGGCAGGTACAACCTTATCCGTATGACAGAGCCGGTGGGCTACATCACCGGTTCCGCCATGCGGACAGGAGGGGAAGGCCCGGTCATTAGCGGACTGGTCAGCGGTGATCTCTTCCCATTTGTCAGCCTCACCGACGTGACTGACCCCTACTATGTGCTGGCATCGATCATTGGCACTGCTTCTGTCATCGGAAGAGACATGACCGATGGCGCTGGTGCATCAGGTAATGTCACAATCAACACGAAAGGACATGTCGCTCTACTTGACCTGAACTTTACGGCCTCGCGTCCGACTGTAGTTTCCTCTTTGCCGGCAGATGGCTCGACCGGAGTTCTGAGAACTACGTCTGTTACCATTAAGTTTTCAAGAGAGATGGATGGAGATTCCATCAATCAAACGACATTCACTCTGGGCGACGGTTCTGCACTGGTGTCAGGTACAGTGACTCTCCTGGCAGACAGGAAGACCGCTGTCTTCCAACCGGACGTCCAGTTAAAGGACGACACCCTCTACCGGTTAACCCTCTCTACTGCTGTCAAAGACAATTTTGGCCAGCCCCTCTATGGTAACCAGACAGATGAGTCTTTTGCAGCAGTCTTTACCACAGTGGATAACACGCCGCCTGCCAGGCCCGCGGCAGGGCAGGTAAATGCCTCGATCCCTGATCAATTAGGGTTCACTACCGTTTCCGGAACACAGGGGACTGTCAATCCGGAAGACACGGTCATCGTTGTGAACGAGACGACCGGTGTGACAACCTCCGCAGTAGTGGAATCCGACGGAAGTTTTAACGCCAGCATTCAGGTGTCCTTAACAGACAGCATCAGCCTTCTGATCATAGACCCGTCAGGGAATGAGAGCAAAATCCCAATTGGGCCTTTCAGAGATTCTGCCGGGCGTGTCGCAGTCGGACCTGCCGGAGGGGAGATCACAACATCTGAAGGATTTATCCTGGATATCCCTGCAGGTGCCTTTCCAGAAGGGGCTGTCGTCCTATTCAGATCCCTTAGCGAAGCGGATGTTGGCGTTCCAACTAACGCTGAATTTCCATTCATAGCAGGTTTCGAGATTGAAGCCTCTGCAGATCCACTCGTCTATCTTAATGTTTCTGTGCCCATGCCTTCAGGAACTGATCCGTTCTTTGAGGGGGTAGTTGCTCAGGTCGTGGATGCCGGAGGACAGAAGGCCCTTTCGGTAGCAGACACTGTCAAGGTCATTAACGGAAGACTCACAACATCATCCCCTCCCTGCCCTGGGATTGTCTCCCGGCTGGGACGCTACGGGATGTATGGCGGGTTTGACAGCAGGGTCAGGGCCCTGATGGCTCTGCAGAATTATAACACCCCGGTATCGGTATACTTCCAGCCTGATCTTGCATCCTATCCGTTCATTGCATTAACTGCTCCTCTGCTTGCACCTGCAATGGTTGCGTTGCAATATTACAGGACCCTGTGTCTTCCTCTTCCTGACAATACATTGCGGTTAATTATCCGGGATACAGGGACTGGGAATTTTATGGGAACTCTGCCTGTCTCACTTTCCCCAGGAAGTACAATAACCATGACCTATGGAGCTCCGGATGACATAACACCCCCCCAAGTGGTGGAGAGCAAACCAATTAATGGAGAGCTTGATCTCTACAACAGCATAGTCAAAATCCGGTTTTCCGAGCCGGTGGTAATCGGACGTATCAATGACCTGTCCCTGATTGACGTACGTTCAGGGACAGTCAGATACAGCGGCGTTGTTACAATGAGTGACAACAATCGGCTTCTGACCTTTACTCCGATTCGACACCTCCTTCTTGGAAGGCAGTATCGCCTGAATATTGATGAGGTGGAGGTCAGTGACATTGCAGGAAACAGGTATACCGGGCCATCCATACAATTACACTCATTCTTCCCTGTTCATATCTTCCCTGACGGCGCAGCTTCATTTCCCGGTGCAGGTCTGAAAGACATTGATTTTGTTACCAGACCATCCTATGAAAGTCCGGATGGCAAGTGGCATACAGATATCTTTGCTATCAGCCGCGGATCTCTTGTGTCAGCATCAGATCTTTACTCCATGGATCTGTCAGATCCTGTTAGTCCCGCATTGGTATCGAACCTGGATGTCGGACCCAATTACTTCCAGAGGCTGGAGGTGCTGGAGGATACGGCACTTCTGACGCGCAATGGAACTCCCCCGTCAGGTTGGTCAGGAAGAGAGCTCCATTATCTGGCCGATAATCCCTCAAACCGGATCTGTGCGGAGCCTGGTTCTCTGGTGATTAACAACTGGAGGGAGAGGAATAACTGCGGTACAGGGGGCTTGTGCGAAATTAAAACAGGCTGCGGCGACCTCGCGGTACTGACACTTTACGATAACTATTACAGCCATGTCCGGATGTTTGATATCACCGACCGGAGTGCCCTTCAGTGGATCGGGTACCGGATACTCTCAGACAACGGCGCTGTCTATGGTCTTCCAAGAAGACTCTGGGCGCCTAAAGGACTCGGCTTCCCGAGGGGGCTTGTTCTGGTTCCGGAAATGGACGTGACCCACAGTCACCGTCAAAACCCGGCACATACGGAAACGAATCCTGCTACTATAGGGGCCTATGTTGCCATTCACAATGTAGGGCTCGGGCTTGTTGATATTGCCAGGAACATTCCGGCCATCTCCCTGCCGGCAAGGTCTGAGCAGGTTCCTCTTGAGAGCATGGGACTCTGGACACTCCCCTATTACAACGACATCGGTGTTTTGGGGGGGACAATACCCAGAGTTGTAGCTGTTGCAGGTGGAACAGATATCTACGGAAACACAGGGCCCCATATCATCGAGGTCTTTACCCCGGAGTTGACCCCCATCGGTAACCCGGCAGACCTTCCACACGATCCTTACAGGATGGTGACGGCGACCGGTATCCCGGTCTATAACACCGCCGGCATTTTGGAATTTCACGATTTTGCCTTTGTGACAGGTATGGAAGGAGGGGTTTCTGTCGTCTATATCCCGCAGAGCCTGGGCAACCCGAGGTTTGTTCAGCTTATCCCGACGCCAGGCCGGACAAAACATATAGAGCTGGATCCTGAGGCGAGGGTTCTATATGTCGGTAGTCAGTGGGACGGGAAGGAAGGGATACTGATTATGGATGTGTCAGATCCCTATAGTCCTGTTGGTGATGCGGATGATGACGGCTGGAATGACCGGATACTTGGAAAGATTGTGACAGGGAGCCTGAATGCCTTTCGTCTCGACTCCGAACGGGGACTAATCTATGCAGCGACTGATTCCGGTCTTGCTGTAGACAAGGTCAGGGAATGTACGGACATTGCCATAAATTTCCAGGCAAGGCCGGAAGATGACCCAGTTCCTGCAGATATCGAGCGGAAGGCGCTTCAAAAGATTATCGCTGCTGCATGGAGTCAGTGCGGCCTCTCGGCAGCAGATGGCGTCAAGATGATTGAGCAGGGAAGCGGCGCCTGCCTGTGGAAGCCGCAAGGGTGCGACGCTAATTACCAGCCTGGCATCAGCGACCACGATTTCGAGGTCTTTTTCCCAGCCTCGGTCTATGCAACCGATTCCGATGAATGCCTGATTGACGCACTGTTTGACCAGGTAATTGATGAAGAATCAGACAGCGTCCCTGTAGAGGTAGATGGTTACGAAGTGAGCTTTGAGGATATCAGTTTCTATCCAATGCTCCTCGAAGAGTTTGAGACAGCCATGCTCACGATTAATCCTCCGAGGACACCTGCCGGGGATGTTACCGGTGATATGGGCCTTGGCCGGCAGCAGTTGCTGCTGAAGTGGGTGGTTGAGGGCGCCTATGCTGATGTGCCGGGGCTTGACCTGAAGGGTAAGGACTTCTCCGAAATCCTGAAGGTCCTGAAGGAGCCGCTGGATGTCAATGGAGACGGCGTGAATGATGAACCGAGTCATATCCCGAGACTGGAGGGGCTCGAGTGGGCAAGACTCCAGGAGGCTGAGGCCTATGCATCCGGGGCACTGATACGGATCAA
>METF01000258.1:9231-10286 GCA_001771235.1 Candidatus Zhuqueibacterota bacterium RBG_16_48_16
AGGTTGCCAAGGCGGCCATCCGGGCCACTCTGGCTCGAGTGATTGCGAACGATATCGGAAACCGGGTGGCTGTTGATATCCGGGGGGGTGCCCCTACCTGTATTGATGTAGTCCCGGGGATAAACCCGGACTTCTGGCCGGTTGTAGGATGCGATTCCTTTGAGCACTATGTTGCGTCCGTCGCCGCCAGGATGGTGCGTGATTATCCGGACGAGAATATCTTCACCTTAACGGATCTGCAGGACAAAATCTACAGGTTTTATCGCATCAAGGCCGGAAGGGACCACATTACGACAGAAGGAGAGGCCAATGACTTTATTGGCTCGGCACTCCTCTTTATGCTGGATATAGGAGTAAATCCCGAAGTCACCAACGTCTATAACCAGACCATTGTCAATGATCCGCGTGCCGTTCAGAGGGGCGCGAACCTTTCCGCTGCAAATACCCGTGTCACAGAGAATAAGGCGAATGGTAAAAAACATATTATCCCCAGATTATCTAATATGAGTTCAAGGAATCTTGAAGGAATCCTGGCCCGCATGTACAAGGGAGGTGGACTCTCGGGAGAAGAGGAAATAGATATGGGTGCAGGCAGCTATATCCACCTCGATACGAGGAAGGAGCCGAGACGGCAGCCGGGAGATCCCCCGGGGATGGCAAGAAAGAATGTCCCCGTCTTTATTCTGGAGGGGATAGATCAGACAGGCGGTGAAGAAGGTTGGTTGAATTTGTTGGCGGATCTACCTGAGAAAAGTGTCCAGGAACCGGACCGGGAGAACAACTGGGCCAGGGCCTACTACTATGTCCTCAACCCATCCGGCACGTCTGTACCTGCACCAGGAGCTTCTCCGTCATTACCAATCCCTGATCCCGACGGAACCATGCTCGACCCGGATCCGGTCTGCAAGATTCCGCCAAGGATCCGCATTGTCCAGACAGTAAGCGGTGGGACGGAAGGGACAGTATATCTTTCCGGGTCATCTCAAACCGTTAGCGTCGAGGTGACGAATGCCGGAAGCGAGGACCTCCGGAATGTCGAAATCTATAGCAATATC
>METF01000258.1:10307-11222 GCA_001771235.1 Candidatus Zhuqueibacterota bacterium RBG_16_48_16
GTCTGCACCATTGTCACTCTGAATGTGGGAGACTCTCAGACCTGTACCTTCGATTACTCGCCATTGTCCGAGCCGGGAGTTGAGACTGGATTTATCATTCCAACAGCCCTTGACCATGATCTTGAACCTGTAGGAGTTTTCATTGACGCCAACACTGTAAGGATGACCACTGCTTGCAGTGTTGCCATGGTCGAGCCTGACCCGAGTCCTAACCCCGATATATCCGAGGTCATGAAAGGGGGCACTTTCTTCAGGCATTATCGGGTTGTTGACCGTTCTGCCGGAGGTCTGCCAATAGGCTCGGCTACAGTAAAGGCCAGATTTGATACCGGTACAGGTCTCGTAACAAAGACATTCACAACCAATGCAGATGGGTACCTGGAACACTCAACACCTGATGGTACAGAGAATGGAATGGCGGTACCCTGGGAAACATGGATGGAGGATGCCCTTGCAGCGAACAGTTTCGAACCTTTAGAACTAAGCGCAGAAGTAACAGTCGGGGACATCTGCGAGGACCGGCGTAGTTTCAAGGCAAGGTTGGTTGACAGGAGTTTTACCCGTTCATGGAGCGTAGGGGGTTCTATACAGGCGCAGGGGGCCTATGTGGTAGGCGTAAAGGGGAAAATCGGGACAGGCATTGGTGTTCAGATCAAAGAGTTTTTAAATCTGGGAAAAGCGGACCTCACTTTAAGCAGAAGCACAAATTATTCAGTTGCAGGCACCGCAGGTTTTAGTCTCATCAAGGGGGGAATCCGTCATCAAGCATTTAAAGGTCAGGCGGGCATAGAGATTACAGGAGATGTCGGTTATGTAAACACTGTAGGCGACAAATATAAATTTAAATATTCATCCGGAACCTCTAACCTTGGGCCTGACGAGAATGCTGCACTCAGTCTCATTCTCATGGGAACG
>METF01000258.1:11255-24735 GCA_001771235.1 Candidatus Zhuqueibacterota bacterium RBG_16_48_16
AATGGAAGACTGGATATGCGCAGCGTCGATATTGGTAACTATAATTATTCGGATTTTGCCTATGCCGGTCTTGAGACCAGCCTGGGATTTACAGGGTCTGTAGCTGTTGGAGAAATGAGAGAGGGACGGAGAACCGGACGTGGCTTCGGGGCAGAATTGGCTGTCGGTGGGTCAGGTTCTGCTCTTGTAGGTTTTGAAGAGAAGCAAGAGGGCACGCGCACCCTCTCTGTTCCTGGTTATGAGCTGAGGGCATCGGGAGATCTAAGTGGCGCACTTTCTGCCGGAACTCCAAGCGGCGCCCCAATTGATGTAGAAATCAAGAGTAAGATACAGGAAAGCCTTAAAGGGGGTTTGGCTGGAAACTGGAAGGTGGAGCTGACACTGGATAAGGATGACTTTTTTGCGCCCCAGTCATTGGAGATAGCTTTTTCCTCTGAAAAGGGGTTTGGTTATTCAGTGGCAGGCGACCACCTGACCGGCGCCGGAAACCATGGATATAGCGGGGAGATGAAATACACCATAGAAGATCCTCAAAAGATTTACGAGGTCCTCCAGAAACTCCATACCATCAGAAGAGCTGCAGCCTTAGTTGCCGTTTCTATTCCTCCCGGTGAACACATGGCTCTTGGACCGGATGTTTTGATCTCGGAAATGCTGGATATGTTTGACTTGATCAATAATAGTGCAATGATTGTAACCTATGAAAGATCGGAAAAGGAAGGGATAGGGCGATCGTTTAATATAGGATTGGGTGGTGCGGTAGGACCTGTCAAATTAAAGGTGGCTGAAGATATTGCTGCGGATGCATCAATCGATTTTCTGGCAGAAAAAGGGGTGATTATCCATGGTAAAAACTACATACTTGAACAGTACGAAGGAGCCCCCTCAATCCCGTCGGTACTCTCGGAAACACCATCAGAGTCGTTACAGGCGCTTATAGACCTGGCGCAAATAGATGTTGAAACACACCTGGCTTCAGAATTTGATCGTGTAACACAATCCATGGCAGAAGGATTGAACACTGTCAGGTCCTTGTTTTCGTCAGAGATGCAGATTAGGATAGATGACCCTCTGGAAACCTTTGATCTTGAGCTGCTATCTTTCAAGTTTGACCCGGTTTATGGTCCTGTCAATCCCGGACTTCAGCGTCCCTGGTATACGAACGGCGCAGCAGACAAGCCGCATTACGGACTCGGTGGTTTTCACCGGTTTAGTCCTGAAGATCGTGTCTTGAGTATCCCGGCCAGATTGACCATCACTTACTACGATGACGAGATTTCAGACATCGATGAAAACAGTCTGGCAATATACCGCTGGAATGAAGAAAAATTGGATTGGGATTATATCGGTGGGGGAGTAGATATCGAGAATAATGCCGTAACAGCACCAGTTGACCGGCTCGGCCTGTACACTGTTGGCCCGGCAATGCCGGCGGGAACAATATATTTTACCCCGCAAATGTCCGAGGGAAATGTTTTGACAGCGACTTTTGTAAGTGATCCTATCACGATGAACACTGGTCAGATTGTTCCTGATGGGACAAGGTTTACTGTTCACAGTATCGTACCCAATACTAACGTAATTGTTCAGGCCGGGACAACAGTCAGCACAGATGAAGATAGTCAAACAGATGGGGTACAGGTGTCTTCTTCCGGAGGTGTCATTCAATTTACAGTTGAATATAGGGATGATGAACTTTCTCTGCTTGCGGGAAGGGTAAGAGTCGTGGCCTATTCTGATGAGGGTACGGCGCTTGCTGACCAGGATTTTTCATTGGATTAGAGGTTTTATTGAGAATAGTCAAGATGAAGAAAATACAGTTAATAATAATACTGACTTTTCTGATGACATTCCTGCCAGGCCGGGTATTTGCCCAGCCCCTGGGAGCGGCCCAGATCCGTGTGTTAGGACTTCAGGTGGATGTGGACACCCGGCCGGATGTGGACGGGATCCAGTACACGATGACTGCGGTGAAGGATATCCCGACCGGTGTTCAGACAATGGCCGGAGTGCCTGGTATCTCAGCCCTGCCGAACCTTCCTGCCGGATCTATGGTAAAGGCGGCGCTGGCGGGCCCGTCCTTCGGGAACAGCTCTGTGACGCTCACCGCCCTTCCCAACCAGACTATGGAGATCCCGAAGCTGGGTGTGCCCGGAGACCATTACCTCTACAACATCCGACTGGAGGACGCAGAAGGAAACATCATTCTTTCAAGGGATCCGGCCCTCGATATGGTGGTCATCAATGTGATAGACAAACTCCTGGTTACCCAGGTAACCACTCGTCCCCTGACCCTTGATGAGATCAAAGAGAAGGGGATCGTCATTGATGAGACCAACTTCACGGCCATGAACTTTACGGTGGGGCTTACCATCGGGAGCCGGCAGGTCGTGATAGATATGCCGGTGCTCATCCCCAACACAAGCCAGGGACTGGCAACGATTCCGCCGCATTCGCCTCCAGTCTTCTCCTTTGCGTCGGGCGAGTTCCAGAGGATGATTGACATCCCTAACCTCTCCCTGGTTGGATTCACCATGAAATGTCCTGATGAAATTGAGGACCCGGAACTGCAATTGCCATCCATCAGCGGGGTGATCATCATCCCGGGGAATATCGCCTTCCTGAACCAGTTTTTCAGCGTGATCCTCCAGGCGAGCAATGTGGCCCCTGCGGGCTCCGGACTGACGCTCCAGAATGCACAGGCAGCCATCTCGCTCCCCCTGGGGGGTGATGGGCTCAAGGGCTCCGGGGACGACCCCCTCCGGGTCGCCAGGACAAGTGCCGGTGGTGTCCAGGAGGTACTCCCCCTGGTTGATAATGCCGGGGCCGGCGCCATCATACCCCAGGGGACAAATTCCGCCGAGTTCCTCGTAGAGGGGTTAAGGGAGGGTACCCATGACGTGACCTTCGATATAACCGGAGACCTATACGTCCCGTCCCTTGGAAAGACAGTCCCGATGACCGGTAAGGCCGGCGGCGTGGTGCAGGTGAAGAACCCGACCTTCAGCATGGTCCTTGCCCATCCTGATGTGGTCCGGGAAGGGGAGACCTATTCACTGTTTACCACTGTGACCAATACCTCCACGACCCCGGCGAACCTCTTTAAATTACAGCTCCAATCACGTAGTATGTCAGGCGCGAGACTTGCCGACGGGGAGACCGGGCTCAAGACACTCGATGCCCTGACGCCGGGCCAGGCCGAGACCTTCGAGTTCCGCCTGGTGGCCCGGACTACCGGGAAGGTGACCGGCACGGTCTTCCTGGCTGACGAGGGGATCAACGGAAGCTTTGTCCTTTATACCGGTGTAGGGGATACAGGCATCCCCCTTTCTCCGGATACACTGATACTCCCTCAGACTGTTGACTATCTCCCGGATGACCCGGACCTGGTCTTTGCGGCGGTACGTCTTCTCGGCCAGGCATACAGCGTGGCCACGGCGCCTGCCGGCGCCCTGCCGCCGGAGATCGCCCGAATCTCCAGGACCTATGTTTTCGACCGGGCAGTCAAGCTGGCCCAGGCCGGGCTCCACGCCAGATTCGGTGAGCCGACGATTGCCACTATGGAAGATATCCTTATGGACTATCTCGGGAATGATCTTGGAAGACTCAGCAGCCTCTATCCGGACACGGGCGAGCAATCGGCCGTGGAGAAGGACCTCCGTGCCTTCGACGGACTGCGCCGCGCCGCTGACGCAGGACATCACCTCTCTGATGTCCTGGGTCAGCTGCTCGGTCAGGGGCTTGGAGTGAGTTCCCTGGCATCCCTCCAGTTCGAGTGGGCTCAATTATTTGCATCGAGGTCGCCTCACCTCTCTTTTGGGGTTTCGAGCAGCGGCTCCCCGGCCTATCTACAATTGAGCGACGGCAACGGGAATAGTCTCGGCCGTCTCAACGCCGCCGATCCCCTCCTGCGGGACATCCCCTTTGCAGACGAGTTGATTCTGGAGCAGGCTGGCACGGATACGTCCGGCATGCTCTTCGTAACTGCCCCGGAATCGGACACCTATAATCTGGAACTTTCTATCCCCGATGGCGCGTCGGACCTGGATATATCCCTTGTCTTCCCCTATGGCGCCGGAATGGTTCATGTCACTTATCCAGCGGTCTCGTTTCCGACCGGCAGTTACGGCAGGATGGCCTGGTACCGGGACGGTATCAATTCCTATGAATTTGAGATTGACAGGAATGGTGATGGGGTCTTCGATCAGACCCTGGCCCCGTCTGCCATAACGCCTGTCGAAGATACCCCCCCACTTATCTCTGCAGTGCACCAGTGGGCAAAGGGAGACAACGCCACTGCACGGATTACCCTGGCCACGGGCGATCCCCTCGGGAGGATGGTCGGGGTCCTCTTCAACGAGGAGGTGGGGAAAATAGCGGCACAGGATGTCAGCCGGTACACTGTCCCGGCCCACCGGATCGTTGATGCGAAACTCCAGCCTGACCGGCGTCTGGTCTTCCTGATGCTCCGGGAGCCGGTCGGGCCTTTTGTAAGCAGGGCCCTCACGGCTAATCTGATCAGCGATATGAGAGGGAATATACGTCCCTCTGACACGAAGGAGATTATGGCGGACCCGGAACGGGGACACGGAGGTGTCGTCTCCGGCATCGTCCAGGGATCTGACGGTACTCCGATCCCCTTTGCCCGTATCAAGTACATCCAGCCGGTACATTATCCCAACTGTCCCATCCCCGGCAGCCATGACGAACCATGCAGCCTGGACACGGTCATCGTCCCCGACCTGACCACAGACGCAGGTGGAAACTACCAGATTGATTATGTCCTCCGGAACGGTGTTTTGGCAGAGACCGCGGATGTCTGGCTTAACGAGCGGGATGCCGGTGGGACCAATCACTTCAAGCTGGAGACATCAGACCCGGAGACAGGAGAGGCAGGCAAGGCATCTACCAGGATCCACTTCGACGGCCAGCGGATGAACCTGAATGTGATCATCAGGGGGTATGGCGGGATCGAGGGGAAGGTCTATGATGAGAACTGGAATATCATCCAGGGAGGTGCCCCAGGCTCAGCAGAAACCCTTTTCATTTATGCCACCAATATCAGTACTGGTGAGAGTTACCGCTCCTGGGTGGACAGCCAGGGCTACTACGCATTCCCGAGGGTCTACGAAGCAGCGGATGGCTCCACCTGGACGGCCCCCTCCATCGTCGTCGGCAATCTCATCCTCCAGGTCGTCAGGGCAAGCGACCGCTACACCGGAGTTGCCACGGTCAACATACCCGGTGCAGGTACGATTATTACCCAGGACATTGTCATGATCCCGCCGGAGCGCTTCGGAGTTGTCGCAGGGCGCGTCCTCGAGTCGGACGGCGTCACTGGCGCATCGAACATCCTCGTCCAAGTTGGAGGCCAGGTTTTATCAGGGATGGACCTCTATTCGAGGAGCTATACGACCGGTGTCGTCGGCTCCGCCTACACCGATGCCAACGGATATTTCAGGTTTGAGAATGTACCGACCGGAGATATCGAAGTCAGGGCCTTCCGGCAGGCCACGTACGAGCAGACGGCGGCCAAATCCTATCTCCAGGAAGGGGAAGAGGTCAACTTGACACTCATCCTTCCGGGGAGCGGCGGGACAGTGCGTGGTTATGTAATAGACTCCCTCGGGAACCTCGTCCCTGGAGCAAAGGTGGCCGGCGGCCCGACCCTGACTCAAACAGATGCGAACGGTTACTTTGATATCCCAGGTCTTCCCCTCGGAAGATTTACAATCTACGGGCAGTCCCCATCTTCGCCGGTCCTCGGCATGGTGACGGTTGATATCCTCGCACCCGGGGATGTTCAGGGTGTGGTCATCACACTCGAGCCAGTGGGGACGATCCAGGGGACGGTCTATCTGGCCGACGGCGTTACACAGGCCATAGGTCAGAAGATTCAGCTCTGGTTCGGTGGTGGGGTTATAGGCGAGACCTCTGCGGACAACAATGGCAGGTACCTCTTCCGGAATTTTCCTGTTGGACAATACTCAATATTGGCCGTCCAGGGAGACTACGGTGACGGAGGCATGGCCAATACATCCATACGCTATGCCGGTGATACGCGGGATGCGGATATTGTCTTCAGGGGTCTCGGGGAGATCAAGGGGCGGGTGATTCAGAGTAACGGAACTCCTGTCCTGTCAGATATTATTATTACCCGGAAGGTCTGGCTGATAGCGCCTGGCTGCGGGAGCCGTGACCAGACAAACAACTATTATCTCGATTATGTCCAGTCTGTTACGGCCGGGCTCGACGAGAACACGGCATCGAAGGTACAGCAGACCCTTGCCAATAATTATACGGCATCAGCCGGCGGCTGTTTCATGCTCAGGGACGAGCCGGTGTTGTTAAAGAGCGATATTGCCGGCCCGGGTGGCGAGGTGACTGGCCGGTTTCACTTCAGAGGACCGGCTGCAGGAGGACCTTTCACTGTAGCGGCCTTCGGACCATTCCTTGCGCCTGCGGAGGTGAAGGGGGATATCCCGAAGACCACTGACCCGGCTCAGAGGATAGTGGATGTAGGTGATATCATCCTTGAGCCAACCACCGGAGAGGTGAGGGGGGCTGTCTATCTGCCTGACGGGGTGACCCCGGCAGGAGAAAATGTGAAGGTCAGGATCCGAAGCCTCGACAGCTCAGGCAGTGTTGCAACCCCATTTGGCAGTATTTCCCAACCAATACTCCCGGAGTATGATGTCGTGACAGATGAAAACGGCCAATTCCACTTCCCGCTGGTATTGCGTGGCAGATTTGTCCTGACGGCAGATACGGGGGTTCCTGATCCTGCCATTGCAGCCCACTCCCCGGCAGAGATGGAAACAGAGTGGTACTATCAGCGTGATGCTGATGGGAACCTGATCCTCGATGGGGATGGAAATCCGGTGCAGGCATTGAACGTCCGTCTCTATGGCCAGACCAGTGGTGTTGTTCCGGCCTATGAGGTCATGACAGCGGATATCCGTCTTCATGATGTTGCCGGTATCCAGGTTACGGTGGTGGAGAATGACGGCGTCACACCGGTCCCCTATGCCGAGGTGACGGTGAAGACCGAATCTGCCCTGGATGGAGCCGAGGAGGCAGGGTTTGTCCGGAACATTGCGGACGAGAACGGCCTCATTGACTTCTTCCCGCTGATTGAGGGAAAGTTCTCAGTAAGCGCGAAGAAACCGGATTCTCCGGCCAAAGGGCAGGCGGCCGGGGATATCCCGATCAATCCGCCCAATGGCCTTGAAATCCCTGTAAAGATCACACTCGGTGCGGTGACCACGGAATCAGGCCAGGTGATCACGGCTGCCATCTTCGGGACCGTGGAAGGGACGGTCTACAAGGCGGACGGGACTCCTCTGAATAACCCGGCCCAGGTGACCATCCGGGCCTCCGGCGTACATCTCCTGACGACCAGTGATGCGACCGGCGCTTTCCTGGTGGAGTATGTTCCAGGCGGTCCCTTCCAAGTGGAGGCCTTCGAGCCCTTTACAGCACGGAGGGGAACTGCTACGGGAAATATCACAGTGGATGGCCAGATATTGAATATCCCTGTCACCCTTGTTGGACTGGGTACGGTCACAGGCCAGGTCTTCAATGCAACCGGCAGTGAGGTGATTACGGCAGCCGACGTCGTCCTCTATCCCTCCGGACGCTTTACGGATAAATTGATCAGCCGTACCGACGCCTCCGGCTCCTACTGGCTCCCAGGTGTGCCACTCGGGGATTACACGGTCAAGGCGACTGACTATCTGAGCAGTCTGACCGGTGAGGCAAAGGGGAAGATGGTCAACGACGGCGATACCAATACAACCGATGTCTATCTTGAAAGAAGCGGGAGGATTACAGGGATAGTCTACAGCCCTGGCGTATTCCTCGACAGCCAGGGGAATCCTGTGGATGCATCGGGAAATCCGTGGCCCGATGCGCCCGTTGTGGCCAATGCCGGCGTGACGATCAAAGGGTCTGACTCGACTCAGGTTGTCCAGACCGCTTCGGACGGTTCCTTTACTTCGGGCGAATACCTGAAGATGGGGAGCTACACCCTGACGGCAAGGCCGGCCCTCGGCGATGACGGCTCTACAGCGACGGCATCCCTCACCTATGACGGTCAGGTGGCCTTTGTTCCCATGGCCATGAGGGGGAGCGGGACAGTGGAAGGGGTTGTCCTCGACTCTGCCGGCATCAACCCGGTGAATGTTGCCCAGGTGACTATCTTTAGCAGGAGCCCCTTCAGTCGCGGGCCTATCACCCGTTTTACAGGGGATGACGGCCGGTTCCTCTTTGAAAATATCCCGGTGGGTGAGTTCTCCATAAGTGTAAAGACTACGATTGATATTCCACAGCTCGGTGCATCCGCAGCAGGGCGGATTGATGTTCATGGCCAAACGGTAATATTTGAAGACGGGGATGATGACCTGGTCAATAATGCCATCCGGCTCCAGAATTCCGGTGAGATAACCGGGACAGTCGTTTTCCCTGATGGGACAACCCCGGCAACAGGGGCGGTAGTAGAACTTCAGGGTGGAGGGATCGTCCTTGCAAGGGTGGCCGGCAATCTCGGCGCCTTCTCCTTTGAAGGACTTCCGTTAAGGACCTACAACATCTCCATCCACGAACCTGTCACCAATGGTGTTGCCTCAAGGACTGCGATCCTTGATACGAATGGCCAGGCGCTGGACCTGGGTATTATTGTTGTTGACAGCAGCCGTCCGTCAGTAGTCTCGGCATCGCCGTCCCCGGATTCTGTGAATGTGGACCCGGTGTTGCCAATAGTCGTGACCTTAAGCGAGCTTATCGCGCCGTCTTCAATAAATTCCCAGACCTTCAGGGTTACAGTTGACGGGAATTCCATTGCCGGAACATATATTGTTTCAGATGCCGAACCAAAGGTAACCTTTACACCCGCCAACGCACTCCCGGACCTAAACCAGGTCCGGGTCTCCCTGAAGGGGGATAAGATCGGGTTCGAAGGGCAGGTGCTGGAACCGGGGATCAAAGACCTCTCAGGTCTTGGCATGGCAGCGGATTATACCTATATTTACTCGACTAAAGATTCTACACCTCCTGCCGTGGTCAGTCTCAGTCCTGCAGACGGCGCCTCCGGTGTCTCAACAAGCAGTGTCATCCGTGTGGAGTTCTCAGAGCCGGTAGACCGGAACTCAATACAATTCTTCACCTTAACTACCGGCGGGATACAAGTATCGGGGAGTATGAACACCCTCCCAATCCTGGGTGGGAAGGTCTATGTATTTACACCGGCTACCCAGCTTCTCCCAAACAGTGCATATACCGCGACACTGACCGGTCCTGTACGCGATCTGGCTGGTAACGCTATGACGCAGATGACCATTATCACGATCTTTGCCACGGTTGATACGCTTGCGCCAGTTATTAGTTCAATCGGATACCCGGACGGGACGACCCTGGTTCAGGGTAAGACAGTCACCATTACGGCAACAATGGAGGATGAAGGCGACACGGCTTCTGTTGAATTCTACCGTAACGGACTAATGGTCAGAACCGACCCACAGGCCCCATTCAGTTATGACCTCTATCTCGATCCGGCACTGGGGGGAAGTATAGCAATGGGCGCTATTGCAGTGGATTCTGCCGGTAACCGGAGTGGTCAGAAGATCCTCTCCATGACGACAACGGCTAATCAACCTCCGGTGGTCCTCATCACGGCGCCTGGCAACATTCCTGTGAGCCTGGGACAGACCGTGACAGTACAGGTCGGCGCTACAGATGACGTTGGTGTGAAACAGATCAGTTACACGGCCAATGACGGCATCATTGCTGCAGGCACGAAGACGATTGCACCGGTTACGTCAACACAGACGACATTTACCTTTATTGTACCTTTGAACTATCCTGTGGGATCTGCAATCCTTCTGAGGGCCGCTGCCACGGATACCCTTGGTGTTACATCCCCATCCAATGAGATAATACTGACAGTAGAGGATTACCTGAAGCCTGTTGTTACTATTGGGAGCCCGGCTAACAACAGCTACTACGATCCTGGGGCAGAGGTATCCATATTTGTCAGGGCTGAGGATAGCAGTGGTGTCAGGGAGATCAGCATCAGTACGGTGGGCGCTGTCACCTTCAATGAGACACGCTCAATATCACCTGCCGCATCCCCGGCATCAGCGAACTTCGTTCTGAATATTCCGTCCGGGGCATTGCCGACCCAGTCGGTCTTTGTCACGGCCAGGGCCGTGGACGGCGCCGGAAACTTCCAGACAGGGAGCATCACCCTCAGGATCAATGACCGTGTACCGCCAGTAGCGGCGATAACCACACTTTCAGGTTCCCTCACGGTGGAACCGGGCAGCCAGACATCGGTGAGGGTGACGGCCACGGATGAGACCGGTGTGACCAGGATAGTCCTCAATGCCGTGGGGATTTTCACGGAGACGCGTCAGATTGCAGCGGCGACTTCAACAATTCATACATTTAACTTCACCGTCCCTGCCGGGACGTCACTTGGAACGGGGATTGTGGTCAATGCCACGGCCAGGGATCAGGCAGGTAACGTGTCCGGTGTGGTCTCTCTCACCCTGACCGCGGTGGACCTCACGCCACCGTCGGTGGCCATCACTGCCCCGACATCCGGAAGCGAGGTGGTTCCTGGCGGCTCCTTTGAGATCCGGGTATCGGCCACGGACAACTATGGTGTCGCCTCCATCTCCTATACCGCTGAAGGCGCGGCAAGCGGGAGCGGCCAGCAGGCGATTGATCCGGCAGCAAGTCCCGATGAAACGGTCTTTACACTTGCTGTTCCAGCCGGCGCGACAGCAGGGAGTTCCATCATTCTCCGGGCCAATGCCTCGGACAGCGCCGGGAACAGCAGCAGCGCGGCGCAAGTGAGTGTAAGTGTGGCAGATATCGTGCCGCCGCAGGTCATTTCCATCCTCCCTGCTCATGGGGCTGTGAATATTGATCCTGCAGCGACTGTCCAGGTCACTTTCAATGAAGCGGTTGCAAGGGCCTCTGTTCATGCCGGAACAACGATGACCCTCTCAGGTACTGAAGGGATAGTTACCGGTATCTATGCCTTCAGCAATGGAGACAGGACTGTAACGTTTACTCCGGTATCGCCTTTGATCTTCGGCGGGGTATATACCCTAACAATGACAACAGGGATTACCGACGTGCCCGGGAATAGACTCGCTTTTGAAGTGACCAGCGCCTTTACGGTCGTACCGCCGGATACAACATCGCCATCAGTGGTCAGTGTCTCACCGTCCAACGGGGCTGTGGATGTGTCAGTGACTACAGGAGTAACACTGGTTTTTGATGAACGACTCGACCCGGTCACAGTCAGCAGCGCTTCAGTCATCATAGGTACTGATACAAGCCAGGTCTTTGGAAATTACAGCATTGGTAATGGAAATACTCAGATCACCTTTACCCCGGCAACAGAACTGGAGAAGGGAAAGATCTATACAATCGAAGTGACTTCCTCTGTCACGGACGAGGCAGGGAATGGCCTTGAAGTCTCTTTTGTATCCACATTTGCGACGATACCGCCTGATACGGTTTCCCCGCAGGTCATGTCAATTACACCATCGAATGGTTCTTCTGCGGTAGAACTCATTCCGAGTGTCGTAGTGCTCTTCAATGAACCTGTTGATCCGGTGACCGTGATAATGATCACCTTCAAGGTGTCTACTTCAGGAAACCAGGTTGCAGGGAGTTACAGCTTTGCAAATGAAAATCGTCAGGTCACCTGGCGGCCTGATGAAGGTCTGAGTCTTGGCGCCATCTATGATGTAAGCCTGACGGACGGGATCACCGATGTTGCCGGCAATCCATTGCAAGCCTTTGCATCGAACTTTACCGTCACCGACTTCGCCCTGATCCGTCCGATGGACGGGGATCACGCAGTGGAAGGACAGGCGATCCAACTTGAGGCTGACGGGAGCAACGCCCTCGGGATCAGTTATGTCATTTATACGGCCAATGGTCTGGATGTGACATCTGCCTCGGCTCGTCCCTACATGGCTGACTTCCAGGTTCCAGCGATTGCAGAGCTAGGTGGTAACATCCTGACGGTGGGGGCAAGGGCAGTCCTTGGCGGGGTCAATGTGGCCCCGGCGGCAATGGTTGCTGCCTCGTCGGTCTATGGCGGTTATGGTCCGCAATATGCCATTGACGGCGTCAGGACAGGGATCGGATTCCATGCGAACAATACCCTTCATGCCTGGTGGGAGGCCGATCTTGGGCGGCTTACGGATATTGAGCAAATTGATATCTATCTTAGGACCGATTGCTGTCAGGACAGGAACCGATTTGCAGTCCTGGTTGCATCCGAGCCCTTTGTGGCAAGTGATTTCACCGGAGGCACACTGCCATCCGCTTACAGCAACGGTGCTCTGGAGGTGTACAGGACGACGGTTTCCTATGATACAGTATCTGTTTCCATAACCGGCCCATTCAGCGGTCGTTATGTACGGGTGGTGCACCTTGAGCAGAACTATCTCACCCTGGCTGAGGTGGAGATCTATGAAGAGACGGCTGAGGTGAGCGTCCCTGAGGTCCATGTGCAGGTCCATCCGGCGGGTGAAGACGCGGACGGAGACGGACTCACCAACGGCCAGGAGATCTCCATCGGAACCGATCCCTTCAATCCTGATACAGACGGAAACGGTATTAATGATGCAGAAGATGATCCGGATGGAGACGGGTTGACAACCGCCTTTGAACTCTCCTCTATCGGTACCAATCCCTTCAACGCTGACACAGATGGTGATGGAATTGATGACGGGACTGAGGTGGCCAGCGGCACAGATCCGGCAGATCCGGATGCCGATGATGATTCGATCCCTAATGCAGATGATAACTGCGTTTTCCTGCCCAATCCCGACCAGGCAAACAGTGACATGATGTCTAATCTTGTTTCTTATTGGATGTTTGATGAGAACTCTGGTACAGAGGCAAATGACCTTACCGGTGTTAATCAGGGAACATTAATAAACGGACCTGTACAGGTATCCGGACAGGTTAAAGGTGCGATCAGTTTTGACGGTGGGAATGATTATATGACTGTAGCAAATAGCGGCTCGCTTTCATTCTCGAACAGTTTTACTCTTTCAGCATGGGTTAAGAACATGGATAATGCCTTTGCTGATGGATATTCAAATTACATTATTTCAAAGGGTGTGTTCAGTAGTTCCCCCTGGAATGATTACTACATGAGCATACAAAACACGTATCGTTATTTCTTTAGTATTTACACGACGACGGGTACGTTTGGGGTATTGAGCACAAATAGTTTCCCTGACAGCGATTTTCATCATGTCGTTGGCGTATATGATTATGAAAATTCGTTAATAAAACTGTACGTTGATGGAAAGTTAGAAAACAGCACTGCAGTGACCGGATCCATCAGGAATACTATACACAGCGTCATTAATTATGCAGCATAATATTATTGACTTATAGCGTCCTTCTTGCCATAGTATAAGGCAAGGAGGGCGTTTCGATGCGT
>METF01000259.1 GCA_001771235.1 Candidatus Zhuqueibacterota bacterium RBG_16_48_16
CGTTTCAACACGTTGTGTCTGCTGCAGCAGCAGCCGGGCCAGGTACTGATCCTCATGAACCTGCGTTACCTCCCAACTGGCGCGTTTCAACACGTTGTGTCTGCTGCAGCAGCAGCCGGGCCAGGTACTGATCCTCATGAACCTGCGTTACCTCCCAACTGGCGCTCAATTCAATCATTCCCGCGCCAAAAACCCACTGGTCGAAAAAGGGCTGCACATCCGAGCCGGAAACCTGCTCGCAAACTCGAATAAAGTCCCGGGTATCGGCACTGCTGTATGAAAAGGTCTGTCCGTAATCGCGCAAAATGCGCCGGAAGAGAGTGTCGCCCACTGTCCAGCGAAGGGTATGCAAAATCCAGGCGCCTTTTTGGTAGACGGTCGCGCCCCACAAATAAACGGGATCGTAGATGGGGAAATCACCCCGTTGGTTGACCTCGCTCAGGTAGCGTTCCTTAAATGCCTCCATATAACCCTGCAGGGCGGAAACGCCTTGCGTATGTTCGATGTAAAGCGCTTCGCAATAAGAGGCAAAGCCCTCATTGAGCCAGATATCCCGCCAATCGGCAAGCGTCACCAGATTGCCCCACCACTGGTGCGCCAGCTCATGCACGACGATATAGTCATAGGTGTGGTCGCCGGTGACCAGGCGACTGGAAATGGATGTCATGGTCTGGTGCTCCATCGCACCGCGAATCGGCACTTCCACCATGCCATAGCTGTCAAAGGGATAAGCGCCAAAAGTACGCTCAAAAAAGTCCATCATTTTGGGCACGTCCTTCCAATCCTCTTTTGCTTTGGATAAATCGTTCGGCAATACATAATAGCTCAAAGGGATCGTATCGTTCGTAAGAGAGACGTAGTAATCTGAAAAAAAACTAAAATCGCTGACGGAAACGGCTATCAAATAAGTGGCGATAGGATGACGTTCCCGGTAGTGATATGTCACCCTGCCTTCCTTCTCGCTTTTTTCAATCAACGTCCCGTTGGCAACGGCGGTGAGCTGGCGCGGCACGGTCACTTTCAGGTCCAGCGTCGCTTTGTCATCAGGTACATCATTGGAAGGTATCCAGTATCGCAACATGGACGGAGGCGAGCTGTTCAAGCCCTCGCCCTGGGTAAAGGCTATGTTGTCGCCGAAAAAGAATCCGCCTGAGCCGTCATTTCCCGGATGGCCGTGATAAAAGACGGTGACTTTATTGGTGTCGTTCGTTACGGGCCAATGTTGTGCATCGACCAGAAGGCGGCCATCGTCCGCAGTGATTGGGATGCTGGCGAGGTTAATGAACATCGAGTCCGCTTTCAAGCCGACCAAATCTAAGAAAAAATAATCGCCGGCCTGGTCCGGCCAAAAAATATCGAGCGAGGCTTTGCCCCAAATACTCTTCTCCTCCATGTCGATGTCCAGATCGACATCGTAGTGCAGCACGTCGATCGGATTGGCCATCTCGCCATTGAGATGGGGCTCTCGTGCGAACGGCTTATGAATTTCACCCGGCAGGAATTTCTCCTGTCCAAAACCCGACGGCAACTGCCAAACGGCAAAAAGTGAGGACAGGATCAACATGCCGATGTGTGTTTGAAAATCAATCTTGCGCATCTCTAAAGGTCACAAGAACAATAATTCCGATTCCAATGACGGCTATCCATAGAATGGCGACGACAGGGCGAATGGGCCGGCTGGAGAAAAGCTCGTAAAGCAATCCGAGCGCTCCCACGCCCGCGTACAGGAAGCTTCTTTTTTTATAACCACCCAGAGCTTTTAATTTATCTAAAAAAGAGGGCATCCGTTTGGTTAAATTCTTCACAAGCGTTTAGCTTAATCAAGTCAAAGTGAATTTCCAAATCTCAAGCAGCCAAATCTCAAATAAATCCGAAATTCGAAAGACCAATGACCAAAACAGCGGATTTGTTTGGATTTTCGAATTTTGCTCATTGGAGTTTATTTGGAATTTGCAGCCTTGGGATTTGGTTTTTTACATCTACTTAAACGAACAGCTACAATTTTGACCTTATAAAAAAATACAAAATGCCTCATACCTTCTCTTCCCATCTGGAGCGTATGTGATAGATGGCCACGCCAAATGAGACAGATACGTTGAGTGACGTTTTTAATCCGTGCATGGGAATATCGATAGCCATGTCGCATGCTTCGACCAGCTCATCCCTGATGCCGCGGTATTCATGTCCCAAAATAAGGCACAGGGGAAATGAATAAGACGCTGTCCGGTAATCGATGCTGCCGTCGGTCTGCTCCAGGGCAACAAGTCGATATCCCTGGTTCTTCAGCGATCTTGTCACCTCCAGAGGATTTTCCGTAAATGTCCATGGCACGGATTCTTCCGCACCCAGGCTGGTCTTACGGATTTCATCTCGAGGGGGCGTGCCGGTTATCCCGCACAGGTAGAGCTTTTCCACGCACACAGCGTCCGAGGTTCGGAAGATGGAGCCGACGTTGTGCAAGCTGCGAATATCATCCAGCAGCACGGAAACAGGCAAGCGTTGCGATCCCGGTTTTTCAAAGCCGCGCCTCGCGGACTGTAATTCTTCATAAGAGAGTTTTTTGAGTTTTTCGAGATTCACGCTTTAGACCTGATTAATTCACAAATCATGGTAAGGGCGAAGCCTTTTTTGCATGATTCATAGTAAGAAAGAGAATCTCCGGGGAGAATGCTTCGCCCCTACAGGTGCATTTGTGGCGTATGAATTTGCAGGTAAAGTAAGTGGAATTCTTTCTCTTTTTGTTTGGTTAAAGATTTTCTGAAACCAAGATCAGAGAACGCCCACTATGAAAACAAGCTCTCGCGAAGCCCTGCTTGACAAAGCGGCCATACTGGTATCGGAAATTGCCGTGCCTCCCATCTTATCAGCAATTGTCTTTTGCTTTCTGAGCTATTATTTTATCCCATCCGGCAAACATGCAACCATAATCGCATTATTAACTTTGTTGTTTACGGCAATTATTCCTGCTCTTTACCTTGTTTATCTGCTCATTGTCGGGAAAGTACAACACCGGCACGTTCCGGAAAAGGAGAAACGAACCTCTCCTTATTTGCTTGGCGCCATCAGTTTTTCCATCGGATTCATCACGCTGGAAAAACTGAATGCCCCGACGCCGCTCAATGCGCTGATCCTGGCATCGGCGGTCAATATACTGGTCATTACGGTGGTCAATTTCAAATGGAAAATCAGCGGCCATACCATTGGAGCTGCCGCTGGCGTGGCCGGTTTGCAGGCCGTGTTCGGCTGGAAAGTATGGATCCTCTATTTCATTGTTTTGATCGTCGCCTGGGCACGGGTCCGCATCAAGGCCCATACGCTGCTCGAGGTCATTGGGGGAGCGTTTCTGGGATTCGGGCTTACCTTTATCCAGATGATTTACTATTTAAATATCCTTCCTTAATCGCCATATCCGGCCTTTCGTCTGCATAATTCACAAAAAGTGATAAATGTGCGACTCACTTTTTGAAATAACAGAGTTCTACCTATTTAGTGTTCGAACGAAAACTACTTTTTTAAAAATTTACTTTCATTGCGAGGCGTTTCCTTCGACAAGCTCAGGACAAGTTTTGCCGAAGCAATCTCCTGAAAAGTAAGGGGATTGCTTCGCTCCAACACAACAAATTGAACAGGAAATGACTCATTTCCTCCGCTCGCAATGACAGTTTTTTTATGTTTGGCTAGTTTTCGTTCAGACACTTGTTTCACAACAAGAAAACCAAGTGCGTCGCACATTCAGTCAATTCATCAATTATGCAGGTTATAGCTCCCCTTTCAAACCCAGGGTAAACGTCCTCGGCGGCATGAGGTTGCTCTCCATGGGAGCATAATTGTACTGGAATAAATTATTGACGCCCAACTGAAGCGTTATCAGGCCGACCTGGTATGACGCTCTGACGTCGACGAATTTCATCGGCACCCGGTCATTGATCGGATAAATCTTTACCTCTTCAATTTTGCTGGCATATCGATAATCCGCCTGCAAGTTTGCATTGCCAATGCCTAAAGAAGCCTTTATCGTCGCCAGCGTTTTGGGCCGGTAAGTGAGCGGCTCGTTCCAGTTCAGATCTTTATGGTCCATAGCCGTCAGGCTGGCCTGGATGCCCGGCGTCATATTCAGCCCGAACAGATAGACCGGAAAAGTCAGGTTGGTGGTTGCCTCAATTCCCTGGATACGAGCCCTGGTGATGTTTCTGAATTGTATCTGGCCGCGAATCAAATCCAGGTGTGCTTCGATGAGGTCCCAGTATTCATTATCGAATAACGAAATATCGATGTTCCAGTCCCTGGTAATGTATTGTCTCACGCCGATGTCGTAGGCCCAGGAGCTTTCCGCGCGCAGGCCGGGATTGGCTTTGATTTTAAAGTTGAGGATCGTCAGCTCGAGAAACCTCTCCACAATTGTGGCCGCGCGAAAGCCGCTGCCGACAGAGGCGCGAAAACTCGTTCCTTCCCAGGGCCTCCAATTGAGACCGAATCGCGGGCTGAAGAGATCCTCCTTCAAGCCATCGATGAGCTGATAACGATCGTAACGCAGCCCGGTGGTGAGGCGCACGTTATCCCTGACCTTCCATTCATCCTGCAAAAAAGGACCGATGAAATAGCCTGTATGGTCGCCAAAAAATTTGGTGCTGCCGGCATCGTATTGAAATTGCGTTCCGAATGTGACCGTATGGCCGGGATAGGGAATCCAGTCCGCCTGGGCTTCGAGACCCTGGCCGATAGCCGGATTGAACTGGCTGCCAGCGCCAAACTGATTGCCCATCAGCGTGCGCACGAAAGAAGCCCGGAGGTTTATGGCAAACCTGGATGAAAAAGGGACTGCCAATTTCGTATAGACGCTCAACTGGTTGGTTTCGGCCCGGTTTTCGAGATTTGAGGGATCGACCTGGTAGGGGTGGTTTTGTCCTTTCCACTGAATAAAAAAGCCGCGGTCGATAAAACTATAAGCCGCATAACCGGTCCATTTTATGCCGCCGTGAAAACGATAGTCGAATTTACCGGTCAGATTGTACTTTTTAAAATCCCCCAGCTCGGTATATCCTGTGGAAAAATAACGACCCGCAGACACACGCATGCCGAAAGGCCCGAATTTCCTGTTATAGCTCATGTCCAGACGGGTATAATGAAGTCGGTTGGGATCCGTCCAATCCCATTCGCTGTAATACGGTGCATCGTAGCCGCCCGCAGAGCTTGAAAAGGCCAGCTTGCCCTGGGACGAAGGATCTTTGGTAATGACGTTGACAACGCCGCCCAGAGCGGACGCTCCCCAAAGAGTCGAGCCTGCGCCCTTGAGCACTTCAACCTGCTTTATATCCAGGGGCGGCAGCATGTCCCAGTTGAACTCTCCCGTGTCCGCCGCATAGACCGGCACGCCGTCCAACAGCAACAACACTTTATTGCCGGCGCCAAAAGTATAGCCGCTCGAGCCGCGAATGTTTATTTGGTTTCCGACAAAATGAATTCCGGGAGCGGTTTCCAATATCTGGACGAGATCGGTGGGATTTCTGCGCTCGATCTCCGTTGCCGTTACCACAGACATGGAAACGGAGGCTTCGTCCAGCCGCTGTTCGCTTTTCCCCGCCAGCACCACAATCGGGTCGAATTCAATCACCGTTTCCTCCAAGGGGACATTCAGCTCGACTTTACGATTGCTCAAAACACGCACATTATTTATGATTAATGACCGATAGCCGATCATCGATATCTGCAGCTTGTATACACCCGGCGGAATTTTTTCCATGACAAAAAAACCATCCGGATTTGCACTGGTGCCGCGAATGGTGCCGATGAGCAAAATATTTGCTCCCGGCAACGGTTCTTTACTTTTCGCGTCCATGACTTTCCCGGTTATCGTACCGGTAAATTCAGCCGCATTGACGGCTAAAAAAGAAAAGAGCACTATGGCCAAAAATATTTTGATCCGCACCGTTTGCATAAATCCTTCAGAATAATTCTATTTGCCGGCCACAACGGACCAATCCGCATAGATATCTACCCCTTCGACCGTCTCCCCGTCTTTCAGATTTAACCGGCCAGGTTGTGTGGGATTTGTGGGGTCCAGATACACGCCGACTGTTTTAAAATCCGTCAGGGCGGCGCGCTCCGCCAGCCAAAAGACGGCGATAAAGTTGACACCGCCCGCCTGGATGGGAAGATTATAATGGTAGGGATTTTCTTCGATACTGAAATCTATCGCCCGCAGGTACAACAAAAAGTGAATGCCCTCTTCGGGTTTTAATTTAAACGCGGCGATGGCCGTGGCCAACGTGTTCGGTGGAAAGGGTCCGTTAAAATATATCGTGCCTTTTATGGCCGAGGGGCGATTGAGCCGGTTCAAGTTGGCATAGAGTGTTTTCTCGACGACAGGCTTCTGGGCGGTGACATCAAAGCTGGCGGGAAGCAAACTGTTGCTCGCATCGAGCGGCATGGCCAGTATGTCCGCCAGGTTCGATTTGGTGTCGTTGCTGTACCACCAGAGGGCATAAGAATCATAGTGGCCATAGGGCAAGTCCATCTCGGTAAAAATGGTATCCTGAAGGAACGGCAGGCCGTTGGGACTGTGATAAAGCTCGTTGATAGCATGTGGTGGGAAAACCGGCGCAACCACCAGATAAATGCCCTGTGTATTTGCCGGCGCCTCGCCGCGATAGATAACGCGCACTTTGAGCTTGCCGGGCAAGGGCGAAATACCGTGGTTAAAATCACAGGCGGCCGTAAACAGCCAAGCCGCGAACAGGATAAGGATGGTTTTTCTAAATATCATAGCGATTTCATAAACGCAGAGAGTAATTATTTTGCAAAATGAAGTAGAAGTAAAATTCCAAATGACAAATACACAAATCTCAAATAAGTCCCAAATTCGAATGACCAACTACCAAACCATCAGATTTGTTTGGGCTTTCGAATTTTGATCTTGGGATTTATTTGGAATTTGCAGCTTGAGTTTTGGTGCTTAACCTTTACTTTACTTGACTCTACAGTTGCCGCAGATTCAGAAAACGCAAGAGCGTGAGATAAATATCGCCTTATGTTAACGGAGAATGACAAGCTTCCGAATCAGGTTGTTATTCTCGGTGCTCAGCTCGTAAAAATAGACACCGGAAGGAACCGGCTTTTGCGTTTCGTCCAAACCCGTCCAATGGATTTCGTGATAGCCTGCCGGAAATTCTCTTTCCGCAAGAGCATTCACCAGACGGCCGTTGACGTCGTAGATAGAGATTATAACCTGATGCCGCGATGGGAGTGAAAAACCGATTTTCGTCGAGCTGTTGAACGGGTTGGGATAATTCTGGTACAGTGCAAAGCCATCCGGCAGGGCCGTTTCTTTTGGCTGTTCCACATCCGTCACCAGCCGACGTTTGACCTTTACCGGATTTTCGACCCACGTCGCGAGCTTGCTGCCGAATTGCTGATCTTTATTAGCCTCGATGAAATAGGCCGTAAAACCGAGCGACAGGCTGACATCAGCATCGGCGGCAGAGGTCAGAAACAAAATGCCCTGGTCGGCATAAGACATGTTATCTCCCGTATCCTCAGAGCCGACATAATCGCTGTCCGCCTGGCCGCCGTTCTTGTTATCGTAATAATAAAGCTGGATGGCGCTCCACGAAGTATCGACAAAGGTCACATGGGTGAACATGGTTCCCTGCGCTCCCGAGACCAGAGTCCACTCTCTTATCGGCACGTCAATGGCTTTGTTTACCGCGTCCTGAGCGCCGTCGACGGGCACGTTGTTGTTGTACTTGTTATAAAATTTCATCCCGGCCGCCTGGGGACTAAAATCCCAGGACTGCCGCAGTACGTCGAATTCAATCGTGTAGTCTTCATTCGGATCCAGCTCGTCTCGCAGGCTATCCGGCAACAGGTTGGTGCCACCTTCTAAGGTGCCGCTATATGGATAAAAGAGCGTCTTTACGTAAAAGCCGAGAGACTCTACGTAAATTTCGCCGAACCTCAGAGTCTGGCGCACTTCTCGTATGACCCGCACCACCGGTTTACTGGTGTAAGCG
>METF01000260.1:0-2368 GCA_001771235.1 Candidatus Zhuqueibacterota bacterium RBG_16_48_16
GCCTTGTTGAAGCTCTAAATAGTGCTTGAATGAAAACTAGCGAAATTAAAAAGAAACTGTCATTGCGAGCGGAGGAAATGAGTCTTTTCCTGTTCGATTTGCTTTGTCGGAGCGAAGCAATCTCCTTACTATTCAGGAGATTGCTTCGGCAAAAAGCGCCTCGCAATGACAGCAAGAAAAAGTCGCCATTCACCAGGAAATTTGTTACAAAAGCGATTACAGTCAAAAATTTTGCAGCCCTCAATTTAAGACAGAAAGATGGGGGACAGAAAAATGTTTGCCACTTGCTCCACCGTATCAATGTCATCATGCCAAACGCCATTTTTCTGTCTTTCATTTTTCTGTCATAGTTTTTATGTTATCCTTGTTCCGATTTTTTGCTTGAAATTCCAAACCTAAAAGGCTATATTGTGCCGCTTTTAAATTATCCTGTTCAGCGCCCATAGCTCAACTGGCAGAGCATCTGACTCTTAATCAGGCGGTTCGGGGTTCGAGTCCCTGTGGGCGCACCAGAGCTTTTTAGAGACTCACGCTGTGGGTCTTTTTTTTATTTATATGTGCTTTGGTGTGGCAAATATCTATGAATGCGGCAGAAGCCCCTTTCTATCAGGCGCCTGGATTGGAAATCCAGGCCGATCAGGGAATGATGAATAGTGAACTTTTACTTCGCATTAATGATTTAGCTTGACTTTTTCGGTCAGTGAAAAGTATATTGTGCCAGCCGTGCCAATGTTAGTGGCAATCTCTAACGGAAGGCATTCATCCTATGAATATTCTTCGACAAACGATCGAGTTTTTCGTCAGCCTGAAGGGGAAGCTTATCATCTCGGTGGGCATCACGCTCGTCTGCGCCATCGGATTTTCCACCTACTACATCAGCCAGCGGGAACGAGCGCGACTGCTGGATTCTTCCCAGGAGCATGCCACGTTCGTCTCCCACGTGATTCTTAAAAGCATTACCAAATCCATGATGGATGCCAGCGGCAAAGATGTGCAGGACATTTTGAGCATGGTCATCTCCCTGGAGGACATCGATAATATTTGGATTCTCAATGAAGAAGGAAGAATCGTAAGATACGCGAAAGAGATGAAAACGGGCGGGTCGTTGCTTTCTGATTTTAGCAGGATGACACCCGGTGGTGTTACGGTAAACCGGGCAGATGATAAAAAAGTGATCAGCTACCTGCCGATTAATAACGATAAAATGTGTTGGGGATGCCATGATCCGGCCAGGCCGACGCTGGGATATCTTGCCGTTCAAATCCCCATTGCCAAAGTGGAGAAGGAAATTGCGCTCACTCGACGGTTTCAAATCATCCTTGCGGCCGTCATTGTCATCATCGTTTCAGGCGTCATCATATTTCTTTTTTCAAAATTCATCAATGCGCCCTTGACGGAACTCTCAGGGAAAATGTCGCGGGTGCAATCGGGGGATTTGAAAGTCCAGGTGAAAACCAGGAAAAAAGACGAGCTGGGCAGGCTGGGCGAAGGATTCAACACAATGGTGCAAAGGCTGCGGGAGGCAAGCAAAGAGATCAAGATGCATCACCAGGAGCAACTGGAGCGCGCCGACCGATTGGCCAACCTCGGCGAATTAGCGGCAGGCGCTGCCCATGAAATCAACAATCCCGCAGGCATTATTCTCACCCGAATCGGCTATTTATTGCATCATGCAAAAAAATCCCGCTTTTCTAAATCGGTCATAGAAGACCTTCAGGCCGTCGAGCACCAGACTTATAGAATTTCCAAGATTGTCAAAGGCTTGTTGAATTTTTCCAAAGCCACCTCCTTTTTCCCCCACAACGTCTGCCTTAACGAAATCATCGAAAAGCTGCTTTTGATTCTTGAGCCGCGCCTGAAACACCAAAATGTCAAGCTCTTTAAAAATCTCGTCCCTGAGTATAGCGAGATTTACGCCGATCCAGGGCAAATCGAGCAGGTCATCCTCAATATCATCAACAATGCCATTGACTCCATGCCCTCAGGCGGCAACCTGGTCATAAAAACGGATCGGGTGAATGGAGAAGACCGGGACGAGTCACTCCGCCTGTCCGTTTTGGATACGGGCGTGGGTATCGCCAAAGAGAATCTCGATAAAATATTCAGTCCCTTTTTTACCACCAAAGAGGAGGGCAAAGGGACTGGATTGGGTCTTTCGATAAGTTACGGTATCATCAAAACGCATGGCGGCAGAATCGAGGTCAAATCGGAAGTGGGAAAGGGCAGCGAGTTTTGTGTCTATTTGCCGCTGTTTAACGGACAAATAAGTAAGGGGTAACAAAATGGCAGAAAGCAAAATTCTGGTTGTCGATGATGAAACGGAAATGCTGGTCAGTTGCCGCAAGATTTTGCAGTCCAAGGCCCGCAG
>METF01000260.1:2424-5674 GCA_001771235.1 Candidatus Zhuqueibacterota bacterium RBG_16_48_16
GGACCTTTTGAGAAAGAGCAGGGTGATTGCTCCCCAAAGCGTCTTTGTATTCATCACCGCCTATGGCACCGTGGACATGGCCGTTGAAGCGATGAAGGCCGGGGCATTTAACTTTATCGAAAAGCCGTTTACGTTTGACAGGCTGTTGGATGTTGTGGACGGCGCGCTGGAATTTCGCAAATCCATCGCGTTGGTCGACTCGGAGCCATCTGCGGACGAATTGACGCAATTCGACAACATCGTCGGCACCAGTCCGATTATGAAGGAAATTTACGAAACCATCAGGAGGGTGGCGCCTACCGATACCAATGTCATGATCATCGGCGAGAGCGGCACCGGCAAGGAGCTGGTCGCCCAGGGCATTCACAATCACAGCCGGCGAAAAGCGATGCGGTTCGTACCGGTCAACTGCGGCGCACTGCCGGAGAATATCTTTGAAAGTGAATTGTTCGGCCACGAAAAAGGCTCTTTCACCGGCGCCCATTCCCGCAAAACCGGGCTGGTGGAGTTTGCCAACGGCGGCACATTTTTCCTCGATGAAGTTTGTGCGCTGAGTCCGGTGCTTCAGGTCAAGCTGTTGCGTATGGTGCAGGACAGAAAAATCCGCCGCGTGGGTGGCGAAAAGCTGATCGATGTCGATGTCCGCATCATTTCCGCCACGAATGTCGATCCGGATCGAGCCTTAAAAGATAACATTTTGCGGGAAGACCTCTATTATCGCCTCAAAGTCATCACCATCAAAATGCCGCCGTTAAGGGAACGGTTGGAGGATATTCCTTTGCTTTGCTATCATTTTCTCAGAAAGTATATAAAACTGAATCCCGGCAAAAAGGTGAAGGGCATATCGCCGGAGAGCGTGATTCTGCTGCAAAATTACTCCTGGCCGGGGAATGTGCGGGAGCTGCAAAATGTCATCGAAAGTGCGCTGGCGCTCTCCAAAGGGGAGTGGATCACTCCGGAAGATTTGCCGGACAGTATCGACGGGCAAAAAAGAGTGATAAAAGGGTTATTCAAAGAGCCGATCAAAGATGCCAAAAACAAACTGATTTCCAGTTTTGAGCGAGAATATTTGATCACGGTTCTCAAGGATCAGGATTGGAACATTTCCAAAGCGGCAAAATTTTGTGGCGTGGACCGACGCACACTGCAAAGAATGCTTCGCCGCCATCACATCAACATCGACGACCGTCTGCAACAAGGCGGCACCCTGGCCGCACCGGAAACCGCCTGAACTGCGGCACAGACGCCGCCCCTCTCACTTCTCCGTACTCCCATGCGAAATTCCCACCTGAACGCCGGCAATGGACACACCCGTCTAACTCTTTAAAATTAATTGCCTAAAACAATGGCTTTTCCCTCTTTTGGCGGATGGCCTGAACTGAAAAAACCGTCCATAATTCATCCCGGCTGGCATGGTTATTGAGCATGCCTCGTGCACGACTGATCATAGAGTTCCCCACTCACTTGCGGAAACGGTTCTCCCGAACGAGTAACCATCGCCGTAAAATTTGGATGTAGAATTCCCTGAACTTTAATCGGAGACTTTTGTCATGCACGTAAAGCGCGTGGTCAAGTATGAAGCGGAATTGGACAGGGATTTTGCCGACTGGATCATGAGCGTTCCAGGCGGCGAAAAAATCCGTGATTGCATACAATGCGGCGCCTGCAGTGGGTCATGCCCGCTCAGCGTTTATATGGATCACACCCCCCGAAGACTGATCAACCTGGCCAGGGCCGGATTCAAAGACGAGGTCCTGAACAGCTTTACGATCTGGCTGTGCGCCTCGTGCTATTCCTGCACCGACAGTTGCCCCATGAACATCAAAATGACCGACCTGATGTACATCCTCAAGCGAAAAGCGATTGAGGAAAAGGTCTACCCGAAAAAATTTCCCATCCCGGTGCTTTCCAAAGAATTTTTCAAGATGGTCGGGCGCGAAGGCAGAAGCACGGAGACCCGGCTGCTGGTTAATCTCATTCTTAAAACAAATCCGTTGAAATTTTTCGGCCTGGCTCCCCTTGGCCTCAAGCTTTTAAAAACAGGTCGGATCGGCCTCAAAAAAGAATCCATTAAAGCCAAGAAAGAACTCTCTACCATTCTGGGCGCTCTGAAAGAGGAGACCGCGTGATGGAGTACACCTATTATCCCGGCTGCTCGTTGAAAGGCACCGGCAAGCATTACGAAGAATCGATTCTCCCCGTATTCAAGGAGCTGGGCATCGAGCTTTACGAGCTGGAAGACTGGAATTGCTGCGGCGCAACAGCCTACATGTCGGTGGATGAGATGAGCGCCTTTGCCCTGGCGTCGCGAAATTTGAGCATCGCTGAAAAAGCCGGGCGTGACATCATGGCGCCGTGCAGCGCCTGCTACCTGGTGTTGAAAAAGACCAAAGATTATATGAAGGAATACAGCGAGATCGGCAGAAAGGTGCACAAGGCACTGGCGGCCGCCGGACTGCAATTCAACGATACCATCGATGTGAAACATCCGCTCCAGGTACTGGTGGGCGATTTCGGCCTGGAAGCCATGGGGGCAAAGGTTAAAAACAAGCTCGACGGCTACAAGGTCGCGCCATACTACGGCTGCCAGATCGTCAGGCCATATAAGGATTTCGACGATTCCATCTATCCCACCAGCATGGATCGGCTGCTGGAGACTTTGGGCGCCGAGGTTGTCGATTATCACTTGAAGACGCGTTGTTGCGGCGGCTCGCTCACCGGCACGATCGAGGAGGTCGGCCTTCGCTTGAATTACATCTTGCTCAATGAGGCGCAAAAGCGCGGCGCTAATTGCATCGCTACGGTTTGTCCGCTGTGCCAGTTCAACCTGGAGTGCTACCAGGACAAGATCAACAGCGAGTACGGCAGCCAGATTTCCATGCCGATACTGTACCTGCCGCAGCTCATCGGCCTGGCGCTGGACATACCCAGGGAGGAGTTGGGATTCAATCGGTCACTTGTCGATCTTGAGCCGCTGCTGGCGATCGCATAAGGAGATATCATTATGAGTCAAAATGGTTCCAACGGTAACGGACACATCAAAATAGGCGTTTATATCTGCCATTGCGGTACGAATATCTCCGGCACGGTGAACGTCAAAGAGCTGGTGGATGTCACTTCCAAACTGGCCAATGTGGCCATTGCCAGGGATTATAAGTACATGTGCTCCGATCCGGGCCAGGAGATGATCAAAAAGGATATTCACGAGCTGGGGCTGAACAGGGTCGTCGTCTCCTCCTGCTCGCCGCTG
>METF01000261.1:0-262 GCA_001771235.1 Candidatus Zhuqueibacterota bacterium RBG_16_48_16
GATAAACCTATTTTACCAGAAGATTTCTATTCCGGTGAAAATTTAGATGAGGAAGTTATTACCGAAGTCTGCGAAAGAGTAGTGGAATTTCAAACGAAGACAATGAATGCTTCCATAGATGAGGAAGCAAAAGAATTAATGGGGGAAGCCGCTGATTTTCAACCAAGTTTTATAACAGCGCCTTATTTTTATCTTTCACCGCGTAGGTTCAGAGAATGGCTGAAAATTACAATCGCTTGTTACGAGAGAACAAAAGAGATCG
>METF01000261.1:347-3314 GCA_001771235.1 Candidatus Zhuqueibacterota bacterium RBG_16_48_16
AATAAAAAAAATTGATGGAATTCTTCTTTGGATTGATGACCATACAGAAGAGGATTTATCTAGTTTGAGAATTCAAAAATTTTATAATCTATTAAGGGGATTAAAAAATTCAACTGATACAGTTTATAATTCCCACGGTGGTTATCTTTCCATGCTTTTTTGCCATACAGGATTTAATGAACTTTTGAATGGAGTTGGGCATTCCATAAACTATGGTGAAAATAGACCTGTAGTACCAATAGGCGGCGGCATTCCATTAGCACGATTTTATTATCCATCAATACATTCTAGATTAAGATTTGGAGATGCCTTAAGTATTCTTCATGCAAAGAATTTGCTTTCCTCAGAAGCCGAGTACCGTGAGAATGTTTGCAAGTGCAAACAATGTGCAGAGTTAATAAAAAATACAGAATCATTGGATAGGGCATTTTATGTTTATGGTGATAGCAATCCGGTAACTTTTAGAAGACGTGGTGGATCGATAGTTAGTTTGGAATACCCGACTGGAGATGCAAAGAAAGCGGCCGCATATCATTATTTGTATAATAAAGCCAAAGAATTTGAGGATATTAGAACAGGTGATTTAAAGCATCTTTTAGAAAATTTAAAAATCACATACGATGATATTGCTCCCCATACTGGAGACGAATTGGTGGCTCATTTGTTAACGTGGAAATCTTCTTTAGAAACGGCAAGCCAATAAACTACACATTAAAATTGTACCTTTGGTATATAAATGGTGCTAGGGTGGGCATTTTACTCGCGCAAAATAAAAATCTTATCGCGAGGCCCAACCATGGTAATTTTTTGACTTGCTGCAATATCTGGAGGAAGCCTTACTGCCTGAAGTTCGGAACAAAATCCATCGCAAATTTGCCCAAGTTCTTCTTTGAAAAACCACACCTCCGCAACTTTGCTTCTTCTTCTCTTTTGCAACTCGTTTGAATCGTGAAGAATTTTATATTGAAAATGGAATGGATGGTTGCCAGTGCAACAACTATACGCGACGTATGCAAACAAAGAATCTCCGATTATTTTTGGAAAACCGGGATAATCGGGAACATAATAATGTGCCCCGAATTGCGAAGTTGTTGCTTTTGGGGATTCGCTAATATCTGAATTACATCCGATACACAAAACCAAACAAAGAGCTTTAGCAAGATTCTTCATTATTATCATCCGCCATTTAGATGGCAGCTACTCCTTCTAACCTACCCTGAAGCTCGGAGTTTCCGGGTAGGTGTGGTTCGAGCATCTCTCGCTGAAAGTGAACGAGACTAATCTCGCCTTACATATCACAGCGCTTTTGCTTTCGCCACAATATTCTCAACAGTAAAACCATATTTGGCAAAGACAGTCTTGGCCGGGGCGCTGGCGCCAAAGCGGTCGATGCCGATGACCTGGCCCTGGTCGCCCACCCATTCCTGCCAGCCCATGCTGGCGCCCGCTTCCACGGCCAGGCGTTTCCTGACAGCGTCAGGGAGCACCAGTTCTTTGTATTCGGCGGACTGGGCGCGGAACAACTCCCAACTGGGCAAGCTCACTACTCGAGCTTGAATGCCACCCTCTTTGAGTTTTTCCTGCGCCGCCAGGATGAGCGGCACTTCGGAGCCGGAGGCAATGAGAATGACATCGGGCTGGGCGCCTTCTTCTTCGGACAAAATATACCCGCCCTTGAGAACGCCTTCAGCACCGCCCAGCTTCGACTGGTCCAGGACGGGCAATCCCTGGCGCGTCAGCACCAGCACGGTTGGGCCATCTTTGCGCAGCAACGCGGCCCGCCAGGCATAAACGGTTTCGTTGGCATCCGCCGGGCGAATGGCACAAAGATTGGGCATAGCCCGCAGCGAAGCCAAATGCTCGACAGGCTGGTGCGTCGGGCCGTCCTCGCCGACGCCTATGGAATCGTGGGTCATCACATAGATGGCCGGAACGCCCATGATCGCGGCCAGGCGAATGGCCGGGCGAGCATAGTCAGTGAACACATAAAACGTACTGGCAAAAGCGCGCAGGCCGCCGTGCAGCGTCAGGCCCGAGGTGGCGGCGCACATACCGAATTCGCGCACGCCCCAGGCGATGTTGCGCTGGCCGTAATCGCCTCTGGCAATATAGCCGCTATCGCTTAGCAGCGTTCTGGTCGATGGGGACAGGTCGGCGCTGCCGCCGATGATATAAGGCACCTTTTTGGCAATGGCGTTGAGCACTTTGCCGCCCACGGCGCGGGTGGCCAGAGAGCCGTCCTCCGGCTTGAAAACAGGGATGTCCGCATCCCAGTTTCGCGGTAAGTCGTGGCTCAGTGACATTTCCAGTTGGGCCGCGGCATCGGGAAAGCTTTTTTTGAAAGCAGCAAATCGCTTGTCCCATGCCGCTTCCGCCTTCTCGCCGCGGGCAACGGCTTGCCGGGTATGGGCGAGCGCTTTTTCCGGCACCAGGAATTTCTCCTCTTCGGGCCAGCCGTAAAACTTTTTGGTCAGTTTGATCTCTTCTTCGCCCAGCGGCGCGCCGTGCGCATCGGAAGTATCCTGCATATTGGGCGCACCGTAACCGATGTGCGTCCGTACGATGATCAACGACGGTTTATCCTGATCTTCTTTCGCTTCCAGAACGGCCTTTTCAATGGCCTGCAGGTCATTGGCTTTTTCGCCGAGATTGATGACTTGCCAGCCGTAAGCCTCGAACCTTTTACCGGCATCATCGGAATAGGCCAGCTCGGTCACACCTTCGATGGTGATGTGGTTGTCGTCGTAAAAACAGATCAGCTTGCCCAGGCCAAGATGTCCCGCCAGCGATGCGGCTTCATGCGATACGCCTTCCATTAAATCGCCGTCGCCGCATATCACATAAGTATGGTGATCGATGATCTTGTGGCCCGGCTTGTTATAAACCGCCGCCAGATGCGCCTCGGCCAGGGCCATACCCACACCAACAGCGAATCCCTGCCCCAGCGGCCCGGTTGTGGTCTCCACT
>METF01000261.1:3482-5111 GCA_001771235.1 Candidatus Zhuqueibacterota bacterium RBG_16_48_16
ACTTTGGGTTGGCGGGATTATATTTCATGATCCTGGTCCACAAAACGTAGGCCAAAGGCGCAAGGGCCATGGGCGTACCGGGATGGCCTGAATTGGCTTTTTGTACGGCATCCATCGAGAGCGTACGAATAGTGTTAATACAAGGCTCGTCAATTGGCATGGTATCGAGTGATTTCATGTCGTCCTCATGATTTGGCAGGTTCTGTTGTCTTTTCCCGTTTATAGGTCAAAATTCCGGCTAAAATATCGAATTGCAGGGTAAAATGCAAGGAGCTTTTGCTTTTCGGTTTGTAGTTCAGCCTTTAGGCTGGTTAGCAAGCTAAAGCTTGAACTACGAACGAAAAGCCGTTTTACTCGCATTCTCAAAACAACGTTGACTCTCTGAGCTAATTTAGGTATATTTACTGCCAATTTTCAGGAAGCGGAACGGCAATCCCGTAAATTGCCCGACCGATACTCAGGTTTTCTTTTTAGACGGGATGACAGGATGGAACAGGATAAACACAGTTAGGTGCAGTACAAAGGTCAACATGACACATTAAATAAATTATGGATTTTTAATAATTATTTTGGACTTGTTTTAAGAGCCCAAAATGATTTTTATGTGATTATGATGACAATAGGAAACTTTGGAGCTCAAACGATAGGATTGCTTTTTACTCTTACAGCAATATTTACTTTATGGAAAGTATTTGTAATGTTTAAGAAATACCCGAATATGAAATAGATTACCCCAGAAATGGATCGCCTGTCAGCCCCGGAAAAGATCCTGTTGTTTCTGAAATATCCTGTTATCCGGTCAAGAACATGCCTGAATAGCTACAATTCTTCATTTACATATAAAGGTGGACAAGATGACTTTTAAGCTCGATAAACTCGGCTCGTTTCCCGGGCGAAAAGGCCCGTTGCTTCTCATCATCATGGACGGTATTGGACTGGGCAGACAGGATGACAGCAATGCCGTTTACCTGGCGAATACCCCGGTGCTGGACCAGCTTTTAGCAACAAAGCTGGTCACCCAGCTCAAAGCGCACGGGCCGGCCGTCGGTCTGCCATCGGAGGATGACATGGGCAACAGCGAAGTTGGCCACAACGCCCTGGGCGCCGGACGGGTGTTTGCCCAGGGAGCGAAATTGGTGAACAATTCCATCAAGAGCGGCAAAATATTCCAATCGGAAAACTGGAAAAAAATGCTCGAGAGAAGCCGCCGGGGCGGAGCCATCCATTTCATCGGACTCTTGTCGGACGGCAACGTTCATTCGCACATCGATCAACTTTTTGCACTGATCAAAAATTGCGCAGCGAATGGCGTTGCTAAAGTCCGCCTGCATCCTCTTTTAGATGGCCGCGACGTCGGCGAGCGTTCGGCCCTGGATTACATCCGCCCGACCGAGGAATTGCTGGATTCGATTTCCAAAATCCATCAATTCGATTATAAAATTGCCTCTGGCGGCGGCAGAATGGTGACTACCATGGATCGCTACAACGCCGACTGGAGTGTGGTCGAGCGCGGCTGGGAGGCGCACGTTCACGGCATCGGTCGTCCCTTCAAATCCGCCGAAGAGGCCATTCAAACCTTTTACGACGAAGACCCGGCCATCATCGATCAATACCTGGGGCAGTTTGTCA
>METF01000261.1:5214-5343 GCA_001771235.1 Candidatus Zhuqueibacterota bacterium RBG_16_48_16
AAGAGGACGACTTTAGCGAATTCGACCGTGGCCAACGACCGGATGTTTTTTACGCCGGCATGATGGAATACGACGGCGATCTGCACATTCCAAAATCCTTTTTGGTTGAGCCTCCGGAAATCGATCGCA
>METF01000261.1:5410-10794 GCA_001771235.1 Candidatus Zhuqueibacterota bacterium RBG_16_48_16
CCTATTTCTGGAACGGCAACCGCTCGGGTTATATCGATAAATCGCTGGAAACCTACGTCGAGATTCCTTCCGACAAAATCACCTTTGATAAAAAGCCAAAGATGAAGGCTTTTGAAATTACCGAGAAAACCATCGAGTTGCTCAACTCAGGTCGATACCGCTTTGGACGGCTGAATTTCGCCAACGGCGACATGGTCGGCCATACGGGCATCATGAGCGCTGCTATTGAAGCGGTAGAGACAGTAGACAAGTGCGTTGGGCGTCTGTTGGAGGAGATCAAAAAGCTGGACGGCATCGCCATCGTCACTGCCGACCACGGCAATGCCGACGAGATGTTCACGGTGAAGAACGGCAAAAAATCAACCAAGACCGCGCACACTCTCAATCCCGTGCCGTTCATCATTGTCGATCCTGACTACAACGGCGAATACAAGATGGCTGAGCTGGCCGCACGGGGATTGAGCAACGTGGCCGCGACGATCCTGAACCTGCTCGGCTTTGAGAAACCCAAAGAGTTCGATCCGTCACTGATCAGCTTTGATAGTTAGCCGAAAGCGACCATCCTGGATATCATTATATTCGCTGCCAGCTTTCTAAAAAAATAGCAATCCCAAATCGTCTCCAGTCAAGCGCTCTATAACCTTATCAATAGGCAAATACGAGCAGCAAGAGGAGGTCATTCCGGCATGAGGCTGTATCAAAGGCCCATCATCACTCTATTTTCAGGTACCAAATTCAACATTCGTGGTTAAGTTCGATCTACGATTTACGATGAACGATTTGTGATTTGCGATTTTTGGGGACGCTTTCAATACTCCGCAAGCCTGTCAAATAATCGACCTTCCAATTCAATGCGATTCAAGATTCCTCCACTCAGATAACACATCTGACATCGCAAATCGTCAATCTTAAATTATGATCCATGATCCTGGTCTTTTTCATTTTTGTATCCACTCATAAGTGGGTGTTACCTGTCGCCCAATAAATCCCTTGCATCGCAGCACATTTGTTTTTATATTTCGCCACTTGACGAAATGAGGAAAATTATGCGAGAATTGACCAAAGTATTCAAGGCGCTATCCGATCCGAACCGTATCCGCATCTTAAAGATGCTGGAGGCGCGGCACCTGTGTGTTTGCGAGATCACGGAGATCCTGCACCTGGCGACCTCCACAGTTTCCAAGCATCTTGCCATTTTGCGCGATGCCGGTTTGATCCTGGATCGCAAAGAAAACAAATGGGTGAATTTTTATCTCGACGATTCTTCCCGGAAAGAATACGTTCGGGATATTTTGCCCCTGCTTAAAAAATGGCTGGTCGATGTTGAAACCATTCGTCATGACAGAGACCGTGCGACTCGGGTCGACCGGTATGTTGTGTGTCAAACAGGGCATGGAGAAGTCACAACGAAACAGGATTCTGGATAGGCCAGGCACCCGCGACCTGGAAGAGTGAACATAAAAGCTAGGAGAAGCTATGCAGAAAAAAATTCTGATACTCTGTACCGGCAATTCCTGCCGTAGTCAAATGGCCCAAGGACTTCTGAAATCTTTTGACAACCAGCTCAGAGTCTATTCTGCCGGCACCCGGCCATCCGCCCGGATTCATCCCAAAGCTGTGCAGGTCATGAAGGAAGTCGGGATCGACATCTCGGACGGTTATCCCAAAGATGTCAATCCGTTTTTAGATAAATCATTTGATTATGTGATAACGGTGTGTGACAACGCCAAAGAAACCTGTCCGGTTTTTCTCGGCGAGGTGAAAGAGCAGCTTCACATCGGATTTGAAGATCCGGCGGAAGCCACCGGCACTGAGGAAGAAGTGCTGGCAATTTTCCGCCGCGTGCGCGATGAAATCAGAACAGAGTTTAGAAAATTTTATCAGGAAAAGATCAAAAATAATGGAGAACAAGATGATTGAATCTATTCAGGTTTACGGTCCAGGATGCGCTAACTGCCAAAAGCTCTATAAGTTGGCTCAAGACGCAGTTGATGAGATTGGCGCTGACATTAGAATCGAAAAAGTAAAAGATTTAAATAGCATGTTGGCGGCTGGAGTGATGCGCACCCCGGCCCTGGCATTCGACGGAAAAGTGGTGGTGCAGGGCAAAATCCCCACACCTGCCACCATAAAGAACTGGATACTCGATCATGATGAGAAGAAATAAACATGCATAAAACGACTATATAAAAATGGTATTGAGACGAGCTTAAAATGCAACTGGTATTAAGGATAAAAGAAGCAATTAATGGCGAAACCAAAAAATTCTTCTGGATGATCATCGCTTTCCTGGCGTTTTATTTCATGCCGGTGGAGTCGGATGTTGTCTTAAAGTCACTGTCTTCGGGCTTGGCGTTATTGCACGAGTATGCCCGGGCGCACGTACTAACCTGTCTGGTGCCGGCTTTTTTCATTGCCGGTGCCATTGCCGTATTTGTTAAAAAAGACAGTATTCTACAGTTACTGGGTCCGACCGCCAAAAAATATGTCGCTTATCCCATAGCATCGATATCCGGCGGCATCCTGGCGGTGTGCTCCTGTACTATTTTACCGCTGTTTGCCGGCATCTACAAGCGCGGCGCCGGCATCGGACCGGCAGCGGCATTTCTGTTCACCGGCCCGGCCATCAATGTCACCGCTATTTTCCTGACCGGCAGCGCCATCGGCTGGGATTTTGCCTTTGGACGATTGATCGCCTCGGTGGTCATTGCCATCAGCGTCGGTTTGCTTTTGGGGATTATTTTCCGCGAACACGATCAGCGAAACAGCAACGGCTTTGTCCTGGGCATGGAAGAAAAAAAACCTTACGGCAACTGGACCATAGGCTTTTTTCTCTTACTCCAGTTGGGAATTCTGGTGGTACTGGGACTGCAAATTCCTCCGATCGTGAAATGGGGCATTGCCGGTGTTTTCCTGTTCATTTTGCTCTATCTGGTTTTCTTTAAATATCAAAAAGAAGATAACCGCGAATGGGTGGCCGAAACCTGGGACTTGACCAAAAAGATTCTGCCTTATCTATTTGTTGGGATTTTTGCAGCCGGAATCATTGATGTGGTGGTGCCCGATGAGTGGATCAAGGCGGCTGTCGGAAAAAATAATATTCCAGGCAACGCTGTGGCCTCCATTTCCGGCGCGCTGATGTATTTTGCCACCCTCACTGAAGTTCCGATCGTCCAGACACTCATGAAAATGGGCATGGCGCGCGGTCCGGCCATGACGCTTTTTCTGACCGGCAATTCGCTGAGCATCCCCAGCATGATCGTGTTGTTCCGCCTGATGGGGCGTAAACAGGCGCTGACCTACATCGGCTTAATTTGCGGTTTATCGGTCGTGGCAGGTTTGATCTTTGGGAGCTTATGATATGAACAGGAACGAAGGCGGAATCGTGCATAAAATTCAAGGCAGCAATCCGGCACATCCGCCGCAGAGTCACGGAGAACTCAGAAATCGGGAAAATTACAGAACGGTTTTCTCTGTGTTCTCTGTGCCTCTGTGGCAGAATAAAAACTTTGGATATAACCTAATTCAGGAGAAAATACTATGACGCAATCGGTAAGCAGACGCCTGTCGTTTTTCGACCGCTATTTAACATTGTGGATCTTTATCACCATGTTTATCGGTGTTATCAGGTTTGATCTTTGGGAGCTTATGATATGAACAGGAACGAAGGCGGAATCGTGCATAAAATTCAAGGCAGCAATCCGGCACATCCGCCGCAGAGTCACGGAGAACTCAGAAATCGGGAAAATTACAGAACGGTTTTCTCTGTGTTCTCTGTGCCTCTGTGGCAGAATAAAAACTTTGGATATAACCTAATTCAGGAGAAAATACTATGACGCAATCGGTAAGCAGACGCCTGTCGTTTTTCGACCGCTATTTAACATTGTGGATCTTTATCACCATGTTTATCGGTGTTATTGCCGGGTATGGAGTTCCTTCCATTGCCGGATTCTGGGATCAGTTCAAATCCGGGACGACGAATATTCCGATTGCCATCGGCTTGATCTTGATGATGTATCCGCCGCTGGCCAAAGTGCGCTACGAGGAGCTGCCGAAAGTTTTCAAAAACCTGAAGCTGTTGGGCATCTCCCTGGTGCAAAACTGGATTGTGGGTCCCTTTGTGATGTTTTTCCTGGCAATCCTTCTATTACCGGATAAACCGGAGATGATGGTCGGCGTCATTCTGGTGGGACTGGCGCGCTGCATCGCCATGGTGCTGGTGTGGAACGACCTGGCAAAAGGCGACTCGGAGCTGGCTGCCGGACTGGTGGCATTCAATGCCCTGTTTCAGGTGTTTCTCTATTCGGTGTATGCATTTATCTTTATCACGATTTTACCGCCGCTGTTTGGCTTGAGCGGCACCATTGTTAAAGTTTCCATCGGCGAAATCGCAGTAACCGTGCTGATCTATCTCGGCATTCCCTTTTTGGGCGGTCTTTTATCCAGCACGATTCTGCGAAAAGTGCAAGGAAGCGAATGGTATTTTAAACGATTCATTCCACGAATATCTGTTTTAACGCCCATCGCATTACTGTTTACCATCTTTGTGATGTTCTCGCTGAAAGGCGAAAAGATCATCGAGCTGCCGCTGGATGTGATTCGGGTAGCCATTCCCTATTCCATTTATTTTGCGTTTATGTTTTTTGTCACCTTCTTTTTGGCCAAAAAAATCGGAACGCCTTATGCCAAAACCACCACAGTGGCTTTTACCGCTGGCAGCAACGATTTTGAGCTGGCCATTGCGGTGGCCATCGCCGTATTCGGGATCAATTCATCGGCTGCCTTTGCCACGGTCATCGGCCCGCTGGTGGAAGTACCGGTGCTGATCATGCTGGTGAATGTGGCGCTGTATTTCCAAAGAAAATATTTCAGGCATGAAATGGCAGGAGTTGAGCCGGTGACAGAAGCGGCATACCGGGCTAAATAGCAAATTTAAAAGATGAAAATTATGTGGAGAAAAAAATGAGAAAATTGCTAACGATCCGACTTGCTTTCTTTTTCTCAATTGTTGTGCTCCTTTGTTCTTGCGGCCGGGAAAATAATTCCCTGGCAAAGGAAAATCAGGGCAACACCACGACACAAGAAGTAAAAAAAGAGACTCAAAAAGCAAAAATCACCTTCATCGAGCTGGGTTCGGTGAATTGTATCCCCTGCCGGATGATGCAACCGGTGATGAAATCCGCAGAAAAAAAATATGGCGATCAGCTTAAGGTTGTCTTTTATGATGTTTGGAAACCCGAACAGCAGCACTATGCACGACAATACGGCATCCGGCTCATACCCACCCAGGTGTTCCTGGATGCAAATGAAAAGGAAGTCTTCCGCCACGAAGGGTTTTTTTCCGAAGAAGAACTGGACAAGTTTCTACAATCGAAAGGGCTGTC
>METF01000262.1:0-8086 GCA_001771235.1 Candidatus Zhuqueibacterota bacterium RBG_16_48_16
TATGTAAAATGCGTTGAATCATGATATCTCCTGATGGTTTGTAGGGGAATCGTAATCTATTCAGGTATCGTAATTTTTCTGCCACGAAGACTCGAAGACACAAAGGTTCACAAAGATTTTTTGTGTTCCTTAGTGGCTTTGCGACTTGGTGGCTGAATAGACACGGGGAATCATCTGAAAGTGATCGATTACAGTGTATTTAAATGACTCACAAAATTTAAGAGGAACAATTCTTAATTCAAAAGTCAAATATCAAAATGCAAGATGACAAAGCAAAATTCAAAAATAATTTTGCATTTTGCTCTGTCATTTTTATGCTTGATTTTAAAAATTTGATCTTGATCGCGCTTCTTAAGATACTATCAAGACGGACAACAGGCTTACCCAGTGATTGGCGGCGGTTAAAAGTCCAGGACGCTGCGAACATTGGGCAGAAACGTCCTGCCGATCTCGAAGGCCGATTTTTTTGCGTCTTTGAGGTGAATCTTGTATTTGCCGCTAAAGGCGCGTTTCAGCTTGTCGATCCCGGCAATGGAAACGACGAGGCTTTTGTGGATGCGAATAAACCGTGCGGGATCGAGAGCCTTTTCAAGCTGCTTGAGCGTTGCGTCATAGATGTACTCGCGGTCGTAGGTGTGAAGGAAAACATACTTGTCCTCTGCCTGGAACCAGACCACCTCGGACTGCGGAAGCAGCAGAACCTCATCACCGATCTTGACTGTAAAACGCTCAAGGTAGCCCGATTTATTCACCGCGGATTGTAATAATTGGATTAGCTCACGGCTCACCGGCTGGGTGCGCCGCCGGGCTTTTGTTATCGCCGAGGCCAGGCGCTCGGGCGACATGGGTTTCAGCAGATAATCCACCGCGTTTTCCTCGAACGCCTTGATGGCATACTGGTCGTAGGCGGTGACAAAGATGATGTGCGGTTTGTGGGAGATTTTTTCAAGCACCTGGAAACCGGTGTAAACGGGCAGTTGAATATCCAAAAAAACCAGGTCCGGTCTTTGTTCGTCGATCACATCGATGGCCGACGGCCCATCCGCAGCTTCACCAACGATGTGGATGTCATCAAAAGCGCCCAGCAAAGATTTCAGCCGCTCGAGGGACGGCAATTCATCCTCGACAAGGACGGCCCGTATCAGTTGAGATGATTGATAGGAATTGGGCATAAGCGCGATTGCTTTAACGAGTTCATTTTGAGAAAATATGGACCACTAATTTCACGAATTTGCATTCAAGGATTTAAACCAGACTTTCAAAGTCTTCGAGATGTTGGAAGTTTGTACACCTCTTTCGTGAAATTGGTGTAATTAGTGGTTCCAGTTTATATCTAATCGATTTGCGGGATAAGGATCCCTATCTTGGTCCCGCCTTCCGCAACCCGGGTAATTTCCATTTTAGCGGATTCATAAGTCAGTTTAAGCCGCTCCTGAATGCTGTACAACCCGAACCCGCTTCGGGCTTTTTTTTCATCGATGCCAACGCCGGTGTCGGTGACCTCGAGAAGTAACCCGTCGTCCGACCGGGAAACAGAAATGTTCACCATGCCGCCTTCTTTCTTGGGCGACAATCCGTGCTTAATCGCATTTTCGGCGAGGATTTGCAGCATCATGGGCGGTATTTTAACGTGTCCCAAATTGTCTTTCACATCGATGGAATAGCGGAGCCGGTCGCCCATCCGCATCTTTTCGATTTCCAGATATTCTTCGACCAGTTTTATTTCATCCTGCAGATCCACAAGGGCGCTGTCCGGCATGGTCAGCGTCCGGCGGTAAATATCGGAGAGGTTGAGGATCATTTTTTCCACCCGCGGCGGATCGCGCCTGATGACGTCGAGCATGGTGTTCAAGGTATTGAATAAAAAATGGGGGTTGATTTTCGACTGGAGAAGCGAGAGCTTGGATTCAATTTGAAGTCTTGTCAGTTTTTCATTTTCACGGATTTTCTTTTCCAGGTTGTGGGCGAGCTTTTCATACAACGCCAGGAGAATGGCGAACAGGCAGACGACGGCCATGATGATAAAATCGACGATCAGGATCGCCAGGTGCCAGCGCTGCACCTGGTACTGATCCAGGCCGCAGATATAGCCGCCGATCCATTGCGCCAGTTTCCAGGCGACAAAAACGGATATGGCCAGGCCCAATATGAGTGCCATGAGCTGAAGAATCCTGGGCAGGGAGATGGTCCTGATCACTTGGATGTATAGAATCACCACCAGCGAGCCGAGGATGCCGGCGGTGTTGGTGAAGGTCAGACACAAGATCAGATCATGAACGAAATAGTGGAAATTCCCCATGGGGATGGAAACGATCATCGCCACCACAAAGCCGATGACCTGCCAGGCGAGAATGAGCAGGAACCATTTGATGTTTTTCATATTCACAATAGATCAGATATTATTCATGCAGCAAGACTCGAGCGATCCTCCAACTCTGGCTTGAGAAAAAGAAAATTTTGATAATCACCAGACCATTCGACAAAGTCTATACGGTCGTCAAGCAGACCTTTTGTATATTTGTCAAAAAAGTCTTCGGATGATAGGTGATAGCGCTCCTCATTGATTCTGAGACGTTTGGCCAGGGCAAGAATGGCATCCAATAGAGAATCATAGGTGATTTTTATTTTTTGCACGTTGACACCTGTTATTTAATTCTACGACGCATTAAATATATAACCGTACAAAACAACATGCAACCACCATTTGCCCTTTTTCCCCCAGATGCTTTCGAAAGCGTTTACTGCTGGCAGTCCAAGAAACGCCCTTATCACATATTTCTATTTAGTTGTTGCCCTTATCGTACTGATTAATGCTCGAGTCAGTTCGTCAGTACCATCTTTATAGCCCATCGTTTTCTCCATCCAGGGACAGGTTCCGGAGGTAATAATGATTCCATCTTGAACAACGCCTTTTCCACTATAAATGCCATCATTCAATTCTGGATACAGTTTTGCGTTAATGTCTTTCTCTTCGGGAAAGGCAAACTTTTTACCGTGAAGAACGCCTGCTCTGGCCAGAGTTACTACTGAACCGAGCTGAGTCGCTATGGGTTTCCCTTGTTTTACCACCTCCCTGACAAAAGCGACCGTTTCTGAATGTGTGGAATCGCTGGCCATGCATGGTAAAATGAAACCTGCATAATCGGCAATATTTACATTGCCTAACTTAATATGAGGCGTCACAGTTATCGAATCCGTTTTTAGGACTTCACCGGATACTGTTGCAATCGTGACCTCGAAACCGGATCGTTCGAGTATTACTCTCATGGTACCGACTTCTTTGGTAAGCATATACTCTAACTGTGGTGATCCAGCCCGTATGAAGAGAAGTACTTTAGGAGCATTTTTGGTACATGAGACAAGAATGCCGAATAAAACAAAGAGAACAGATAATCGTTTCATGACTTCCTCCTTTTTTGATTGTTTTTGATGCCTAACAACATAGTATCCTACTTTAAAAATCTGTAAATAAATGCCAGCTCTGCTGATTTCATATGTTCAAGGCAGTTTAATTTTTTTCACTATCCATCCCTTTAGCGGGAAAGTTACCAGACCGGACAACAAGCCGGCATAAACTATAGCAACTTTATATTTGAAAACCAGCCAAAAACCGACTTCACTCGGCACCGAGAATCCTAAAAACCACAGAAGCCCGTAAAGAGGGCCATTTTCTGCAAGTTTAGACCCTCTGGATAATCGGAACATAAGGATAAAGTCAGAGTCAAATAAGATTTTTAACAGAAAAAGGATAACTACCTCTTTGGTGCCAAAGCCCGCGGGAGCAGGCGCTCGGAACAGAGGATAACTCGTCATTTCAGCCACGGTGGACAAAATAACAAGCCCCAGGATTGTCCAAACATATATCATGGTATTTTTCATATTCTTAATTCCTCCATGTAGACACCGTCTGCGGCAACAATGCAGCGTCGCGCTACCAACGGAATATGCCTTCGTTTCAGCAGCTTGAATATCTGGCTTTCCTTATCCATCGGCTTCACAAACTTTCGCCCCCGCTATGGTTTATATTGTGTGCAGTTTATATTAATTCATGATTATTTCTGCTATTGCTTTGTTTAACTCCTTAAATTCCTGGCTGGGAATTTTATCAGTATTAGCTAAAATGACGATTGTCAAGTCCTCATCAAAAAAATAATTTAGCGATGTATTCATTCCCTGGCATCCTCCTTGTCGGTACGCCGATTTAAGCTCCTTGTCTTTCATTCTTAGGGAAAGAACCTCAAGTCCGTGAGCCCAATATTTGGCTACAGATGATGTTTGTAACATTAATTCAAGCGCATTGTCGCTTAAAAGTCCTCCGTGAAACAGGGCATTCGAGAATTTTAGCAAGTCATTTGATGTAGAATACATTGCTCCTGATGAAAAGTAATTTCCGAGGATTAATGGTGGATTATTTTTGTATTCATTTGCATTTCTGTCCCACAAATAGGCGTTTGCCAGGTTGGTTATGATGGAACCGTCTGGCTCTATCATTCCTGTATTTTCCATTTCTAAAGGCTGCAGTATCTTTTCCGACAAAACCCGTTCGAAGGATTTATCATAATATAGCCTTTCAATAATTTTTCCCAGAATAATATAATCTGCATTATTATATGAAAATCGTGTTCCCGGTTGAAATACAAGCTCCCCGCTGCAATATCCTTTTACTATATCATCTATTGAGTTGGGCAGTCTTAATACCTCAACATCAGATCCGATTTCTTCGCAGTTTTTTATTCCCGATGTATGAGTCAGAAGTTGATCAATAGTAATTGTTTCAGCGCCTTCTCCTTTATATTCCGGCAAGTACGTTTTTATCGGTTTGTTCAGATCTATTTTTCCCATGTCATATAGCTGGAAAATGAGCGCCGATGTAAACAATTTTGTTATGGATGCTATATGGTATCTTGTTGCATTTGTATTTGCAATATTGAATTGGCGGTTGGCCAGGCCAAAACTTTTGTGATAGATTGTTGCACCGTTTTTCTCGATCAATACAGTACCGCTAAAATCTCTATCGGCCAACAGTTCGGTAATGTCTGCCTCATTAAATATTGATTGTCCGAATACAAAACAAGATAAAGAGAATAAAACAATGAGAAATCGGGTTTGCCTAGCGCTCGTTTTCATATTGTATCATCAAGTTTTATAACCTTGAGACGCCTCCTGTGATTTGGTAATCTATGATCTCATGGGCGCGTCTATAGTCAATAATAGTGAGAACGTTATGTTTGATACAAATTATTAAGCCATAATCAATCTCTCCCCTGGTCTACTCTGGATTTTTTGCCGGTATTATCTTTAAATTGGCAAAAGAGCCGTCTGAAATATAATCCATCCATAGGCCTATCTTGCCGCCCGTTCTATCTGACAGCTCGTCAACAACCAGGCTCGGCTCCTGGTTGTCGTTCACATAGACGCTGACCTTGGGTTTTTGCACGATAATTTTTACATGAAAAAAAGAATCCGGATTCGGCGCCGGATTCACGGAATTTTCATATTGTCTTGGATGCTCCTCTCGTAACTTGTACCAGGTATGCACCGGATGCGATATGTACTGAACGCTGCGGCCTTTGGAATTATCCTGCGGTCCAAAATTAAAAGGCCTGAAATAAATGACGTCGTATGTTGTATCATCCGCTACTCTGAATGCAACTCCCACGAAGCTGCCACCCTTTACATTTTTTCCTTTTATATCCACTTCAATGACCCCATTGGTAAATTCCAAATCCTCCAGCCATGCGACGCCGCCTTGCTGGTTCGTCGCTTTGAATTGGATAATCTGTTGGCCATTTTCTTCAATGATTTTTGCTTCGCGATTAATGACCTGCCAACCTTCTCCGGTAACAATTTTTGTCAAATCAGGAATGATTGCGTTTTCCTGAGCAATTAAAATCTGGCTCAGAAAAATAAAGCTGAACGATATAATGCTTTTCAATGTATTCATTTTTTTGCCTCTCACATAGATTTATTATTCATCAATTTATATCGTCTGCAGATCAACAAACCTGCTTCGTTTCAGCAGCTTGAACATCTGGCTCTCTTTTTCCAACGGCTTGCCGCCTCGCATCCATTCTTTATGGAGCCAGTCCTGGTAATGCTTGTGGCCGTTTTTATCCCAATCGTTGTTTAGACCGAGATGCTGATTCTTGTCGTCATACTTTGCCGTTATTGCAGCCACTTGCTCATCTGTCAATTTTTGATATTTTTCATAATGCACCACGCCGGGCCCATCGAGCCGGCCCATTTGGTATGACGGTTCTTCAGTGGCGTATCCCAGAACCAGGGCAATCAGGGGAAAACAATGGGTTTCGGGCAGCTCCAGAATATCCCACACGCGCTGCATGTTTCCGCGATGAATGCCGTTTGTCGTCAACGAATCGATGCCCAGCGACCGGGCGGCGACGACGGCGGATTGCACGGCAAGGGCGCTGCCGGTGCTGGCTGTGACAAAGCCTTCTATGCCATTGGGATAGTAGGGGAGTCCGAGAGACTCAGCGCTGGCCTTCAAGCGGGTGAAATCGACGCAATACAGCAACATGCAACTGCCGGCATAGCCGCATACGTTTTTCATCTTGTCCGGGTCTTTGACGATGATGATGGAATAGCTCTGCAGGTTCGAAGCGTTCGCCGCCCGCAGACTGGATTGCAGAATTTGTTCGATGTGGGCGTCGGGAATGGGCTGGTTCTTGAAATTGCCGTGCGTGGTCCTCAGGCTGGCCAGGGTTTTCAGGGTTTCGTTTATCGGCAACCTGCTATCCGATGCAGCATCTTTATCTTGTGGATGTGCTAATGCTCTTCGCTGCACCGATGTTGGAAATAACAACACACCGCCCAGCAGGGCGCTCTGTTTTAAAAACAGTCGACGCAATACCTTTTCGCTCATGGCTCACTCCTTTTTTTGTTTTGTTTTTTTCTCTCATCGCAGGACTTTTCAGGCAACCGTTCCGCTATCTGCCACAAAGTCCCAAAGACACGAAGGCTCACAAAGATTTTCTCTCCGCTGGCCGGCGAACAAAAATTGCGCTGGATCAAAGATCAGGATTCAAGCTTGGGAAGCTCTGTCATAATAGATATTTTGTGCTCCTGAGTGGCTTTGTGACTTGGCGGCTGAATCGCTGCCTATTTGGTCTTGGGTACTTACCGAAGATAGTAGTTTGGTTATTATTTAAAACAGATTTCCGACAAACTGGCAAAAACGCCGGATGAATGGCGTATCGACCGCCGTAAAATATATCCGGCAGATAACCTGAAGTGAAAGAATACTCGAGCGGTATCAGGGGGAATTTCTTCTACCATCTCGGTCATGAGCGAACAAGGGGGCGATCTGAAAAATGGAGATGAAATTTTTGACCTTTACTTTGCTTAGAAAAAGGAAAAATGACAGAAACTAAAATTCCCCTTATCCTTAATCCTGTGGAAAAAGGTGACGTAAATTTTTACGATTTTCCCCCGTTATGAAATTCATCTTTTTGCTGCTTCGCATAAACCGAACCGGCCGTCGATTTATGGATGATTCTATATCCCGTCCAAATCAGCACAATGCCGATCAATTCCGTTATGTAAAGCACTTCGACAAATCCGGCCTTGGCCGAGCCGCCGCCAATGCCGGGCAATAATGCGCCCACCGCAATAAAAAGATTTCCCCAGAAACGGCTTTTGAAAGGTTTGCCTTTTCGGAGGTATTTATAGGCCGACCAAAATGCCCCGCCGACAAGAAAAATAAAGGCGTAAAGGTTGATGATCGGCGTGAACAGGCGGAGCCATTGCCATTCGAGCACAGCGCCCGATAGTCTGTATGGCTCGGCCTTGCTCACCTCAAGCGGGGAGAGCAGCACCAATACGGAGACGCATATTATGGTCAGAGCTAAAGCGAAAGCGAGCCTGTGCGCGGTTCGATCCGAAAAGAACAGATAGACCGTGCCCTGGGCGAGCGGCGCGCCGCCCAAAAGAGCGCCGGTTATGTACCAGGAGCGAAAGAGCAGCGGACTCCAGCCGAGCAGGGTGGTCAGGCTTTCGGTAAGCGTGCCTGTGCCGTAAAAAAAAACGCCGAGCATCCACCATAAAAAATACCAGGCATCCGGTTTTT